>JBJHCA010000020.1:0-41724 GCA_050485785.1 Saprospiraceae bacterium | reverse complement strand
GGCTGGCTTCTGCATCAGGCGGTGTGCCTCCGCTCACCATTACCAACAACTTCAATGCCGGTGGTAGTGATGCTTCTGCTTTTTATCCGGTGGGTATTACCACCGTGGTCTTTACTGTCACGGATGCCGCGGGAAATACTGCTCAATGCTCCACAGTTGTCACCATTGATGATCCGGAACTGCCGGTTATTCAATGTCCCGGCGATATCAGCCAACCCGCAGATCAGGGAGCTTGTGGTGCCGTTGTCACATTTTCGGCCTCCGCTTCCGATAACTGCTCTGCCGTGATTTCTAACAGTCATCAGTCGGGAGATTTCTTTCCCGTGGGTACTACCACGGTTACCCTCACCGCTACTGATCCTGCGGGGAATACCGCCGTCTGCTCCTTCGATATTACCGTTACCGACTTGCAACCGCCCCTAATCAATTGCCCGGCCAATATCAGCATTACTGTTCCCTCCGGGCAGTCCTCCGCTGAAGTGACCGTGCCTGCTGTCACGGCTACCGACAATTGCAGTGTGGCCAACATCTCAAACAACTTTAACAGTGGCGGTGCTAATGCTTCAGGTACCTATCCCACGGGAAGTACTCAGGTGGTTTTTACGGCAGTAGATGTTCACGGAAATACCGCACAATGTACCGTTACCGTCACCGTGATTGAAGAACCGTTTACAGATACTGTGATCACAGTTAGCGGCTGGATAACCACAGAGGACGGCCAGGCTGTTCCCGATGTGAGTGTTACCCTTGAATCTTCTCCAACCCAAACCACTGTTACAGACTCTTCCGGATCATATTTTATTCCGGAAATCCAGACAGGTTCTGCTCTGAGTGTAACAGCTCATCTTGATACCCTTCACAGGAACGGTGTCAGTACTTTTGATATGGTTCTTATGCAAAGACATATCCTCAATGTAGAACACCTGAATTCACCGTATAAAAAAATTGCCGCAGATATCAATCAAAACGGTATCATTGAAATAGGAGACATGATTCAGCTCAGAAGACTGATCTTGTTTATCGACAACGAATTCATAGATCCTTTTACCGGTTTGGCTAATAATACTTCATGGCAGTTTGTATTGCCCGGTGTAACTGATCCAATTCCAACCAGTCCTTTTGTTCCCAACTATTCTACAGCTTATGTTGAAGACAGTGTGCTAGTTCCGGTAGGTAACGCTAATTTCATTGCCGTTAAAATAGGCGATTTAAATATGTCAGCACAACCGGGTGGAGAGTTATCTCCGCTTACAGTGTACAACAGGAGTCCGTGGCATTGGGAGCTGGATGATGCACTACTTGAAGCTGGAAAAACATACTCCATTACCGTAAGGTCATCGCAAACCATTGCGGTTGACGGTTTCCAGGCGGGTTTTGAATTGCCGTCAGAGAGCTTTGAGAAGTTTTCCGTATCAGAAAGCTCATTACCGGACTGGTCAGATTCGAATTGGAACCTTCATGAAGATGATCAAACCCATATTTTGATGAGTTGGAATCAATCCGGGGCAATCGTTGAGCGCGATGAAGTACTGTTTATAATTCGGTTCAAAGCCATGAAAAGCGGCCCATTGAGTTCGATGTTAACCCTAAGCCAACGATTTCTGAATGCTGAAGCTTATGACCGTGATAACGGGGTGGCAGGTATTCAGTTTGAATTCGGTGAAAACCAGCATCCCGTGCCAACCACTGCACTATTCCTGCACCCCAACCCATCAACTGGTCACATTCATTTGACCTGGAACCATAAGGCCGGTGAATCGGGAATAATAACTATTACAGACCTTACCGGACGGGAACTTTGGCAGCAGCAGGTAACCTTTTACAATGAAACGCACAGTGCTACAGCAGATATAACCCACCTGCCTGAGGGCATGTACATCCTTAGTGCCAAAAGCGGTGATTATGTTGAATTCTTAAGGTTCGTGATCCTGCGATAAGCGGGAAAAACGGCTTACTTTTCACTGTCCTGCCTGCGATTGTTAAAATGATAAATTGATCTGCTCATCAGCCGGTAAAGTTCGCTGAGTTCAGGATTATCACCAAGCAGTTGAAGGTGTTTATTCAGTACGCTCTTATCCATCCGCCTGGCCGGTCCCGACTGTGCATCGGCAGGATGGGTTTCCAGTGCTTTTGTCAAAGTTTCGCGAATAAGCGGTTCAAGGTTTTCTTTGTCCAAGCCATGTTTTTCGAGGTAATCATACCCCAATGCCAGCCAGTGATTGGTAAAATTATTGACCATGACTGCTGCCAGGTGAAGATGCAATTTTTGCTCAGCACTTACCTGACTTACCCTGACTTTCAGTCGATCACAGAGCAAATTAATATGTTGTGCAGCGATTTCACTTTCAGTACACAAAAAAAACGGAACGCTGCTTAAATCTATCGGCCGGCCGGCAGTAAAAGTCTGCAATGGATAACAAACAGCACGATTTACAATTTCCTGATGTAAAGCTTCCGGTTCAAGGGCGCCACTCATGTGTGCTACCGTGATATGTTGGTTTCCATGCAACTGAGTAAGTCCGGCGGAAACCTCAGAAACAGCATCGTCTTTTATGGCGAGCAAATACAGGTCCGCATCCGGGCGAATCTGGCTAAGCTGATGGACCACTTCTGGCCTTTGAGGCAGGTTGATTTCAGCGGGTTTAGCTGAAGGGCGGAAATACCATTGCTGAAGATAAATTTCACTGCCGGCTGAAAGGCGGCCCACAAAATGCCATGCCAAATTACCACTCCCTAAAACAACAATATTGAGCGGTTTCATGGTGGATAACTTTTTGTTGCCTGCCTTTGGCAGGTTAGCGACGAATAATGGAAAGCCTGTGCCACATAGCTACAAAAAAGCCGATCATCATAACGATAGTACCAAACCAGAAAAAGTTGATACCCGGAAAAACAATAGCCTGTAATACAATGTAATCGCGGCGGGGTACATCCTCAGCTATTTCCACCTGGATGATCTCCCTGATTGGAGCTCCTTCTGAAATTTTAAGTGAGATACTTTCTCTTTCCGGATTAACGCTGATAAACTGGATATTAACTCCTTTTTCCCGCCACTGATCGCGGTAATTGAATTGTTGCCTATCGCGGATGAGGTAAACCGGCTTGAGATTAGCTTTATCTCCGCTCACCGGATCAATTACCCGAAGCATAGCCCCTATAGCAATATCGCCATCTCTGGCAGCATATTGGGCATGTTGAGGAGTGGTATTAAGCCCTTCCAGGTAATATTCGTAATTGCGGAGTTTAATGGTATCTCCTGTTCGGAACTCAATAGTTTCGTATTGCAGGGCATCCTGAATTTCATACATTTCGTCATAAAATCCGGGGGGCAGCCTCAACTTAATGCCCAGTTCGGCAATTTCATCAGCCACGGCAAACTCTCTTGATCTGCCCTCGTCCCGGATAAAATATACCGGCTGAGCAGTCCAGCTTGTATCCTCATTGAGTTTGTAAAATCTGAAATTAAACCCTATGGCTACATCGTTGTCAGCCTGCTGGTAAAGCGGATTTTCAGGCCTGAAGGTAATATCCTCGAGAACGCCGAAATGCTTACGGGTATAAAAAGTGTCCCCCTGAATTACCCGATGGCTGACATACTGCAGCGAGTCCTCTGCTGCCCTGGCAGCTTCCGCGGTCATTTCAGAAGCAGGCAATGCCGTAACATGGGTAAAGACATCCCAAAACCAATAATGCCTGGTTGAAGGGTTACTGGCTTCAATGTTATCACCCGCCCTGCTGTAAAGAACATTGGGGGTTAACCTGAACGACTCAACCACATCGCCTTCTTCATTGGTACGTTCGTAATCCACCTTAAAATACCGGATATGGTTTTCCATAAAA
Organism: Saprospiraceae bacterium; assembly: GCA_050485785.1. GTDB lineage: Bacteria > Bacteroidota > Bacteroidia > Chitinophagales > Saprospiraceae > JBJHCA01. The sequence goes on along the minus strand of JBJHCA010000020.1, from coordinate 37,884 downwards.
TCGCCGGTATAGGTAACCATATACGGGCCCATTTGAGTAGGCAGGCCTTTGTACAGGAGTACGTTTTTACCGGTATCCTCGGTATTGAAGCCGTCAATGGTATTGGCACTCATAAAGTTACCCTGGCTGATCACATTTTTACCCAGCCCGGAGGCAATAACTCCAAAAATCATCATGGCAAAGCCAAAATGGCTTAATGCGGAACCGGCCAACTTAAGTTTGCCCTTTAAGCCGGATACGATGTAATCCGTATTGATCGAAATGCCGAATATAGCACTGAACAGTAGCAGGCGGTATTGCCAGGCAAAAGCATGCAGCAGATCAGCAAGCAGCCATGTAAGCAGGAAACTGATTGCCAGAATAGCACCAACCCTGATTGACAAAGCTTTTCTCATTGAAACCGACAAACCGAGTACACCGTATCGCAGCCATAAAATGACACCCGACATCAGTGCAATGGCAAAACCGATCCACATCTGATAGCGGTTATAGTGCTCTACAGGGTCCTGGGGTGAGGTTCTGTGTAGGTGGCTGAGATCGATACCGGTTACATTGGTAATCACTTTAAAGACCTCATTGAATACCGGAATACTGGTGGAAAAACCAATGAGCACAGATGAGAACAACAAGATCAATGACCCAATAAACATCCAGAATTCGCGACTGTCGAGCCTTTCCTCTTTCTTTACAGAAGGAATCTGCTTCAGGCGGTAAATGAGAAATCCAAAAGCAAGTATGGTAAAAAAGCTAATCTGAGCCAGCAATTGACCACCTAACCCCATATCAGTAAACGAATGCACTGAGGTATCTCCCAAAATACCGCTACGTGTAAGAAAGGTACTGTACAAAATAAGCAGGAATGCTGAGATATAAAAGAAGTATGTGGTTTTAACAGCTCTGCCTGTACTTTGGGCAATCAGGTGAGTGTGAATACCGGCAATCAATATCAGCCAGGGTACAAGGGACATGTTTTCAACAGGATCCCAGGCCCAGTAACCGCCAAACGACAAAGCTTCGTATGCCCATGCACCACCCATCAGAATTCCCGTACCCAGTGCGCCACCGGCAAACAATGCCCAGGGAAGAGCCGGCTTGAGCCAACCTTTGTGGTCATTGGTCCACAACCCCGCAAAGGCATAACAAAAAGGCACAATAACTGCAGCAAATCCGATGAACAACACCGGAGGATGTATGGTCATCCAATAATTCTGAAGAAGCGGATTCAGGCCGTTACCGTCTATGTTTTGGAGGTAATTGGCAGAAGCAAAAATGGGGGCATCCATGGCATTGCGCAGCAATACAAACGGATTGGAGCCGATTTTGACTTCGGTACCAGCCCATGGAATGTAAAGCCCGATGATCATTACGGTAAGAAAAGCCTGAGCTATGGCCATGGGCAGCATAACCGGGGATTCCCACTTTTTGGCGGTAAAAATCAGAATGACACCTAACCAAACATGAAAGAACATCCACAACAGGAAGCTGCCCTCCTGTCCTTCCCAGAATGCAGAAAAGATGTACTTCATAGGGAGGTCGCTGCTTACATGAGCCCAGACGTACTGATACTCGTACATCTGATTGATCATCATGTAAAACAGCAGAAGGATCACCAGTAAAATTGCCCCGGTGTGTGTGAAAAACATAGCTCTGCCATAGCGTCGCCAGGTGTGGTTTTCTGCCTCGTCTTTGGCTGAGGCGCTGATCAGGTAAGCTATTGCGGCAAAAAGTGCAGAAACAAATGCCAAAACTACGGCAAAGTGGCCCCATTGCCCAAACCGGAGGTTTTCTCCGATATATTGTATTTCGTTCATAATCCTAATCCCGGTTTCCGATCGTCACAAGGCATCAGGATTCTGCCCTAACACGGATCTCTTCATCAACGTATTTGGAAGGACACTTCATCAGCATATCAGTAGCGATAAAAGCATCACCGGCCCAATATCCGGTCAGCACAATTTCCTCAGACCGCTCAAAATCCTGTGGCTTGGCACTCAATAAAATGACTTTGCTTTCCACATTATTCCGATCGATCATGTAAAAACTAAAATGGTTGGGATCCTCTTCAGGATTGTAATACATTTCTTTGTCCAGTGCCAGCTGTCCATTAATTTTAACGGAAACACCGGGATTCTCCTTGGCTTCGGAGAAGGAAGAATAGGTACTCATATCGCCGGCTGCCATCACCAGTAAAACAATGGCCACTCCAATTAAACCAATGCTTACAAAATGTATCCTCCTCATGTTTTCCTTTTAAGATCGTTTCGATAACGCAAAGGTACAAATTTTTGTTGGTGCCCCGATTTGATAATAACCAATAAACCGGTGGCTTGTGCATGTATTGGCAATTGCGTAATATTGGCCATTCAAATCTACAGTATGGACTTCACCACCCCTTTGGTTTTTCTGGATCAGGTAACGCTCGAACAAAAAAAAAGGATTATTCTCAGGGATGTCAGCTTTAAAATTATGCCCGGAGAGTTTGTTTACATGATTGGCAAAACGGGAAGCGGCAAATCAACGCTGATGAAATGTTTGTACGGTGAGCTGCCGCCGGCATCGGGTAAGGGCTTTGTAACCGGCTTTGATATTCAGGGCCTTCATTGGAAAAAAATTCCCGATCTGAGAAGAAACCTCGGTATAGTGTTTCAGGATTTTCATTTGCTTTCAGACCGCAATGTGGCTGACAATCTCTCTTTTGTTATGAAAGCCACCGGCTGGAAAAATAAGCAGGAACAGCAGCAACGGATCAGGGAGGTACTCAAAAGAGTTGACCTGGAAAACAAGGAAGATGCTATGCCATTTGAACTCAGCGGTGGTGAGCAACAACGGGTGGTTATTGCCCGCGCCTTGCTCAACAGCCCCCCGCTCATTTTGGCCGATGAGCCTACGGGAAATCTCGATCCCGACACCTCGGATGAGATAATAAAATTGTTATACCAGCTTTGCAAGAATGAAAAGGTAGCCGTACTTATGGCCACCCATGATTACACGATTCTGGAAAAGTTTCCCGGTAAAATACTTCGAATTGCCAGCGGCAAAGTGTTTTGGGAGGAAGGAATGACCATGTAATGAATACTGATGATATCAAAACAGGCAGGCCTGTCCTTGTAATTAACCGATCCAGATTGGGCAACAATCTGGACAAAATGATTTCCAAAGCTGCTGCAAGCCAAACCCTGCTGAGGCCCCATGTAAAAACCATACACCTCCCTGAAGTAGCCGAAACGCTTAAACTCAAGGGTATTGATGCCATTACAGTGTCTAATGCAGAAATGGCCCTGGAGTTTGCCTCGGCAGGATGGAATGACATTCTGCTGGCTTTTCCGCCTAATCCGCACAACAAAGAGTTATACCAAAAACTAATCGGAATGCTGCCGGAAGGAAATATGCATTTCATTGTGGAGTCGGCTGAAATGGCTGTATGGCTCAACAACATCCATCCGGTCAAGAAAAGTGTGTGGATCAAACTGGATGCAGGTCAGGGCCGCACCGGAATTCCGGCCGGTGATTTAAGGACGATAAGAAAATTGAGAGCGGCTATTGAAGAATTACCCGGATTGCAATTCCGCGGTCTGCTGGCACACTTTGGTCAGTTGTACGGCATACTGGATCACGCTGCGAAAATGGCGGAAATTGCAAGAGCTACTCAGCTGATACAACAGGCCGGGGAAGCCATTGCTGACTATGGGCATTACCTGCTAAGCGCAGGTGACACACCCTCAGCATCGCTCATGAAAGACTTTTCACCGTTTGATGAGTTCAGAGCCGGTAATTTTCTGTATTACGATCTGATGCAATGGCAGGCCGGGCACTGCCTATTGAATGACATCGCCGTTTCAGTTATCTGCCCGGTAGTGAGTCATCATCCAAGCCGAAAGCAATCGGTAATCCATGGAGGAGCCATTCATTTTGCGAAAGACTTTATTGATTACCCTCAGGGTCAAAGCTGTTACGGCCTGGTTATTGAAGAAAGGGGAATAAACAGTCAACCGAAGATAGCCGGCATACTTGTCTCCCTGTCGCAGGAACATGGGATTATTACCTGGACAGATCCTGATCGGTCATTACAAGCCGGCGACACCGTGAGGATCATACCGGTGCATAGCTGCCATACAGCTTATCAGCTCAGGAACAGCTGGATGTTTGAAAGCTGATACCGCATTTCATGTAATTGCCTTGAAAGCGCTGTGCTATGTATCAGAAACCGGAGGTAAGCCCTGAAGCCCCGATACGTGCTCATGAACGATTTTCCAGTGTTGCTCACGGCGGCGCAAAATAAACGTTGCCTTGAACATCTGCTCAAAGGTATGCTGTTGTGTACCCATTACCAGCTGAAGGCCACCGGCCAGCCAGGCCATTTCTCCCAGCCGGTCTTCAAACGGGCCTTCGGTCCAGAGCATGTCGTGCAATGCCCAATCAGTGCTGAGGTAAGCTTCCCAACCACCGGGGAAAAACCCTGCACCGGGTTGGTGTACAGGAGGTGGCTGAGCAATGATGTAAGTATTGGGAGAGAGATCGTAATGCCACATAATGGCCTCAGCATCCCTCTTGACCAGTGCTGTATAAAAGCTCCTGATGAAGGATTTAGGGCTGTTACTGTTGTGATATACCAATCCACTCATATACAGGACAGGGTTTTGCCTGATTTCCAAATAAAGCTCAAGGCATAAAGGCCACCGCTAATTTCAAGTAAAACCCTGAAAAAGCAAAAATAGTGCTGCAAAATTTAGCCTGCTCAGAAAAAAGGTCGACAAAAGCACACGTTCAACCAATAATGTTGATGCCGGGCATTAGAATGAATGTTCGATTTCCCTGGATTTGGGCATCTTCTTGACTTTGTGATCGATAACAGGCTCTTTGATATTCATTTTAAGAATGATGAATCCAATGATACCCGAAATCAAAGAGCCCGATATAATGCCCAGCTTGGATTCATTGATCAGTGCAGGGTCATTGATAAAAGCCAGGCTGGCAATAAAAATGGACATGGTAAAACCGATTCCGCCAAGGAATGCAACTCCAATAATCATGGGCCAGGTCACATTTTTAGGCAGTGCTGCCAGTTTGAACTTAATGGCCATCCATGAAAAGAAAGCAATGCCCGCAGATTTACCTATCAATAAGCCAAAAATAACCCCTAGACTAACAGGATGAGTGATGGCCTCAACAAAATTGCCTTCGAGCAGCACTCCTGCATTACTAAAAGCAAAAAGAGGCAGTACAACAAAAATCACCAGCGGATGAAGTGCATGCTCAAGCTTTTGCATGGGTGGTTCATAACCATACACTCCCTTTTTGATGGCATAAACCAGCTTCAATTGACCTTCAGACATGATCTCCCTGTTTTTTTCGCCGGCCATTCTCAGTTCACTCATCACCATATTGAGATAGCTCACCAACTGACTTGTAGAGTATTTTGACTTGGATGGAATAACAAATGCCGCCAACACACCGGCTATGGTTGCATGTACCCCGGAAAGCAGGAAAGCCAGCCAAAGACCACAAATACCAATCAAGGCATAAAAAAGCCAATGCCTTACACCGGCCAGGTTGCCCAAAAACATAAGACCCAGCAGTGCCAGCCCGGCACCAATGCTCGCCATGGATATATCAGAAGAGTAAAACATGGCAATCACCAATACTGCCCCAAGGTCATCAACCACTGCCAATGCCACCAGGAAGACCTTGAGTGAAATGGGAACATGCCGGCTGATCAGTGAAAGAATACCAAGGGAAAAGGCAATATCCGTAGCCATGGGTACACCCCATCCGGCAGCACCTACGGTGCCGTAATTGAACACCAAAAATATCAGGGCAGGAACTACCATTCCACCCACTGCGGCAAAAATGGGGAGAATGGCTTTGCGCAAACTGCTGAGCTCGCCGGCAATGATCTCCCGTTTGATCTCCAATCCCAACACAAAGAAAAACATCGCCATCAATCCGTCGTTAATGGCATAATGCACGCTTTTTTCGATGTGGAAAATGTTGCCCAGAGAAAAGGCAATCTTGTAGTCCCAAAGAGAAAAATACCATTCACTTAAACCTGAATTGGCGGCAACCATAGCTAAAAAAGTAGCCATGATCAGCAATACACCACCTGCGGCCTGAGTTTGGAAGAACATTCGCATGGGCACCAAAAGGCGCTTGTCCAGGAGGTAGAGATTTTCCCTGATTACCATAGTAAAACTGCATGTTAAGGCAATGTTGCCTGATGCGCTGCGAAATTAACTTGTTTTAATATGACAACCTGATTTTATCCCATATTTTTTCTATTTTTGAAAGACTCTAAATAGCTGGTTTTCCTTTATTTTTCCACACCAATCAGTACCTTTGGCATCAATTTATATATCACTGAATTTCAATCAATCCATCGCTATGAATCCACGTGCTCTCATTTCAGAAATCATGACCAAAAACGTGATTACCGTTGCTCCGGGAGATTCTCTCCAAACGGTAAAGGAAATATTTGACCAACACCGCTTCCATCATGTTCCGGTAGTGCAGGATGGCACCCTCATTGGCCTGGTCAGCAAATCAGATATTTACCGCATCTCTCAGGGTGTATCGCTGGGAATGAAGTCCGAGTCAGCCAACAAAGAAATTTTCAGAACATTGCTGGTTGAAGAGGTAATGACTACCAAACTGGCTAAACTCAATCCCAATGACCGCCTGGACGTTGCCGCTGAAATTTTCAGTGAAAATCTTTTTCATGCCATTCCGGTAGTCGATGACCAAAATAAACTGGTAGGCGTGCTCACTACCTACGACCTGATCATCTACGCCTTTGACCTCAAGCTGCCTGCTTAGTTTGCCTGTGGTGGAGTATTGAAGTACAGCCCGGAAATATACCAGAGCCCGTCTTCATCCTTGACCCAGTGAACCATGCACCGGGCAAAATACGTCCACGGGTCACCTGCATTGGGTACCCAGTCTACCTCAAATGCAGCATATTCAACTGCCATGCCGCTGGAAATGTGCAATTGTGAAGACAAATGCCGGTATACAGATGATTGATTCATCGAAAACAACCATGCATAAAAAGCCTGAATGTTTTCTCTGCCCTGATTGGCCGGAAGCTGCGGAGGCACATTAACTCCATCCTGTAAATAAAACCGGGCACATGCTTCGGCATCTTCATTCTCCCACGCCACAATAAAAGCCTGCCAACGCTGAGCAATAGCTTCAAAATCATTCTGGTTTAACGGTAAAGCATTAACACTTACCGTCATCAGCATTAAGCTGAACAAAAAAATCGATACCCTGAAGTTCATGATGGGTGGATTTCGGGGTTAACAAAGAAGAAAGCTGCTGCAATATAGCAACTTATAGCAATACCTCCCGATACCGAAAACAATCTGTTACATGGTCATTCACCATGCCGGTAGCCTGCATAAACGCATAAACAATGGTAGGGCCGGCAAATTTAAACCCTTTGCTTTTCAGTGCTTTACTCATTGATTCAGACAGGGGTGTACTGGCAGGAACTTCCTTCAGTGTATTCCATTGATTGATGAGTGGTTTGCCATCCACAAACTGCCATAAAAATTGACTGAACGATTCCCCGCGGTGTTGCATGTTCATATAAGCACGGGCGTTGCCAATGGCGGCATTTATCTTGGCGCGGTTCCGGATGATGCCCTGATCGCCCATGAGGCGCTCCACATCGGATTCATTATATCTGCTCAGTATTTCCGGATCTAATCCTTCAAATGCACGGTAATACTCTTCCCTTCGCTTTAAAATCGTGATCCAGCTTAAACCGGCCTGAGCTCCGTCCAAAATCAGCTTGGCAAACAGTGTCCGGTCATCGTATTCGGGCACGCCCCACTCTTCATCGTGATATGAAACGTACAGCGGGTCACTGCCACACCAGGTGCATCTGATGGGTTGGATTGACATGAACTAAATTTTCAGGCAGAACGGATGAGCTTGAGGATGCCCAACAATATTGAAGCGCCCACAAAAGCAACGAATAAATTGGAGAATAGCCCGGTACCGGTACTCCATCCGGCCTGGGTAAACACCCAATTACCGATCATAGCTCCCACAATGCCGACCAGTATGTTGAGTATGATGCCCATTCCGCGCCCTTTGATCACCAATCCCGCCAGCCAACCGGCCAGCCCGCCCACAATGATTACATAAATAATGGTTCCCATGCTTTTACTTTTTGAAATTGCAGTTCGAAAGATATAGAAATTCCCGCAATGCTGGTGTTTGCTCCAAAAATAAGTCAATATCTTTGACCGCTGATCAGCCGGATTGCCGGTAACGAGCTTCAAAATCATGTATTGTAATTATGCACACTATTTCAAGCCAATCCATCAAATCCGTCCATTGGGATGAACTATATACCATTTACGCGAGTCAGAAAGGAATAACCCTTTCCCCGGATTTAATGAACGAAGTAACGGATTGCCGCAATTACCTGGAATCAAAACTACAGGGAAATACTAACCTGATCTATGGCATCAATACGGGATTCGGGTCACTGTGTGACGTTCGCATTTCGGACCATGAAACGGGGGCTCTTCAGGAAAACCTGGTTCGCTCCCATGCCTGTGGTACAGGCCCTGAAATTGATCCGGAAATAACCCGGTGGATCTTCCTGCTCAAAATCATCAATCTGGCCAAAGCACATTCGGGAATTCATCCTGACACACTCCAGCTCATGGTTAATCTTTACAATGCCGGCGTAATGCCTGTCATTTACGAGCAAGGATCACTGGGTGCGTCAGGCGACCTGGCCCCGCTGGCCCACCTAAGCCTGATGCTGATCGGTGAAGGGGAAGTGCAATACCGCGGAAAACGACAAAAAGCCTCAGCGGTGTTGTCCGGTTTAGGCTTGAGCCCCCTCAAGCTCAAAGCCAAAGAAGGACTGGCCCTGCTCAACGGAACACAGTTTTCAACAGCATTTGGGGTATGGTCCTGCCGCCATGCAGAAAACATGCTGCAGTGGGCAAACCTGACCGGAGCACTCAGCCTTGATGCTTTCCGGTGCCGTATGGAACCTTTTCACCCCTCGCTGCATCGCATCCGCATCCATCAGGGACAGCAGGAAACCGCCGGGCATATCAGGCAGATTCTCAAAGACAGTCCAATGGCGGCCATGGAGAAAGAACAGGTGCAGGACCCCTACAGCTTTCGTTGCATACCCCAGGTTCACGGAGCTTCGGCAGATGCCATTCGCTATGTAACCGGTGTAATGGAACGGGAAGTGAATGCCGTAACTGATAATCCCAACGTTTTTCCGGATGAGGACCTCATCTTGTCGGGTGGCAATTTTCACGCCCAGCCCATTGCACTGGCTCTGGATTATCTGGCACTTGCCATTAGTGAACTGGGCAATATCAGCGAAAGGCGACTTTATCAGATCATTGGTGGAAGCCGGGGTTTACCGCCATTTCTGACCAAGCATTCAGGCCTGCATTCAGGCATGATGATAGCTCAATACACGGCCGCTTCCATTGTGAGCCAGAACAAACAACTTTGCAGCCCTGCATCCGTCGACTCCATAGTTTCATGCAATGGCCAGGAAGATCATGTTAGCATGGCGGCCAATGCAGGCACCAGGCTGGTAAAACTGGTGAACAATACCTACCAGATACTGGCCATCGAGTGGATGGCAGCCGCACAGGCCATGGAGTTCAGACGCCCACAAAGGACATCCGGGCTGCTGGAGAACAAGCTGGACAATTACCGGCAGCACGTAGCTCCTCTGGCGGAGGATCGCCCGCTTTACACCGATATGCAGACTACTTTGGCATGGATGAGACATCATCAGCCCGTTTAGCCCGAAAATATTGGTCAGCGGGGGGGATTTTGATAATTTTGGAACATGCAATTGAAACGGCAATTTTTTTTTCTGTTTGGGGTATCTTTTTGTTGCGCGTGTTCCACGCTTGTGGCGCAGCCACAATGGGACGGCCTGCTCCTAACCGGACGAATTGTTAAGCATACTGATCGAATACTTCCCGATATTACCGAAAACTCCTTTGCATTGCAGATCAATTATGTGCAGCGTTTCAATGGCAGCAGGCACTGGCATCTCTGGCATGAGTTCCCTGAATTCGGGCTGTCATTCAATGCACACAGTTTTGGGGATCGCGACATATTTGGCCGGGCCGCAGGAATCTATCCCTTTCTGGGCAAGCAATACCGCCTCAGTTCAGTGGTTCGGGCCCAAATCCGGATGGGGATGGGAATTGGCTATGTTAGCCGCAAGTTTGACCGGCTTCAGAATCCTGAAAACAATGTGATCAGCACCCACTGGAACAACCTTACCGGGGCTGAAATCGGCCTGATTTTCAGGTTGAGCGATTACTGGAAAATGCGAATCTCCGGGCAGGGGCATCATTATTCCAATGGCGGTACCGTATTGCCCAATTTGGGAATCAATTTTGCCGCATTGAGTGTGGGGGTATCATGGCGTCCGGACGGAGCCCCGCCTGCACTTACTCCCACTGATGATCCGCTGAAGTACACTCCCCCCATGTGGGGATATCAGATATCGGCGGGGGCTGCCATGCGGCAGGGTGGCAACACCATCAGCGGGCCCCTGTTTAAGGTATTTACCGTAAAAGCCGGCGGGTACCGTCGTTTGTCATCTACCTTCATTTTTCATGCAGGCATGGGAATGGAACACAACGAGTGGGTCAGGTTTTTTATCGACTATTCGCGTCAAATGGATCGTGAAGGCAATCCGGTAAGGTACCGTACCAGATTGCAGGCTTATACAACCGGGGAGGTATTTTTCGGCAATTTTTCATTTGCAGGTGAAGCCGGTTTTTACCTTCGCGGTGCTGAATATGCCCCCGAAGTGCTGTATTTCACTTTGCATTGCCGGTACCACTTTGCGCAGATCAACGCCATACGGGCGCGCTTTTTTACCGGAGTAAGCCTCAAAACCCATTTTGCAACGGCAGAATATTTCAGCCTTCATGCAGGCATTTCATTCTGGTAGGAGGCAATATCACAAAAAGCTAATCCGGGACTGTCTAATATTAAACAAAAAGCTATTACATAAAATAGCTGATTTTCATGTTTTATCTTCCTGTCAAAGCATATTTGGAATAGTTCTTGTTGAAAAATCAATGTTTAGTATTGGTCGATACCATATTGCTTTATGAAGCCTGGTAACAGTTTTTAAAAAACATTGAATTAAGCTTAAAAAAGTTAAGTGCAAACGATGGTTGTATACATATAACACCGAAATTTGAACTTTTCAAAATCCTTATCAAATTCAAAAACCATGAAAAACAAACTGCAACCAGGTCAAAGTTTCAAATTTACATTTTTGCTCTTTTTCTCTGCCATGCTTGCCTTCCAGGCTTGCAAACCCAAGGAAGATGACGACATTCAACTGTTGCCAATCGAACTAACAGGAACCCAGTCTACTCCAATTACACTGACCAACCGCATCAGCGATCCAAATGTTCCCGACTATTTCGTTTCGGGATCGTGGGTGTTGGAAGCCAATGTTACTGTAGAGCCGGGGGTTTACATCTCCATGAAGAATTCCTCTTCAATTATTGTGCAAAATGCCGGATCACTTAATGCCGTAGGTACATCAGACGATCCTATTCATTTCCGCGGCGAATCACCTACACCGGGATATTGGGAATACCTGCTGTTTACTTCGAACAATGTTCTCAACCATCTTGAGCACGTTATTTTTGAATATGGAGGCGGAAACAATTCATGGGATGGCACAGTGTACTGTTACTCCAACGGTCGGCTGAAGATACGCAACACAAGCATCAGAAACAGCGGAAATCACGGCATGGTAGTATATAACACGGAGTTTGTACTCGATGAGTTTTCGGGCAATCATTTCCAACAATGTGCATTGGCACCGGTCAATATTACGGCTTCACATATGCACCGTATGGATGAAAATACTGTGTTTGAAAATAATCCGCAGAACAGGATAGAAGTGAGTGGAGGGCAGGTAACTCAAGCCCAGACATGGCGTAAAACTCAGGCTCCGTTTCACATACTCAGTTCTTTATACCTGAATGCGAATGTTACCGTCAATCCCGGTGCGGTTTTTCAAATGGGCCCTTCTTCATATATTGTGGTTGAAGCCAACGGATCTCTTAGAGCAATTGGAACAGCAGCTGAAAAGATTATTTTTACTGCCGCTCAAAATACACCTGGTTATTGGGACGGAATCAGATTGATTAATACCAACAACATCAATAATGAATTTCAGTATACTGAAGTAACTTATGGAGGAGGAAATACTAGCTGGAATGCTGCGATTTATCTGTATGACAACTCCCGGTTCAGACTGGGGAACAGTCTGGTAGCCAACAATCAGTACTGGGGTTTAATCAATTACTACAACACTTCAGACTTTACTGACGATGGTAATAACGTTTTCCAGAACAATGGTTCTGGCGATATAGGCGATTAAGTAAACGTTAGCATACGATGCAAAAAAGGGGGGCTGAATCAGCCCCTTTTTTTTGCTATGGGTAACATTTACTTCTTTACCCAGGGAACGATTGTCCGGCCATTACTGCCCATTACATGAAAGTAATAAACACCAGCAGATAATTCCGAAACATCGATAGGTGTATTGGTCTGAAAAGGGATGGTAAGATGCAAACGCCCTGTGGTATCGTAAAGCTTTACAGTAAGGTCATCTTCAGACAAGTCCTCTCCTTGAGCTTCCAGCGTTACCTGATGGCCGGCAGGATTGGGAAAAACACTCAGGATGTTCTGTTGCTGAGCTGTTTCGGTATTGACCAGTCCGCCAAAGAAAAACTCGTACACCGTGCCTGCATCGGGGAAACCCGTCAATGAATATCCGTCTAGGTCTGGTTCTTCATCAAAAAAATCAAAGTCCGGATCATTGGGATCGCCGGAAATCAGCATTAGAGAAAAATGTTCATCCCAACCACCATCGGAATAGTAAAGAGCCAGTCCGGAAATCACGGGATCTTCGCTTATGGCGGCTAAAAAAGGTTCAGACAAAAAAGAAGGCCCGTAATAGAAGCGCACCCTTCCATCTGTATGGCGGATTTCAATTTTCAGGTTAAAACGGGACAACAACGCATCATTGTCATCGGTCAACTCGACCTCGGAGGCTACATTGCGATATTCAATTGTAGTAGTACTGTTCTCAAATTTGTAATAAACATCTCCGAAATCAGTATTGAACGGATCCACAGCTGGGTCTATAAAAAAAGAATAAAAAGGTGCAAACACCATTGCCAGCCTTTCTCCTTCCATCCACACAACTCCGTCAGTATCGATTTCCAGCAATTCCATATAATCGCTGCCCATAATCGGATAATGCACCGCCGGTATTAACTCCTTTTCAAACCAGTCAAAATACCAACCCTGCATATCTGCTGTAAGATTCTCGGCATTCTCCAGCTGAGTATACTCTTCCTGAAACACATTGATTACCAGGGTGTAAAAGCTTTGTGCATGCACAAAAGAAATGGCCAATAGACCAATAGCTACAAGTACAGTTCTCATCATCTGCTTATTTTTTTTTGGTGTTGTATAATCACATTGCTTGCAACTTAGTAATCATTGCAACATTTTTTCAATACAAAAAGCAGATTAACAAATACTTAACTCAGTTCTTGTGGCCCGGTGCATTTGAGCCCTTAAAAAACAGATACGTAATCAACTAGCGGATATGAAATTATTGCCGCTACTGAGCACTAATACGTTTTGGTCATTCGATGATCCACCACGATAATGAAATCAGCTTTACCGCGATGCTCATCATTCAGTACTGAGAGATGGTCCTGTTCCACTGTACTGATGGCCAGCATTTCTAATCCCGGCCTGTAATACTCCACATACCACAGGATGCCCTCCCGTTTTTCGTTGTGATAACTGCCGTTGAGGTGCACTACCAGCTTATCGTCAGCTGCAATACGGGCAACCGTATAGCCCATGGCAGCATCTTTTACGGCCTGGGCAGCCACAAAGTTTTCGCCTCCGTGCCCGGCCGGCATCATTTCGAGCAGTGCATTGTAAGTTTCCAGGGCTATATCCACCTCAATGGGCAGAGGCGGAAAATAATTTCTGGAGGCTTCAGGTAATCTCTCCAGTGCTTCCAGGCCTTCCCGGTGAACCAGGTTGGCATAACGCCGGGGAATATTGGTGGCATACCAATAAATATCATGCTGACGGCTCCAGTCGAACAAGGGTTTATAATCGGTTTTGTAATTATTCCAAAGGCGGGCTTCCTGCTCAAAGTTGCGCTCATTGATGAGGCCCTGCTGATACTCGTCTAGCTTAAGCTGATCATCGAGTTCAAACATTTCCGCACCGATAATCAGTCGTTTGCCTCCCATACCATGGAGGTCTTTAACCATGCGGAAACGCAGCCAGTGCGCAATGGGGTTGTTGTGCTGTTCACCAAAAAACACCACATCACTCTGCTGTGCGGCTTCCATAAGCCGCTCCCATTCTACGGGATTGCCTTCCCCGTCAAAAAGTTTATAGGCCGGTGGCAACTGGCCCCACAAAGAGGTATACATCATAAAAATCCCTAAAAAAGTACCTGAAAACTTCATATCATTGTTTTGAATTGCGGGCTAAAGTACGGAAAAACCGACGTATTGAGTGTGCAGTTTAATCATGCGTTGTTCGGGTTAAAAACCTAACATCTGCAAACCTGTTTGTTAGGGATAAGCCTGAACACTATGCAAAGAGACATCACAACGCTGGGCGAACTGAAAAAGTCAGGTTACCGCAGCCGCAGCATAAAAACGGAGATGCGGGAGAACCTGATCCACGCACTACGCCACAATATTAACCTGTTTGAAGGCATCATTGGCTTTGAAGATACCGTGATACCCGATATACAGCGGGCGGTTTTGAGCAGACATAACATTTTGTTGCTCGGCCTGCGTGGTCAGGCTAAAACACGAATTGCCCGCCTCGCGATAAATTTGCTGGATGAATACATCCCTGTACTTAGCGGAAGTGAACTTAACGATGATCCGCTGATGCCGGTAAGCCGGCAGGGAAAAGACCTGGTAACGGAACTGGGCGATGCAGCTCCGGTGAGCATGCTCCACCGCAGTGAGCGGTACGTGGAAAAGCTGGCTACTCCCGACGTGAGTATTGCCGACCTGATTGGCGATGTAGACCCCATAAAGGCAGCTACACTGAAGCTGCCCTACAGCGATGAGAGGGTCATTCACTTTGGTCTGGTTCCCCGCTCACATCGCTGTATTTTTGTAATGAATGAGTTGCCCGACCTGCAGGCCAGAATTCAGGTAAGCTTGTTTAACATGTTGGAGGAAGGCGACATGCAGATCAGGGGATTTAAACTCCGGCTACCGCTCGACATTCAGTTTATCTTTACCGCCAATCCCGAGGACTATACCAGCCGGGGCAGCATTATAACACCGCTGAAGGACAGGATACAAAGTCAGATATTGACGCACTATCCCGTTTCACTGCAGGAAAGCAGACAGATCACCATGCAGGAGGCTTCGGTTCTGCCCGAGCAGAAAGAAACAGTTCATGTGCCTGAGTTTCTACAGAATATTATCGAACAGATAGCCGTGGAAGCCCGGGACAGTGAATGGGTTGACGAATCCAGTGGCGTATCAGCAAGGCTGTCAATCAGTGCGTATGAGAACCTGGTGAGTACAGCAGAAAGGCGCTGTATTATGAAGGGGCAAAACAATACCATAGCCAGAGTTTGTGACTTATGGGGCGTAATTCCCTCCATAACCGGAAAAATTGAACTTCGCTACGAAGGAGAACAGGAAGGGACGTTTGAGGTAGCCGTGAGTCTGATTGAGGAAGCCATCAAAAAGATTTTCCCGCAATATTTTCCCGACTTGCGGGAAAGCGACGAGAGTTCACCGTACGATGCGGTAAAAATGTGGTTTGCCGACGGGCACCGGGCAGAAATTCACTACGATTGGTCAGATGAGCAATACCGAACAGAATTGGACCGGATTCCAGGTCTGAACCGGCTGCTGAAGGACGCAAGAATCAACACGGGCGAAGAGTATGTGATGAAGGAATTTCTCCTGCACGGCCTTGCCGAAGCCGGGCAAATCAACCGGGAAACCCTGGACGGGCAGTTGACATTCAGCGATTTTTTGGCTGAGATGCTGTCTGATGAAGAAGGTGATTACGACGACGAGGATTTGATGTAACTTTGCCGGATGATCCGATTAGACAAAAAGCTGGAGTTGTTGGGACAACTGAGGCAGTGGCTGAAAGACCGGCCACACTCCTGGCAGATAGCCTGTATAGAAGCGGAAGCCCGCAATCCGTGGTTTACCGCTGGAAACATCGACAATGCCTCCCTGGCTATAACAGAGCAGTTCCTTCATCCGCAAAAGCTGGCATCCTGGCTAAAAACCTATGACTTTGAGTCCGTCAGCCATTTTAATGCATTGAGGCTTGGTCTGATATGTGCCGGCAATATTCCCATGGCAGGCTTTCACGACTTTTTATGTGGCTTTTTAAGTCCGCACCACCTCGTGATCAAACTGAGTGACAAAGACAAGGTACTACTGCCGGCCATCATCGATTTTTTGCATGATCTTTGCCCTGAGCTGGAAGATGAGCTTGAGTACACCACGGGTAAGCTGCGCGATTTTGATGCCGTAATTGCCACCGGCAGCAACAACACCGGAAGGTATTTTGAGTATTATTTCAGTGGCTGTCCACACATTATCAGAGGGCATCGTAACAGCCTGGCCGTGTTAACCGGCCATGAATCTGCCGAAGAAATTGCTGCTCTGGCCAATGATGTGTTTGACTATTTTGGGCTGGGATGCAGGAATGTTACCCGTATACTGGTTCCCCGGGATTACGATTTTGAATTCCTGCTCCAAAATCTGAAATACAGCCCCGATCCGGCAGAGCATAACAAGTATCGCAACAATTACGATTACAAGCTGGCTGTGCTGATGCTGAACCGGGAACACTACATGTGCAACGGACAGATCATTCTGTGCGAGAGCGATGCACCTGACGGCGGCATAGCTGTACTCAATTACGCCTTTTATGATGAAGCGTCTGCCGAAAGTATTGTTTCTTCCATTGATCATACTGCCATACAATGCATAGTGTGCAGAGATCAACAACTCATACCCGGGTCGGTGGCACCGGGGCAGGCACAGATGCCTGAGCTCAGGGACTATCCCGATGGGCAGGACACCATGAAATTCCTGTTAAATCTGCATAAAAACGCAAACCATGAAAAATTTTAGCTGGCTGATCGGTCTTTTATTGATGACTTCGCTTACCGGATGCATCGATATCTTTGAAAAACTGGTGCTGAACAAGGACGGTTCCGGTACCTATACCTTTACGATGGACATGAGTGCTATGCTGGAAATGGCTGACTTTTTCCAGGGTATGCAGTCCATGTTTGACGAAGAGGATATGGACGAACCTCTCGATCCTGAAATGGACAATTATCTGGGCCGGCCTTCCGGTGATAATGAGCAGGAGAACAATCCCTTTGGCGAAGATGTAGATCGTCTTTACTACCTGAGGGATCTGTCCGATGATGAAAAACCTGAGCTTACGCATGCACACCTGATGGACAAGGTATTTGTGCATCAGATTATGAACAGGGAAGAAGGCGTTTTTTCAATCACCTTTGGTATCGATTTTAAGACGCTGAGTGATATCGATGATATGATGGAGGACATGCCCAACTTTATGCCTGCAGGAGATGACAATGATATGATGGCCGGTATGGGCATGAGCCCGGGCAGTATGATGCCGGCCGCCAAAGGCAGGATGTTTGAGCTGAAAGGCAAAAAACTGATCAGGGCCAACCAGGACAACTCCGGTGAGGAAGAGATGCTGGAAAGTTCTGAAATGGCCATGTTGAGCATGTTGCTGGCCGGCGGAAAGTACAGGGCTACCTATGAGCTTCCCGGCAATGTTCGCAGCGTGGAGGGCAAAAATGCCGTTTCCGAGGGCAATAAAGTGACCGTATCCCATGACCTGGATAAGTTCATCACCGGTTCAGAGGATTTCAGCCTGGAAATTACTTTCCGGTAATCGGGTAAGGTCTTATTCGATAAAATGGGACGGATCTTTCAACAGATTGTCCGGAAGATCATGCTTGCCTGCCGTTGAAAACACCACGTTATCCTTTCGGAAACTGCTGGTGAGGTGCCAGTGGTCATTATCGGTGGCATAAAAACGAATGGTCAGCGGTTCCTGATCCGTAAATCCTAAGCTTATGCTATGGGTGGGCTCTGCACCTGAAAGATCATAATCTGTGGCCATTTCATCAATTTTCAGGCCACTGATGTGACGCAGGTATTGACTGACCTTTACCGATGACATTTCAGCCCCGTCTTCATTGGTCCAAACGCCGTTGGCATGGTCATGCATCAATGTCAAGCTTCCGGTTGTTTCAGAAGAAAACTGAATGTAAGTTACCTGTGAAGGCTGAAATGACTGACTCACCAAAGGGCTGATCAATGCCTGGGGCTCAACCTGTATCAGTGCCCTGAGGTTATCAGACACCAGATAAGTTTTCGGATCATTCTCCATGCGTACATAGGTATTGGACATGTTTCGCGTATGGTCGTAAGTAAGGCTGCCGGTAAAGATTTTACACAGTACCCTTGAGTCATCGGCCAGAGCTACGGAAGATGCCTGTTCAGGATCGAGTTGAAAATCGCTCCATGAACTTTCGTGATGGGCTACAACCCGAAGGGCTTCGAGGTCGGTAAATATGCCCATGATCCTGTTTACTTTGGACTGATCAGCTACATAGTGCTGCAGGTTGAAACTCACTTCCCATTCTTCGCCGTTGTGGGCCAGGCTGATCTCTTCCTCAGACAAAGCAGAGTGAATACTAATAACAGTAATCAAGGAGCGATCGATTTTACACAGTTCTGCATCAAAGGTAACCGCATCGGGCCGGTCATCAATTACGTAGATAATTCCCAGCAGAATGGCCAGTGCAATGAGCATGTACAGCAAACGCTTATTTTTCATAGCATTTTGTTTTTCTAAACATTGAGGACGGGCAAAATTAGTATCCCGGACTGCGAGAATCAAAAAAAAATAGAACTTTCAGTTCCTGCGCAACCGAATTGAAGCTCACTTTGTATTATCATTCACACACTGTGACTCATGAAAAGTTGGCTGTTTTCTCTGGTATTTTTATCCGTTGCGGCAAGCGTGGCTGCTCAGCGAGTGTATGTAACGCAGTATGCCAATCAGGCTGAGGTTAAAGTGTATATAGCCGAGTACGAGAACCAGGCTGACCTGCTTGTGCACCGGGTGAATTACACCAATCAGGCCAGCGGCAACCGGGGTCACTGGTACTTTACCACTTACGGCAACCAAGCCGAAAAGAGAATTCACTTTGTGGAATACCGCCACCAGGCCGATCTGGTGATATGCTACGTAAAATACGGCAATCGCGCCGGCTGGCGAAACCAAAGCAAAGCCCATTGGATGCAATAAGTGTGCAGGGAAATTTCATGATTTGAGCTTACTTTCCTTTTGGTTTAAGGCCAATTGTCTAATTTTACCCGCATGGCGAAAAAGAAAGCGGTGCACAAATCTGCATCTGCTGCACCAAGGGCAGCATTGCAGGCGGGTAACACTCCATGGTGGAAACACCGGTACATTCCGCACGCACTGTTTTTACTGGGTACACTGCTTTATGCCAACACCTGGACCCATGACTACACGCTGGACGATGCCATCCTGATCTATGAGAATACCTATACCCGGCAAGGTGTAGCCGGTATTCCGGGCATCTTTTCCCATGACACATTTCAGGGTTTTTTCAATCGGGAAGGAACGACATCACTGGTAAGCGGTGGCCGGTACCGGCCACTGACCCATGCGATGTTTGCCATAGAATATTCACTGTTTGGCGATAATCCGTTTTGGGGACACCTGATCAACACCCTGCTGTATGGATTGAGCATAGCTGTTTTTTTTGTACTGCTCAGGCGTTTATTTGCAGGAAGGCTTGAACCCGGGCCAGCACAGCTTGCTGCACTAGCAGCCGCTTTTCTCTTTGCCGTGCATCCTCTGCACACCGAGGTGGTAGCCAACATCAAAGGCCGCGACGAGATTATGGTGATGTTGTTGTCATTGGGGTCGTGGTGGTGCTGGTTCAGGTATTTGGACGAAGGCAAGGCATGGAAATGGATGAGTCTGTCGGCTGTGTTGTTTATGGGAGCTTTGCTCAGTAAAGAACACGCCATTACGATGATGCCTGTGATGCTGCTGGGCATGTGGGTGTTTCAAAAGATTTCTCCAGCAGCCATTGGCCGGTGGTCGGTTCATTGGGTGGCTACTGCGGTGGTGTTTTTACTGATCCGTGGCAGTATAATTGGCTGGAGCATAGGCGAGCCGCCGATGGAGCTGATGAACAATCCTTTTCTGATATGGGACGGCAGCCAATACATACCCATGCCGGCCGCAGAAAAGTGGGCCACTATTGTCTATACCCTCGGGTTATATCTGAAGCTGCTGTTTGTTCCGTGGCCACTGATCCATGATTACTATCCCCGGCACATTGAGGTGATGACCTGGGCCCACCCGGCCGTGATCCTGTCGCTGGCAGCGCATATTGCCCTGGCTGCTGCTGCATTGTGGCTGATTGCCCGCAGGAGTGTTGGGGCATGGGTTATACTGTTGTATGCCGCTACCCTTTCGCTGGCATCCAACATATTGTTTCCGGTAGGCACCAATATGAGCGAGCGTTTTTTATATCTGCCATCGATGGCTCCGGCAATACTGGCCGGCTGGTGGCTGGCCCGGCTTTATGCATGGTCTGATCAAAAGGATTCCCGCTTCATGTACTTTAAACCCACAGCCGGCACGGTTATGGCAATTGGTGTGGTGTTTGCCATGCTGACCTTGATCAGAAATCCGGTGTGGAAAGACAATTATACCCTGTTTACTACCGATGTAGAAGTAGCGCAAAACAGTGCCAAACTGAGGAATGCTGCCGGCGGCGAGACGATAGCCCGGGCCATGACCCCGGAATATGAGTTCGCACGCACTGACATGCTCAAAACAGCCATAGGACATTTGAACCGCGCCACAGAGATACATCCAACGTATAAAAACGCATGGCTTTTGCTGGGGAATGCGCATTATTATCTCCGGCAATACGAGCAGGCCATTGAATATTACCACCAGGCATTGGCCATAGATCCCAATTACGCCGAAGCCATTGGCAACCTTTCCATAGCCTACCGCGACGGCGGGCGGTATTTCGGAGAACAGCTAAACGACCTGGGGCGGGCACTGCAATATTTAAATGAAGCCCAAAAACTGAGGCCCGGCGACTATGAAACACAGCGATTGCTGGGTGTGGCCTATGGTGTATCAGGCAATCACGGGATGGCCATCACGCATTTCAGGGCAGCGGCAGAACTGAATCCGAAGGAAGCTGAGGCCTGGATGAACCTGAGCATGGCACACCGACAGGCCGGGCAGGAAGCCGATGCGGAGCGATACCGCCGGAAAGCACTGGAACTGGATCCAAACGTGAGGCAGTAAGCTTTGTGTACCAGGCTTTTAACGGGGATTTCGGAGCCGAAAAGCCACAGTGCCGCAGGGCGGCACCAACAAAAAGTGATCAAAAAACTTTCAAAAAATTTTGCCGATTACCTGTACCTTTTCCCCCGGGGTTCCGTCTATAGGAGTAAACAAAAAAGTAACCAACCCAACCATGAGACACATTTTTTTACTCCTGCTACTTTTTATTTGCCCCAAAATATGGGCTCAGCTCAACCCCGTGATAACCGGTGAAACCATCCTTTGCCCGGGCGGTACTGAGGTTCTTTCAACACAGACTTTCGACACTTACCAATGGTATGTGCGGTACTGGGGAGAAACCGTACCCACTGCCATTCCGGGGGCTACATCCCAGACGCTGCTGATAGACTACGACACTTATACCCTTTCGTATATTTCGGTAGAGGTGACCTCGGGGGTAGTGACTGCAACCAGTGACGAGGTGCTGATTGACGGCTGGGTCTTTTTGCCGCCAACTGTGATGTCAACCGGCAATTTTACCGTAGGTCCCGAAGGTGAGAGCTTGATATGCCCCGGCGATACGATGTACCTGACCATGAATATGCCTTATGTGCTGAACATTACCTGGTATAACAACGGGATACCCATACCCGATGAAACCGGAACCGTACTTGTGGTAACTGAGCCGGGATTTTATACTGCAAGCGGAGCCCCTGAGCTCTGTCCTGAATACATTCAGTACCTGGGTGTGGTGATTCCGGTATTTTACTGTGCCGGCGCACCGCTCAATCCCACCATTTCAGGAGACAATATGCTGTGTCCTGAAAGCACGGGTTTGGTGAGTACGCAAACTTATGACAGCTATCAGTGGTTTATCCGATACTTTGGCTCAACGGAAACCAACCCCATACCCGGAGCCACATCACAAACTCTGGTGATTGATTATAATGATTTTGCGGCTTCTTATGTATCTGTGCAGGTTTGGCTGGACGGAGAAACTGCTGTTTCCGATGAGTTTTTCATCGATGGCTGGGCATTCAGCCCACCGGTTGTGATCACTGAAGGGGATTATTCGGTTGACCTGGCCGGGCAGTTTGTATTATGTGAAGGCGATACGATGTGGATGACCCTGCACATTCCCTACACCGAGAACATCACCTGGTATATGGACGGGGATACCATTGCCGGAGCAACATCAAGTCAGCTGGAAGTGACCATGCCCGGCGTCTACTATGTGACGGGTTCGCCGGTTGAGTGCCCCAACCTGGTGGATGGCCCCGGCCTGCCTTTGGTGGTAATCTGGTGTGAATCCGGCGATGTACCAGAGCCGGTGATTACCGGTGACGATATGCTTTGTCCTGAAGGATACGGAGAAGTGAGTGTGCCGGATATTTACGATGCTTATCAGTGGTATTTACGCCACTACGGATCCGAAGAGACCAATCCCATTCCGGGTGCCACATCCCATGTATTGGTGATGGACTATTACGACTATGCGCTGACCTATGTTTCGGTGGAAGTATGGCTGGACGGGTACAGTGCGGTTTCAGAAGAGTTTCTTGTGGACGGTCATGCATTTTCGCCGGCTGTGGTCATTTCAGAAGGAGAATACAGCGTGAACATGGACGGGGAATTTGTGCTGTGTGAAGGCGACACCATGTTTTTCACCTTACACATACCCTACACGGAAAACATTACGTGGTACCTCAACGATGAAATCATTGTGGGTGAAACCACATCCATGCTGGTTGTTACGGAACCCGGTGAATACTATGTTACCGGCAGCCCTGAAGAATGTCCTGAATTTGTAACCGGCCCCGGCCTGCCGTTGATTGTGGTTGCATGCGACAATGTCCCGGTTACGGATCCGGTGCAAGAACCCGAACCGGTGGTATTGTATCCCAATCCGGCATCTTTGAGCATCACGATTTACAGTGACCTGGATGATGCAGATAGCTACCGAATTTATGACATAACCGGAAGGCTGCTTTGTGAAGGGTTGCTGCAGGGGCATGCTACCACTGTTGATCTGGAAAAGTTTGCCAGCGGGGTTTATCTCATTCGTTTAAACGATGTGACCGGAAAAGTTTACCGGTTTATCAGAATGTAAAGTGAACGGAATTTTCGATTAAGGATTCAGATCAGCTAATTTTTTGTGCAACTAAATTTATTGAGCTGTGGGGAAAGTCCCGCAGCTCTTTTTTTTCAGCAAGGTGCCAGGGTTCTTTGATCCATAATAATGTCTGTCTGCCCATGCCATGAAGTTTTCAGGTTCAGGGTTATCCCAACGCTGAACAGGAGGAAAGGGAAAACATAGAAAATTGTTATTCCCCAGGAATCTAGGCTGAAGGCCGGTCTACATGAGCCAGTTGGGTGAGGTTGCCCTTTACGGTATCGTTGACGGCAACCAGTACTTCAGCATGCAGGGGTAAATAGATATCCACGCGGGAACCGAATTTAATGAAACCATACTCCTGCCCTTGTTTTAGTTGCTGACCGGGTTTGATATACCAAACAATTCTTCGGGCCACTAAACCGGCCACCTGCCTGACCAGGATACGGCCCTGTTCGTTATCGATAACCAGGGTAGTGCGTTCATTTTCGGTACTTGACTTTGGGTGCCAGGCTGCCAGGTATTTGCCCGGATGGTATTGAAAGTAAGTCACCTCACCACCGACAGGAGCTCTGTTGACATGAACATTAAAAGGCGACATGAACACAGAAATCATGAGGCAGCGGGTATTCAGGCATTCCGGCTCGTCTACTTCCTCGATAGACACAACTTTTCCATCAGCCGGGGCATAAACTATCCGGTTATCGGACACGGCAATGGTTCTGACGGGATTGCGGAAAAACTGCAGAAAGAACAGGAATAAGACTGCTAGCGGCATGGCGGCCAATGCGGCCCAGGTAGTACAAAAAAAAGCTACCACAATTACAATGACCAGCGATGCTGTGCCGAGAATGGTCAGGAATTTACGGCCTTCGGGGTGTATGCGTAGAATCATCCGGTTGTTAATTATTGGATCAAAAATAAGTAAGCTGTGGTAAACGGGAGGATAAAAATAAATGCATCAAACCGGTCGAGGACACCGCCATGTCCGGGCAAAAGCCTGCCGCTGTCTTTCACCTGCACGCTGCGTTTCAGCATACTTTCAACAAGGTCACCCATGGTTCCGAAAATGATCACGATCCCGGCTAGAAACATCCAATTAGTGAGCGAAAGCTCACCGGGGAGCAGAATACAAACAGCATAGGCAGTGACCGCGGTGCTCATCACCCCAAAAAAGAAACCTTCCCAGGTTTTCTTGGGTGAAATGCTAGGAAAAAGCTTGTGTTTACCAAATTTGCTGCCTCCCAGATAGGCTCCGGTATCATTCATCCATACCAGTGCCAGCAGACCAAAAACGATATTGGGGTCATAAAACCCGCGGTAGAGGGTAATATAACTAAGCATGGCAAAGGGAATACCGATGTACACTACTCCCATCAAAATAAAGGCAAGGTTGGCAAAAGGCTTCTGGGTTTTACTATACATTTCAAAAACAAACATCAGAAAAACCAGCGGAATAAACACTGCAAACACCATGATGGTAATGTTCTCAAAATTGCCGTAACGCATCAGCAAAAAAACCAGCTCAAGCGGGACCAGGCCCAGAATAATGCCCGCAACACGTCTGATAAAAGCAGTCAGGTAGTTTTCGTCAATCAGGGTCATGCCTAAAAACTCGTAAAGGCACAATCCGGTGATCACACTGAACAATGTGATAAACGCATAGGGCCCGCCAAATATGCCGGCCAGCATAATGACCAGAAAAAATCCGGCAGTGATCACGCGTTTACTCAATCCTTTCAATGCAGTAATTTATTCATCTTCATCTTCTTCCGTTGCCTTCCTGATCAGGTTGATGGCCTTGACCACATAAGGACGCAAAGTATACAATTCCACCGATCCGATCACTTTGTAAACTGAATCCTGTTTGTTGAGTACCATAGCAGGAATCTCGTGCTCCTCAAGCATCGAGCGCAGTATTTCAACTTCAAACTCAGTGATTCCCGTGTAGATCTTCTCCCATTCCGGCCTGGACATCTGTGGTATTTTTAGGTTTCAGCGGCGGCAAATGACGGTCAGCATTTGATACGGCCATATACCACAAAAGTAATAAGCCTGCCATTAAACTCAGCATGGCATACATAAAAGGCATGCCGGGTTCTGCCTCCATATCAATGGACGACATTTCACGCAAAAAAGCGTAATGCATCACTACCTGAAAACCATTATTAACAAAGTGCCCGATGATGGGTAGCCATAAATTTCCGCTGTATAAAAACATGTATCCCAGTGCCAGGCCCAGTACCATCCGGGGTACAAATCCGTGAAACTGCATGTGAACCGCACTGAAAATTATGGCTCCAAGCCATACTGCCACATGCCTGTTCATCACCATACCCAGATTGCGCTGAATGATCCCTCTGAATATCAATTCCTCGCCCAAAGACGGTATAACGGCAATTACCAACAAGCTGAAAGCCAGTTCAGATGGCGAATGCATGACCACCATGGCCTGTGTGAGCTCGGCTGCCCTTTCTTCAAGTTGCATCATCCACGCCGGTAATGACAGCATTTTGTTGATGCTGTACGTCCAAATCACAAAGGGGAAGATTACCAGCATCAGCCCAATACCGGCCAGCGAAACCGGGAGCGTAAGCCCATGCTCAAAACCAAGTAAACTATAAACCCGGTTTCTGTAGACCAGGGTACCAAAAACAATTGCGGGGATAATAAAAGTGGTCAAGTGGTTGATCATCATGAAACTCCTGAACACATTGCGGCTTTCTGCTGAATCCAGTAGGGCGGCATTATGCAAAATGCCCGTATCCAAGCCGGAAACTCCGGCAATCAGCAATGCCAGACCTGAGCCCGCCAACATCCCTGCCACAATGAGCAGAATAAGCAGTAAAAAACGCATGATGATCGAAGAGAAAGTACCGGGTTTATCCATATCGGGCATTTACATTACCTTTGCGGCGGTTCATCTGCACACAGGTCATGGTTGAAGTTGGTCCGGTAAAATTAGGAGAATTTCCCTTATTGCTTGCGCCTATGGAGGACGTGAGTGATCCGCCTTTTCGCGCATTGTGCAAGGAGCAGGGTTGTGACCTGATGTTTACCGAGTTTATCTCGGTTGAGGGCCTGATCCGCGATGCCGACAAAAGTGTGCAGAAACTGGACATTTACGACTACGAGCGTCCGATTGGGATTCAGATTTTTGGTGCAGAGTACGACTCGATGATGCGCGCTACGGAAATAGTGGAAGCTGCCGACCCTGAAATTATCGACATTAACTACGGCTGCCCGGTAAAAAAAGTGGTATGCAAAATGGCCGGAGCCGGAATTTTGCGCGACATCAACAAAATGGTATCCCTAACAGATGCCGTGGTTCGCAGTACCGGTAAGCCGGTTACCGTAAAAACCCGCTTGGGTTGGGACCACGATACCATCTTTATTGAAGAGGTAGCCGAACGGCTACAAGATGTAGGTATACAGGCCATAAGTATCCATGGACGCACCCGTGCCCAGATGTACAAGGGAGAAGCTGACTGGTCACACATTGCCCGGGTAAAAGAGAACCCGCGTATCAGCATCCCGGTATTCGGCAATGGTGATATTGATTCACCCCAAAAGGCGCTTGAATACAAAAACCGCTATGGCGTTGACGGAATCATGATAGGCCGGGCCAGCATCGGCTACCCCTGGATTTTCAGGGAGATCAGGCACTATTTCGAAACCGGGCAGTTACTGGAACCTCCTACCGTAGAAGAACGCGTGGATGCCGTAAGGAGGCACCTGGATTTCTCCATAGCCTGGAAAGGCCGCACACTTGGCATACTGGAAATGCGCCGGCATTATACCAGTTACTTCCGCGGATTTCAAAATGTAAAACCCTTCAGAACTGAACTGGTGAGTGCGGATGAGCCGGAAAAAATCCATCAGGTACTCAACAACATCCTGGAGTACTACGGCAATGAGCTTTTGGTGTAACCTGAACCCTGAAGTCAGGGTTTGATCCCTGAATACCATATTTGCTGCTACAGGCTTCGAACAATATTCTGGCCGGGGAACTGTAAATCTTGAATACAATACAATACACATTGTTGAAAACTTCATTGATGGTATCCATAGCTTAGACAGCATCATGAAATTTTTCTGCACAAACAGAGATAAGTACTCGTTATAGCCAAAAAACAATAGCGTAACAGTGTAAAGGAGTAAATTTTTTTTTAGTTTTAGCCCGGAATCCAACTTGGGCAGGATTATGTTTTCACCATTGAGAATAACACTGATCTACCTGGTGATAGGTGTGTTTTGGATACTGGTTAGCGACAGTATACTGCTATTGATAGTCAATGAACATCAGCAATCACAGTTCAGCTTCTTTCAGACCGCCAAAGGGCTTTTTTACGTGTTTTCCACGGCTGTGATACTCTATTTCCTGATACGGCAGTATTACATAGCCCTGAATCAAAAAATGGTACAGCTTGAAAATCTCAATGAAGAGCTGAAAGTACAATCCGAAAAGTTAAAGGCTTCCAATGAAGAACTGGAGCAGTTCGCTTTTATCGCCTCGCATGATCTGCAGGAACCCCTGAGAAATATTACCAGCTTCCTGTCGCATCTCGAAAACAAGTACTCAGACGTGCTGGACGACAAGGGCAAAACCTACATAGGGTTTGCCGTGAACGGCGCCAAGCAGATGCGGCAAATCATTCTTGATCTGCTCGAGCTCTCCCGGGTGTCCAAACCACAAACCGAAACACAAGCTGTAGACCTGAATGAAGTTTTGGAAGAAGTAGTTGCCATACACCGCGAACTGATAGCCAACACCGGTGCCCGGGTTTCGTGGGCAACATTGCCTTCCATCCGAGCACATCCAAACCTCATGATACAGGTGTTCAGCAACCTGATTGGCAATGCTCTGCAATACAGCCGCCCGGGTGTGCCGCCCAAAATTACAGCCAACGCCACCGACCACGGCAGGAAGTGGCTGTTTTCCGTCAATGACAACGGCATCGGCATTGAGGAAGATTACTACGAAAAGATATTCGTCATATTCCAGCGCCTTCAAGGCAAGGAGCGACACAGGGGCTCGGGAATCGGACTCACTACCGTAAAAAAGATCGTTGAAATTTTAGGCGGAGAAGTATGGGTGAAGTCAAAACCCGGAGAAGGCAGTACATTTTTCTTTACCATTCCCAAGCATTAGTGGTTAATGATTTTTGATCACTTTTTGTGTGGCCGGTGCGCTACATATCATTGTTCCCTGCCGGCCTTACAGACTGATGCCTGCTATTGACCCGCCAATTCATGTTCAGGGCAGTCAATCCTGAGTTCAGCGGATTGAAGTGCAGTACCCATCAAGGAGCAATAATGCGCGTGTTCATTATAGCCTTTTCTGTAATGAACACAGGTAAAGCACATTCGCTGAACGGCAATAACCCCTGTTTGGTTAAGCCGGGCTATCAATTCAAGCAGCGAGTGGAGCAACCGGGCCTGATCATCTGCCGGCAATGTGACAACCTGATCCAACAGTCTGGAGGCATATTGCACCGCATGTGCAGAAACCCTTTCGCCCTCCGGAGTGAGATGCAGCACGCTGCTGCGGGAGTCCCCCGGTTCGGCAATCCGGCTGATGAGACCCTTTTTCTCAAGTACGCGGATGCTGTCGCTGATGGTGGCTTTAGTCAGATTAAACTCCGCAGCCAGGTGACCTACCTTCCGCTTAGCGGGGCCATGATGGCGCATAAAAATGAGCATCTGCCACTGGATAGGGCTTAAGCCCCAATCCTTGCAGGCATCCCACAGCATTACCCTGAACGTTTGGGCTATGCGCTCCAACGCTGCCACCACTTTATAACCGGTGTGGTAATGCTGGTCTTCTGGATTAAACGGATTGTTGTCCATGGCCGACCTCCTTGATCCTTTGCAGCACCTGTTCCGTACTAACCTGCCTGAAATCGGCAAATCGGTATTGAGGATAGTGCCCACGCAAATGTAAGATCATTTCGCGTCTTGTTGGTTGCTCAGGCAATTCGGCCGGTATATCTTCGAGCGGAATAATGGCAAATCCATGCTCATTGATGGCATCCAGATGTACGGGATCAGGATCTTCCCAATGACAAAAGCGGCATTCTTCAGCGGTTACCCGCACATCGGGTATACCACGCCCGGCTGCATACCCGCAGGCTGCTTTAAGCACTTCAGCCCAATTGGAATGGGACTCAGGAACTACTACATCAAAATGCAGCACCGAGCCATCATCCCTGCTTACATAGGTATCCCAAATCGCTAATCGCATTGCATGATTTTACCGTCCATTAAAGTTAACCGCCGGAGCAGAGGCTCCGGCGGAAACCACAAATCTACCCTTTAACATCCTGCATGGAAGCCCCAAAGTTGATGTGCAGCACCTGCCCTCCGGGCGTTACCAATGCCGGCACCGATTGAACGCCTGCCCGCTCGGCTTCGGCTATCCTCGCACGGTCTTCGCCCAGATGGACAACTTCCACCTGATCTCTGTTTACCAGATTCAGAATTTCTGTTTCGGCACTAACACACACCGGACAACCGGCGTGATAAAAAACTGATTTTCCCATGATCATTGATTGTTTTTGAACCGGCAATATCGCCATTGCAAATTTAGTTAGGATTCCTTACTTTAAAAATCATTTGCTGTTTTTTTCTGATTATTTTTTCCGTACCCGGTGATAGCCTTGGCAAAGACAGTGACAAGCTTGCTGAACGGGTACTCTCAAAGTGGCCATTACTGCCGGAACGCAACAAGTTCAGTCCATGGATTGAACAGAACCATCAGCCCCTGTTTGCCCATTGCCTGCATTTTAGCGTGGAAGGTTTGCCGGCTTGTGGAGTGCAACATGGGGTGGTTCCGGCCTGTCAGATGTTTAAAACCAATGATCCGCCCCGGGTCAGGGAGATGAGGAAGTGATTGACAAGGAAAAAGGATTGCTTTATTCCGCTACCAGAAAATATGCCTACGCTTGATAGGTGTTGGCTCCGGAGTATCAGGATGGGCAGTGGCAGTATCGCGGAGCGGAAAAAGAGCGGAGGAATCGGATAAAACCTTTCCGGTACTTGAAAATGCAGCGTTGCGGGGCAAACTGTCCCGGTTGTCGGCATTAACATTTCCAGCTTCAGTGCCTATAGCACTGCCCAATGATTGATCTGTGGCGGATTCTGCTGCTGTTGACGTTTTGCTTCCAGGAGCATCTGACTCTTTATGAAACAAACTGCTATCCTCAATAATCTCATCCTTCAACACGGATGTCGGATTGGCATCTTGATGGGTATCTGTGAATGCACCGGAAGGCAAAACATGCAAGGACGGTGAAAATTCGGAACGACTGCCTGAAAGGTTCCATTGCAATACGGCAGCGGGGATGATAATGAGCAATAAAACGGAAGCACCTATCCAGAACCAGCCGCCTGAACCGGCAAAGCCTCCCGGTTTGAGCGGGTCATTGGCCGGAGGGTTGTCCTTTTTTCCCGCCAAAGCCACTTCATCCAGCATGGAACTGAGTTCATTCCAGTGTAACGGATCCTGCTCCACGGGCATTTTATCGGCCATGGCGCGGAACCACTTATCTACGGGATGTTGTGATTTCATATCAATTTGCTTTGTCGGATCCATTGTTGCAGCCGTTGACGGGCTGCATGCAGATGCCATTTTGAATTACTTTCAGAAATGCCCAGCATCCTGCCTATTTCGCGATGTGAATAACCTTCCAGAGCGAACAGGTTAAACACCGTGGCCATAACAGGCGGAAGCTTTCTGAGCATTTTAATGGTGATATCATCGGTATCCGATTGATCATCAACCATTACTGATATATTGCCGTAATCATCAGTCAGGGGTTCAAAATCTGTTTTGCTGTGCCGTGACCTGATGTGATCAAGCGATTCATTGACCAGTATCTGCCGGAGCCATGCAAAAAAATTGAGGGCTTTACCATTGAACATGCCAATTCTTGTGAGGGCTTTGAACATAGTCCGGTTGAGGATGTCGGCAGCATCAGGCTGATTGAAGGTATAGCGCATAGCTATACGCATCAGCGGCTTGTAGCAGAGGTTGTAAAGTTCCTGCTGTGCCTGCCGGTCATGCTGCCGGCATCCTTCCAGTATGTGTTCAGGTATTTGCAATGCAGAAGTTTATTAAAAAAACAAGGTGCCGCCAACGGCCAGGTTATGCCACATTTTTCTGCGCAAGGTTTCACCTGAAGAAGTATCCCGCATGTTAGATGTTGTCATCTGATAGCCGATCTCCAGCATCAGCCCGGCATTATTGAGCACATTCATCCGAAATCCAAGGGCAGGATTCAGGTATAAACCGTTGGACATTTCAAGTTCCGTTTCCAGTGCTGCATCAAAAAACCTCCTGTTCAGTGTAAAGCCGTACCCGGCATTGATGGCTGCCAGGCTTGAAAAACGACCCCGTGCAGATGAACTCAGGCGGTATCTCACAGTGGCAGTAAGCGGAATCAGGTACCTGTCGGGCTCAGGGCTGTAAAGTGATCCCAGGTAGTGTACGGCCAGCCCGGTCTCCAGTCGGGGTTTCAAGCGGTATGCGACTCCAAGTCCAAAACCTGCAAATTCATAGTCTCCACCTCCACTCCAGCCATGGATCATCAGCACAATATCGGATGTGTTAAAAAAACCGGCCGTCCCGTGGTCAATCAGTTGGGATTCCGGGGCCGGGTTTTCATCCTGCATAAGCCTGATCAGCTTATCGATATCATTCAGCGCCACAGTCAGGGTATCGCTTTCGGGAAGCCTCAGCAAGCGAATGTGTTCTCCCGGTTTTTGTTCAATCACAATTCCATCGTAAAATGTGCCGTCGGTCAGCAATACTCGGTCGCGGGGTGCCAGCTGGGCAATTGCCGTGAATCCCAGGCAAACTAGAAGGAATATCAAAGTGTGTCTTGAAAAATTGGTCATAATCGGTATGTTGGGTTAAAAGTTAGCATTGAGCTTTCGTTCATCGGTTTGTCATAGCTATGACGATGAATAGCAAGCAGAGGTTAGTCATCGGGGATAAAATTGTTTCCGCTTGCTTTGACACAAGCCAATGCCATGCCTGCATAGCACTGACTATTAGTCATTTATCGCGATAAATTTAGGCCAATTTTTTTACCCCATTAAAAAGTTTTCCGACTGATAAAAAAACTAGTCGTGAAATCTGGCCTTGATATCCGGTGTGGGCACCATGCAGCTTTCGCGGCGGCCAAACCAGCGGTAGCGGTTGCGGGCAACCCAGTTGTAAACTATATTCCGCAGGAATGGCGGTATGACGATAAACACACTGAGCAGGTTGTATGGGAAGCGGAGTGAGCCTGCAACACGGAGTGCTGCAGCAGAGCGTGTGTACAGCTTACCCCGATGATAGAGAATAAAGGTTTTCAGGTCATCCGGATCCATATCGAACTTTTCCATGATACTGCGACCGGTATCAGACTGCAGGGAAGCAAAGTGAAACCATGCTTTCTTGTCGTTTCGGATGATCAATTGCACTGATGAGTTGCAGAGGTTGCAATAGCCATCAAACAAAACCAGGGGGTGGTCTGTAAGAGATGTCGAAGAGGGTTTGGACATAGTTTGTGGCATACCTTGGAAACAAAGGTAAGCCATTTATGTTTTGCTAGCCGGCCCAGCCCTCGCGGTCCAGATTTCGGTAATTGATGGCTTCGGCCAGGTGTTCCACTTTGATATCCTCTGACAAACTGAGATCTGCAATGGTGCGGGATACCTTGAGGATACGATCGTATGCCCTGGCAGAGAGTTGTAGTTTTTCCATGGCTGTTTTGAGGAGTAATTGTCCGGCTTTTGAAAGCCTGCAAACTTTACGGATCATACTGCCCGGCATTTGGGCATTATTATAGACTCCGAACTTATCTTTAAAGCGATGGGACTGGATTTTCCGTGCCATGATAACGCGTTCCCGCACATCGGAACTTTTGATTTCGGCCGGCTGAAAGCTGGCCAGTTCTTCGTAGCTCACCGGCGTCACTTCCACCTGCATATCGATGCGGTCGAGGAGGGGGCCTGAAATGCGATTGAGGTAACGCTTAACCAGGGGAGCACCGCAGTGGCAATCTTTATCAGGGTGATTATAGTATCCGCAAGGGCAGGGATTCATGCTGGCTACCAGGATAAAACTGGCCGGAAAATCCACACAGTGTTTGGCGCGTGAAATAGTCACCTTGCGTTCTTCCATGGGTTGGCGCAGCACTTCCAGTACCGACCGTTTGAACTCGGGCAACTCGTCCAGAAAAAGCACACCATGGTGAGCCAGAGATATTTCCCCTGGCTGCGGGTGGCTTCCGCCGCCCACCAGGGCTACATCGCTGATGGTATGATGGGGAGAGCGGAAGGGACGTTCGGTAATGAGGGCACTGTTTTCAGTGAGGGAGCCGGCCACAGAATGAATCTTAGTAGTCTCCAATGCCTCTTGCAATGTAAGTGGCGGAAGAATGGTGGGGAGTCGTCGGGCCAACATTGTTTTGCCGCTGCCCGGAGGACCAACCAAAACCACATTATGACCTCCGGCTGCAGCAATTTCAAGCGATCGCTTGACGTGCTCCTGACCTTTCACATCTGAAAAGTCGACACTGTAATTGAGCAGGTTGGACTGAAACTCATCCCTGGTATTCACCTGCACCGGCTCCGGAACGTTGTTTCCCTGAAAAAAACTTATCACTTCGTTGAGGTGCTCTACACCGTACACGTTGATGTTATTGACAATAGCAGCTTCCCGGGCATTGGATTTGGGGACAAACAAACCCCTGAAGTTTTCTTTCCGTGCCTGGATAGCGATGGGCAAAGCGCCTTTGACAGGCCGCAACGAGCCATCCAGGCCCAGTTCACCCATCATTACGTAATCGGCCAGCGGTTCGGGGGGAATTTGCCCGGTAGCGGCAAGAATACCCATAGCCACCGGCAGATCGTATGCTGCACCTTCCTTACGGATATCAGCGGGGGCCATATTCACAACAATTTTTATGCGGGGCAGCCTGAAACCACTGCTTTTGATGGCCGATTCGATACGCTGATACCCTTCACGAATGGCATTATCAGGCAAGCCTACCAGATAATAACCAATTTTGTTTAAGGGAACCGAACCACCCGCATTAACCTCCGTGGTAATGGTTAGTGCATCCACGCCTTCTACAGCACAACCGAATGACTTTACAAGCATTATACTAACTCCGTTTTAACTTTCAGGATAAAGACGCACCG
The DNA here is from genome assembly GCA_050485785.1 of Saprospiraceae bacterium. Classification (GTDB taxonomy): domain Bacteria; phylum Bacteroidota; class Bacteroidia; order Chitinophagales; family Saprospiraceae; genus JBJHCA01. The sequence continues at coordinate 3,086 of JBJHCA010000020.1, read as the reverse complement.
GATCGAAAAATTCCACAAAAAAACTATTCATTGCCTCCTGCTATCCTCAACTTCAGTCTTTTACAGCACAAATCGCTCAATCCTGGCAGATACGCACAACAAAAAGATATCCAAAAAAATAAAACATATTCTGGCTACCCGAAGGCTGTATGCCATTTAAAATAAACCACAGAGCCACTGACATTCACCGGCATTGTTTGGTACAATTTGTTAACTTTGGCGCGCAAAAAATTCATTCAGCTCCGGCCTGCTGCCGGGAGCCTGGTTCATTAAATTCTTACTTATGCAATACTGCAACTTTACTACCTTGCTTCTGGGTTTCTTTTTTTTGATACATAGCTCTTTGTGGGCGCAGTCGCATGATTATCCCGAGGTTGAAGCCAGCCGGTTTGATTTTGGCAAAATGTGGACATTTGAGCATGCTCCGCTGGCGTATTTTCAGGAGACATATGGCTTTACGGCCACGCAGGAATGGCTTACCCGTACACGCATGGCGTCGTTGCGGTTTGCCACCTATTGCTCTGCCTCCTTTGTATCGCCAAGCGGCCTCATTATGACCAATCACCACTGTTCAAGGGGCGAAATGGGAAAAATTATGGAGGAAGGTGAAGATTTTTCTGCAGATGGCTTTTACGCTGCCACGCAGGGAGAGGAGCGCCGGGTTCCGGGCCTCTTTGTCAAGCAACTGGTTCAGATGCAGGACATTACCGACATGGTCAATTTGAGAATGAATGAGCTGGCTGATACCGACAACCCCATAGCTGAGCGCGATGCGCTGATACGCACGCTGATCGCGGAGTTTGAATCGATCCCCGGATGGGAAGGGCTTGAGATTGAATCGGTGAGCTATTACAATGGCGGCCGTTTTTCATTGTACGGTTATAAGCGGTTTGATGATATCCGCCTGGTGTGGTATCCTGAGCTGGATTTGGGCTATTTTGGCGGTGATCCCGACAATTTTACGTATCCCAGGTATAATCTGGATGCCACGTTTTTCAGGGCCTACGAAAATGACGAACCGGTGAATACTGCCGACTTTTACTTCCCATTCAATGCAGACGGCATTCATGATGGTGAAGTGGTATTCATTACCGGAAATCCCGGCAATACTGAGCGGTACCGCACCATGGCACAACTGGAGTACGACCGAGATTACCGTTACAGGATACAGCTTGAGTTTATGCGCAACCGGCACGCCATTTTAACCGCAGAACAAGCGGTCAATCCCAGCTTTGCCATTCAGGAGCAACTGTTCCGATTGGGTAACGGCATTAAAGCCATTGGCGGTATTGTAGAGGGCTTGCACAATCCGGAGCTGATGGGCAAAAAGGTCACTATGGAGCGAAGTATACGGGCTCAGGTGGATAACGACGATATCTGGAATGAATTAGCCGAGTATACCGGGCAAATGAAGCCTCATGCTGCTGAAGTTACCCTGCTTAGCCCCGGAGCCATGGGGGGCAAAGTAGTTCAGTTGATGCATCAGGCATACAACTACCAAACAGCACTGGCCAATGAAGCTGAAGCAGAAGAACTGGAAACCCTCAAGGCGCAGATGCGCAATACTGCTGAGGGCCTGAACACGCCTATGCAACTTGCCATTCTGACGTCAGTACTGGAGGAGTTGCTCACTTTTTCGAAGCATGCTGACGACTATGCGGCTGTGATTCCTGACGGGCACGATGCTCAATCATGGGCAAAGCATGTGATGAGGAATACTTTTTTTGCCGATGCAGCTCAATTGAAATCCATGCTTGAAGCTGATGCGGCGAGCTGGGCCGGAAGCAACGACCCGGTTTTGGTGATGAGCCGCGTAATGATACCCCGATACAATGAAGCCCTGAGCTTTTTCAGAGGCACCCTGGCATCGCGCCGTGCACTGGAAGGCAAAATTGGCGGCAAGGTGTACAGCATTTACGGTCTGGCCATTCCACCCGATGCTACGTTTACCCTTCGTCTGGCTGACGGCATTGTAACCGGCTACAACTACAACGGAACTGTAGCTCCGGTTGTAACCACCTATTTTGGATTGTACGACCGGCATTACAGCCATGGCGGTGAATACCCATGGTCGCTGCCTGAGCGCTGGATGGATCCGCCAATGGAATTACTACGCACACCGTACAATTTTGTGTCCAATAACGACATCATCGGTGGCAACTCAGGTAGTCCTGTAATCAACACCAGAGGTGAGGCTGTAGGGCTTGTGTTTGACGGCAATATCGAAAGTCTTCCGGGCAACTTTATTTACAATCCCGAAATGAACCGTTCGGTTTCGGTACATGCCGGTGGTATAATAGCTGCTTTGCGGTATATATACAAAGCTGACCGGCTGGTACAGGAGCTGGAAAGCCGGTAATGAAGTGAGCATTTCCGGAATTACTCGATCAGTTTGTTGACCAGGGCCCACTTAACCAGTGCAGCCACATTAGGTTGATCAAACCTGGCCAGAAGGTTTTTTCTGTACCATTTCACGGTGTCTTCGCTGAGGTATATTTTTTTGGCGATGGCCTTGGTGGTGAGACCATTGCTGAGGTAGGTGAGAATGGCGTGTTCGCGTTCATTGAGCTGGTGTTGATCCGATGCCTGCTCGTCCTGTTCAAACTGAGTAAGCAACACACTGCTGATTTCGCGGCTGTGAAATATTTTTCCCCGGTGTACCGTCAAAATGGCTTCACACAGAATTTGCACCGAACTGTTTTTGAGCAGGTATCCTCTGGCTCCGGCCCGGGTCATTTCGGTGATTGAGTTAAAGTCATTTTGCATGGTGAGTGCTATCACTTTAACGGCCGGGTAAAGGCTTAACACTTCTTTGGTGAGGTCGATACCGTTCTCGCGGCCCAGGCCAATATCCATGAGCAAAACGTCCACGGGCTGATCCTGAAGCAGAGCAAGCAGCGACGCCCGGTCACCGGCTTCCCCTACAAAGGTGATTTCTTTGTTATACCTGAGCAAAGCCTTGATACCGGAGGCTACAATCAGGTGATCGTCACAGATAGCTACTTTGATCATGGGGCTATATGATTGGTGTGATCCATATTAATAATGGCGCGAAGGCCGCTACCCGGTGCCGTATCCCACGAGAT
>JBJHCA010000019.1:0-43417 GCA_050485785.1 Saprospiraceae bacterium | reverse complement strand
ATATAAAAAAACAAGCCCTGGGACACCCAAAATTAAAATGAAATAGGCGCAATCAATTGATTTGCTGATAGATACAAAATCGACTAAGAAAAGCTGCGGAAGTCAGGAGTTTCCGGTATGTCAAGCCGGTACTGCTTTTTGACTTGTTTAGATTTATCGTAAATTTTGATTGCGTACTTTGCAAAGAACCACTTGTAACCGTACACAATGTTTTTAGTCTTCATTGGCGTGGCTTGCTTTTTCTTATACTTAATTTTCTCATTTAATAGGCTGTCAATCCCTGAAAAGGGTATGTTAACGCCGAACTCTAATGTAATGAACTTACCAGTTCCAAACATTGAAGAGAGGGTATCTATACCGGTCTGTAATTGTTCCAATGATACCGGTGCATGGTTTCCTACTCCATTTGAAAATGAATGTATTGAGCCTTTGATTTTTAGGTTTAAGCCCATAACCGTAATTTTTAAATTTTCCATTTGTGCCGTGTGGCTTCCGTTCGCTTGTTGGTAAAATGTTAATCCGTTCCAATCACTAATCCCACCACCAGCTAAGGCATAAATTAGGCTGTCAGGACTTTGAAAAATTAAAGTGCAATTGTCCAATGCCGGAACAAGTCCGTATCTATCTTTGCCACATTCCAAAACATTGAGTTTACGCGGGGGACAATAAGCTGCAAGGCATGCCGGAATTTGGATTTATGGTCGAACCTTTGGAAATAATTTTACCGGAGTTGATAAGCCCGTGAACACAACCACATACGGAGTTTATCGGTATGTTTAAACGTTGGCTTAGTTCCTGTCGGGTTATTCCATTACTTAGCTTTACTTCATTTAAAATCAGTTCCGTTATCTTTTGTCTTTTTGCCTTATCGCTTGAATGGTAAGCGTTAATACTGTTTATATGTACCATTGTCATAATTATTTATAGTTAAACAATTAAATTACTCTTCTAATTCAGGGGTATAACCGTCTTGCAACCACCTATCTAATTGATTTCGTGAGAAATAGAGTTTGCCAGTTTTTTTAATGTGCGGGATTTTTTTTCTGAAAACTAATCCATATACAGTTGGCTTTGCTTTACGCAAATACTTAGCCGCTTCCGGTAGTGTCATGAGGTCGGATTCCTTTTCCTGCTTTGGGTTTACAATGGTTAGACCGTCAATTTTTTTGGTTAGAAAATCCAATTTCGCATGAAGTGCTTGCACGCTATCCGGTAAACTTTCAAATGTTAATTTACTCATAATTTAAATAATAAGTTAATAAAATAAGTACATGGCAAAAATAATGCGTAACTAAAAATAAAATGAGTAAAAAATAATAAACAGCGCTTTTTTTAGCGTTCTTTTTTTCTTTTTATCATTATCGTATTATTACGATAAAGCGTTTTAAAGCCTGCTATTGCATTGTAGGGTGCTTAGCATGGTATCACACAATTTCAAATAAAAAAGCCCTTAGAATTGATCTAAAGGCTGTTAAAATGGATTTGGGTATTAGGTTTGCAGGTTAGCCGGTACGCTTTTCGCTTAAAAAGCCAGTAATCTTTGTTTGTGCTGCTTTTATCTCCTCTTTGGAAAAATTGGACAAATAGTTTTGTGTAGTTTTTATGTTGGCATGTCCAAGTTGTTGGCTAATCAGAGCCAAAGATGTTTCATTCCTTATGGCTATGGAAGCCCAGCTATGCCTTGCATAGTACGTGCTTATCTTTTGCCATTCAGCTATACCGGCTTGTTTGGCGTGTAGTTTCAAATGCTGATTTATTAGCCGTGTAAAGGCTTTTGTTGCCCTTACCTTTTCGGATTCAATCATGCTTTCAGTAAGCACATCAAATACATAAGTACTACCAGTGCCGTACTTTTCGATTATTGATTCAGTGAAGACGTCTAATGTTATTTCTATTGCTTTACCGGCTTTGTTGGCTGTCTTTTTCCTGTGGAAATAGAGCGTTTCCCCTGTTATGTTTTCCCATTTCAGACGGACAATGTCAGCTACGTTCATGCCACTACACGCGAATGAGAATAGAAAAAAATCTAATGCTTTTTGGCGGTACTCATTAGCTGGTGGTGTTTCGGCTAATTGCTGTATTTGCTCCATACTCAAAGGTCTTTTAACATTTTCGGACGTTTGAACTGCAAACCCTAACTTTCCTTTGCCTTTTTTGAAGGGGTATTGCTCCGGCTGCATTACACCGGCTTCTATAGCATAATTGATAACACTTCTTAAAGTTCGCAGATACATCATTCTGCCGTTTAGCTTTTGCCCTTTACCGTGATTACCCTTCACACTCATGTAGCTATCCCATTCCTGCAAAAATGCCGGTGTAACCTCTTCAATTGATAAAGATTCTTTACAAGTAAACTTTTTAAGGCTTTTCAATGTGGATACATACATTTCGGCATTGGCGGCACTCCCTTTTTTTTGTTGTTCCCTTATTACACCTTCAAATAGTTTAAACAAGTCGCCGGACTGACTATCCGAAAAATAGGCAGCCTCAAATGTTTCGAAACTAAATACCTTAATTTCTTTGGTTGCTTTGATGGCATTGGCTTGCATCGCATCCAGTTCAGATTTTAGCTTTCTTAAATTTTCCGGTAAGCGTTTGCCGGCGGCTATCCGGTCAAAGTCTTCAAATGTAAGGTTGTAAGGTGTTCGGAATTGCTTTTGTTTCCTTCTGTAGGTTACAGCCAACTTAACCGGAAATGTTCCGTTTGCTTTTTCCCTGCGAGTATCCAATTTCAGTTTAACTGTAGGTAAGTTTTTTTGTGCCTTTGCCATGTCCGTTTTTTTTAACGTTCTTAAAATTTGCAAGCAATTTGCAAGCAAAAATGAAATAAAGTAAAAAATCTTAAAAAGCTATTCCGGTATTTTAACATTGTAACTTACTGTAATTTAATAGCTTTGATAAGTTTTGCGTAAAGGTAATAAAAGCCCTATTTATATGCAAGTTCTGCCTTACAAGCAGGGGGTCGTTGGTTCGAATCCATCATCGCCCACAGTTTATTTCAAAAAGCCTTCAATGCATAGATTTGAAGGCTTTTTTCGTTTAAAGATTTCTGCCTGACCGCACCTTGTTTACACAATTCTTTCCAGCAGATTTGAGATGATCTCAAACCGGGCTGGAAAAATCTTTTCCAGATATTTGTATTGAGCAAGCCTGTGATACAGCACATAAAGCCGGAAAGTTTCCGCAAAGTCTTCATGAGGTGACTGTCGGGAGTAGTTTGAAGGCCTTATCCGGTCAGATTTCACTGCTTTTACATAGTTTTTCCACCCGGGATGATCCAGTTGCTCTGACCAGAAGCGCAAACTTAATACGTGACCCATTTCATGGGCCAGGCATGAATCCGTAGTATCCTGAACTTCGGGTAAAGGCGTTGGAAATACATGCACTATACCATCGATACCGGCAACCATATATGAATGAAAGTAGGGATTTCTGAATTGGTTTTTCCAGTATTCATCATCCGGATTTTGCATCGGTTCTATCATTACTGCCGACAATAGCCTGAATATAGGTCCGGGTACAATAGCCAGTGCCTGCCCCATAGATTTTACGGAAGTCTGATAGCCGGAACCCGTTCTTTCTGACTTGTAAATGTCAACTGTATTGCCCTCGTGATGGTAAAAGGTATGCAGGTCAGCCCCGGCTTGCCCGGTATAGAACTCAGAAGACGCTTTACTTCCTTGCGCAGTCAGTTTGAATGCCGGCCGGGAAAAGGAAAAACTCAGTTTGGGAAAGGTGATGACCTCCGGAGCCAGCTTATTCCACACTTTAACCAGATCTGATTCAGCTTCAAAATGCTCAGGGTTGACAACGTCAATAAAAGATGAATATATCGGATTGTCCTGAGCGGCTAAAAGTTCAATCCGTTGCTTCAAGGTCATATGCCTGCATGGTGCTTATATGGTCAGTTACTCAAGTAAAGTTAACCTGAAAAAGAGATTAACTAAAATATTTCGCCTAAGTTTTAAATAAAGAATTGTCTGGATGGTCTTTAATTCGTTATCTTGGCGGCCTCTTATATGAAATATATATATGCAGGGGAATACAGCATACATCGAACTCAAGTACGGACCGATCAATGGAGGCAATGAACACTACTTTGTGGTAACAGATGTAGCCCTGATAGTTCATAACCACAGTACACAGTACTTTGCCGTGGAAACACGTCAGATCAAATCAGACCTGGACATTGTTTTTCACTTTGCCGATATTGACGAGCTGGGCACAACCCGAAGAAGATACAAAAAGGTAGTGAACTTGAAGTCGGGCCAGGAAAAGCCTCTGGCCAAAGAACAGACCTTTGATAAGCTGCCCAAGCACATAGCCTTAAATACGCGTTACCATAAGCATACTCTGAAAAACTTCGTGATCCAGGCCATCCGAAATCACAATATCTCACGGATCATTTCCTTTGGACAACGCGATATAGCCATTCTCGAAAAAGTAGGGGTTTACACCAACAAGATCAAAGCTTATGACTTTCAGCAAAAGCTGAACAAGGAAACCAACTACTACTTTTCACTGAATAAGCTGGCCAAGATCATCGGTTTTACATGCCGCAACAATGATATCGAGTCCAACAACCTCAGCTTTACCCTGCCCGTATCGCCGCGATATATGCGCGAGGAAGGTGCACTGCACGATGCAGCACGTCTTTTTATGGTCTATCAGGAGTATATGACCAATCAGGATGCTTTCTTTATCAAGGCAGCCCTGCAGTTGCAAAAAATTGGCAAATAGTAGATTTTTACAAAATCTGACCTATACTGGGTATAAAGCGCTGATATAGAGCGCATAAAGATTTTTCAACTCTCCTTTCGTTTTTACAAAGTTTTAATTTTGTCCATAGACGACTAAAAGCATCGCCATACTTTTACGATACTAAAAATTGTATCCACACAAAATTGTATGCTATGTATGCTTCAGCTGTAGACCCCCTGACCGACATTAAGATTTTTGAAACTATTTCGGATACAGACCTGAACTGGCTGTCGAAACTTACCCGTACTATGAAAATCAAACGGGGAGGCACCATTTTCAAAGAAGGAGAGTTTTCTGATACACTTTATTATCTGAAATCGGGTCTTGTAAAAATTGTTACCTATAACAACGATAACAGGGAAGTCATCAAAATGCTTATCCACCCCGGTGAAGTATTCGGTGAGTTATGTGTGGTAGATGAACAGGTGAGGAAAGATTATGCCATTGCCATGAAAGCTGGAACGGAGATCGTAGCCATCAGAAAGATCGATTTCAAAATGCTGATGCGGAACAATCCCGACCTGAGCTATCAGATCATGACGCTTATCGGTTCTCGTCTGCGCTCAGTAGAGAACAAGTTTGAATCCATGGTCTTCAAGAATTCCCGTGACCGTATTATTGAATTTCTGCGTGAGCAGGCCCGAAAGATGGGCAAGCGCATAGGATACGAAACCATGCTCGGGCACTCCTTTACACATCAGGACATAGCCAGCATAACAGGCACCTCCCGGCAAACAGTAACCAACGTGTTCAATGAGCTAAAAAAGGACAACTTGATACACACTTCCCGTAGAGTACTGCTTATTAGAGATATTGCCATGTTGCAACCTGCGTCTTGACCGACAACAACTAACATAGCTAACTTTATCCAAATCAGTTAGTTTTAAAGAAAAAATGGCTTTTTTGTTGGATTGCATTGCCAAAAAACGTAAATTGCGTGGCTGTAAAAGGAATGGTTTGATTGGATTAATGCTAACATTGCCTTTAATGCCCAGCAATTTATGTCACTTGACGTTAACCTGCTCCACAAAAACCCGTTTGGCAAGAGTTCCTTGCGTGATACCGATACGCTCTTTGGAAGGGATAAAGACCTGAAAAGCCTGCTGGCTCTTATACGCCAAAACCGTTTTGTCATCCTTACCGGTCATAAAGGATGCGGAAAAACTTCTTTCCTGCGTGCAGGCATCATTCCTCATCTCAGAAAGTATGGATTCAATGCACAAGCCGGCAAGTACTGGAAAATAGCCTACTTTTCGCCCGGTTCTTCACTGTTTGAGGAATTTGCTTCAGCATTAGCGCTGCCTGACGTCCTCTTGTTTCCGGGCCAGCGCATCACGCCGGAGTATGTTGACCACATGGAAGACAGTTTAAAAGCTGATGTGCTGGGGCTTACCCGCACCTATGAAGAACACGCCTTCATCAAGGATTATAACCTCCTGATTATTGTGGACAATGTTGAACACATGTTCAGCATGGATATTCAGGATGCAGTTAAATGGCATTTTTTCCAGTCCCTCATCTATGCCAGTATCTATTCAGCTCACCCTATTTATGTTATCCTGTCGCTTGACGCCAATTATAAAACTCAGTTGTTTGATTTCTTTATGGCCATGAGCAAAGCCGGCCCAATGCCTCAGCTCACGGTTAATACCGACAGCAATGTCAACGGGCTTAGCAAAAGCCCTGAAAAGTGGCTGCAGAATAATATGTTTCCTTTGTTTTCCTTCAATCAGCATGAGTTGTGCAACATCCTGAAAGACAGTGTAAGGAAGGTGGAAAGAGATATCAATTTCAATATCGAAATAGACCATCAGCTTACCGAGCTGGTAGCAGAGCGCTGCTATGAGCATCCCGGCCAGCTTAAGGAATTGCAAAACCTAATGAGCCAGGTCTGGATGCTTTGGGCTCAGGATCAAATGAAAGCAGGAAAGTTAGCACCCTTGGAATCCAGGTACTTTTTTAATGCCACCGGCAAAAAGGAATCCAAACCTGGAAAAATCAAACTGGGTACAGATTCCGCGAAAGGCAAAGAAGCAGAACCTGTTAAACCGGCCACTAAAGCCGCTCCGGTTTCCGATGAGAATGATCAGACCTTTATTTCCATCTTCAATAGCCTGGGATCAAGAGATAAGGATGTGCTTCGGTATACACTCAGAATGTTGCTCACTTTTAATGAAGAACAAAATGTTATCCCCCGAACCCTTAAAGCCGATGCCGTGATCAAGGCCAACCCGTTCAGGGATGAAGATGCCTCTTCCATGCTGGAAATGTTGATGGAGGAAGGGTTCATTGCCGGATCAGGCAGTCTTAAGCGGAATGCTGAACTGACCCTGGAACGTTTGGATGAATTCAAAGGCAACAGCCATGTGCTCAAATGGCTCGAAGAGGAAGAAATGCTCGTTTCACTTTACCGGAATTTCTGCCTTGAAGCCATTTTCTGGCACGATGACCCGGCCTATTCGCCACATATAGACGATGATGAGCTGGAGTTTTTTAATAAGCATCTGGAGAGCAAAATTATCAATAAGGAGTGGAGTAAACTGTACAATGATGATTTTGATAAACTGATGACCCTGTTGGATGCTATGTCATCAGACCAACTTAAAAAACCGGGAAGGCAGAGCGCTGAGGAAGAGCCACATGAAGATCGTCCTGAACAGGAAGCTACATTTGTAAAGCATGACAAGGCTGCAGCAGGATCCGACAAAAAGAAACTGGTAATCAAGCGAAAATAAAATACTGAAGTTATGGAGTTTACTTATGAAATGCTTATTCCTATTATTGTTGATGTTCAGCAGGACGGAAATACCGTACACTGCACTTTTGGAATTCCGGGCACGGATCAGCTGATTGAATCCTCTGCCGGAATCAGCCGCGATCGCTCAGCCGGCGGTCAGGTTCAGAAAACAGCAACGCGTATGGCATCGAGGCAAGGCCGGATGGCTGCCGGACGAATGATCCGCGGTGCTTTAGGTGGTGGAATTCTGGGACGTATCGGAGCCCGTGCAGTGAGAACTGGTTGGCGGTCGATGGATCCGGCACGAATGCCATCCGGATCAGAAAAACAGGATGCTGTAGTGTCTGCATTTAATAAGGTGTCTCATCATTTTCAATACAATCCCAATACCGGTCAGTTTTCGCAGGGAAGCGGAAAAGCCGCACCGGGGGGAAGAGAAAAAGAAGCGGCAAAAAAACCGCAAACTCCCTTTGAAAAGCAAATGGAACGAGGTGCCATTTCCAATAGCTTTGAACGTGAAATATTGGCGAGAATGCTGGTTGAAATTGCCAATACCGATGGCAATATCGGAGAATCTGAGCGTTCATTCATTGAAGACGTCATGGGCGATGACATGCCCAATCTGCAATCAATCATGATGAAAGATCCCATTTCTCCGGTGGAATGTGAATCACTGGATGATGCTGTTCGTGAAACGGTATATATGCTGGCGTGGTGCATGGCTTGCGCTGATTACCGGATCAATCCCGAACAAGCTGATGTGCTGGAGCAATTTGCAGATATGTTTGGATTCCCACCTCATGTTGAGCAAAACCTCCGGCTTTGGGCCAAACTGCAAATGCTCGAAATGGCGGTAGATGTTCACACCGGACGGCAGGAATTGTTTGAAGTGGCAGATTCACTCGAACTCGACCACGTAGAGGCTGAAAAGCATCACATTTTTATGAAAAAGCTCCAGTAAACAATTCCCAACCCGTAAACTACTAAAGCATGGATCAGGACGGTGCCCAGAAGCTGAAGCTTGAACCCCGAGCATGGGATAAAACTTTTCAGCTGATTTCGTGGTGGGATGTTGAAAAAGTGCGGTCTTCAAGAATAATGGTTGTAGGTGCAGGTGCACTTGGAAATGAAGTATTGAAAAATTTAGCCTTGCTCAATGTCGGGGAAATTCTTATTGTTGATTTTGATACTATTGAGTATTCAAATTTGTCGAGGTCGGTTCTTTACCGTGAAGCCGATTGTTCAGGCGAACAGTTCAAATGCGAAGTAGCCGCTGATCGAATCAGGGAAATAAACCCCAATTTAAAGGTGATGACACTGAAAGGCGACATAATACTAGACGTTGGCTTAGGCGTGTTCAGGCGGATGGATGCCGTTATCGGTTGTCTTGACAACAGGCTGGCAAGGCTATTCATCAATCGCCATTGTCACAAGGTGAACAAAATCTGGATAGACGGTGCCATTGAGAATCTTGCCGGGCAGCTCAATGTGTACAAGCCCGGTAAGGCCTGCTATGAATGTGAACTCACGGACACCGATTGGATCAACATCCGCCAGAAACTCGGCTGCCCGGACATTGCCAAAAGAAATGCCGCCCAGGGAAAAGTGCCTACTACGCCTATTTCAGCCTCCATTATCGGAGCGATGCAGGTGCAGGAAGCACTCAAAATAATTCATAACAACGTGAAGCAATCGCTGGCAGGGACTAAGTTTTACTACGAAGGCATGACCAACCTGATTCTGCAGTATGAAAGCCCGGCATTGAATGATGAATGCCTGAGTCATTACGAATATGAAAATGTCATCGAGGATACCGACCTTTCATCGGAAATGACGGTTAAGGAGCTCATGGCTAAGTTGCAGCAAAAATTTGGCGAAGACGTCAGTGTTGAGCTTGACAATGAAGTGATTCTCGAAGTGACGTCCAAGTCAGATGAGAAAGTATTTGAATTGGTAGTAGCCAAACCCCACATGTCTGATACGCTGCTTCAGCAGTTTACAGACGATGCAGATGTAGAAGTGGTCATTACCAAAGAAGCTGCTTACATTGACAATTCCTTTCCCAAACCCGATATACCACTGAAGAGCATTGGCATTCCACCCCTGCATATCATAACGGTTCAGCACGGTGACCAAACCAGCTTTGTTGAACTGACCGGAGATCAAAAATTTTTACATTTTAAATAACCATTAAATTCATTTTCAATGAGTGAAGCTAACGTAATAAGTGTTGTGATCAGATTGATCCCATCCGGAGACGAACTCGACGTTGAATTGCCATTGTTTACAACAGGCAAGGAAATTGTTGATGAACTTCTGGACGCAGACGCCGCACCCCGAAGCGATTATCAAGGCAACCCCTATGTTTACCGGTTGGTGTCAAAGGCCACCGGAAAGGAAGTATCGCCTGAAAAATCGCTGATGGACATCGGAGTACGCGAAGGTGATACTTTGCTGCTTACTCCGCAGCTGGTTGCAGGGTAAGCACGTATTCATCACCTCAGGTGGAAAACGACGCCCGTTTTACTAATACAAATATCCGTTTGTTATGACAAAAGTGTCTTATGATCTTTCCAGGATCAAAAACCCCCGAAACCGCAGATTGGCACGTGAACACATGGCCCTGGATGAGTTGTGTTCCAAAACCGACAAAATCAGTTATGAGGTTGTCGCTTCAGCTGGGCCGGTGCCTGAAGTGTATCGAATCCATTACCACCTCCGCAGTATAACTGCCATCAACGACAAGGACGAACCTGTTTATGGCTATCACCACGAGGTTGAGATCACGTTGCCAAAAAAGTACCCCATGGAAGGAGCCATGTGCTATGCCAAAACTGACCTGTGGCATCCCAACATCAAATCCGACGGGCGATACAAAGGCAGAATCTGCGGTAATACCAAGGAGTTTGGATCACTGTACGACCTCAACATGCTGGTAATCAGGGTGGGAGAAATTCTGCAGTTCAAAAACTATCATGCACTACCCACGGCACCTTATCCGGAGGATGAAAAGGTTGCACGCTGGGTAAGGGACTTTGCCGAACCCAAAATGATCATTAACAAAGACGAGGGTATCGTGACGGACAACCGGCCACTGCTTGGTGATGAACCGCCAACACAGTTTAAAACTACGGAAGCCTATCATGGTCAGCCCGAAGCACTCGATCCGCCAAAGGTAAAGCCGGCAACCGTAGATGCATCTGCTCCTACCGGGTCTCAAACCGAAGTTGACGGGCAAAAACCCAGAATCAAAATTGGTGGATTAGGTGGTCAGCAGGAACCTAAAAAATCAGGAATTGTGATTAAGCGTAAATAGCGTTTTGCACTTTTTACTCTGCAGGAATGCGAGTTTTTTTTATACATATCTTTTTGTGGGCAGTTTCACTGCTCATAGCCGGGATCCACGGACTTGCCGCTCAAACCGTAGTCAACCTTCCCTATGTGGTAGATGGAACACGCTATACCGGGAAGGTTGAAGTGTTTTTTAGCCTACGCGAGTGTAATGAAGTAACGCCTAAGGTAATGAATAACCTTGACGGCAATATCGTTTGGGATGTGGACAAAATCAATTTTCCCTGTGTCAACTTTGAAATAAAAAATCTTCAGTGGGAAAAACCCGAACATGCTCAGGTGCAGCTAAGAGTAACGCTTACACCGCCGTCTCAAAGAAGCGGCTTGAGGGGTATCACTCAACTCACCCAGATTGTTAATGCCGGGGAGGATAAGAATATCCGCCTTACCGTTACAGATAATTCAGCCAGAAGACCCAGCTTCACCATCACTTTTACCCCCATTGTAATCACGGATCCAAGACAAAATCAGGTTGTCCTCGATCAGCGGTATCGAATTGTCAACTACACTTTCCCTACAGAAGTGCCGGCATTTCAGCCCGGTGACGATAAAAAGGAGTCTGAAGAAAAAAATGAAATCAAGGAAGAAGTTAAGTCTGAAGAGTTGGCAGAAACCACTGAAACCTCCGGTGCCGGCAGCGATGAAACAGCCGCCAGAACCAATGACCAAACCAGAGAACAGCGAAGGGTTTCTCAATCAGACCATACCGGAACGGAGGCTGCAATCACTGAGCAAAGCCTTCCCGGCCCTTTACCTCATCGTGTGGAATACAGCGTAACCCGTTCGGACGACAATACCTTCAGAGTTGAGTTTGAAGACCTTAATCAACCTTTCCGGTTACGGCTTTTGAATGAAGATGAAAATGAATTTTACCTGGTAAGCAGCACATCAAATTCCTTTGCGGTTTTTGTCGGTAACGAAGTCAGGAATTATGCTCAGTTGTGGTTTGAAGGATATACCGATACCCTGCGAATACCATTTTTCAGAGGCTCAGAAGCTTTTGAAGCTGCTATGGAGATTGACAGAAAATTCCTGACACTGAACATCAGTGGAGGTGAAGGGCCTTATCTGGTCAGGTTTCTTCGGGAAGGATTGCAATTCCCGCTTTATGAAATGGAGTTACCCCGTGCCGGAGAACATCAAATCAACATCAGAAATCTGCGCAATCATGTAACCGGAACAGTCAATATCCAAGTATTGGATGCGCAGCGTATGAATACAGAAATGTACAGGGATGTTGCCATCCCCGGTGGTCTGCTAAATGCACGGGCCATATTTGTGATCGTGCTTCTGCTGATCATAGGCGGGGTAGCAGTAAAACTTTGGCTTGACAGAAGAGAGAAGCAGGCCGAACAGCATGCAACCAAACAATACGATATTGACCTGGCCAAAGACAGAATGAGAAGAAGTATCCGACGAAACACCAAAACCAGCTGACTGCCATGAAGTAGTTTGAACTTGTTAGAATCAAGGCTTCCAGATGTATAAGCAACCAACATATAACCCCGCCGGTATTCGATGCATATGCGTTTTACTGCTTGCTTTCATCTTTTTGCAGGAAGCATCAGCCCAAATCGGGCGATCTGTCGCTTTTTCATACCAGATCGACAACCAGCGATACACCGGGTCTTTCAATATCTGGATAGGACAAACCAACAATGGTGATCTGTTCAGGGATGTGAGTACCATCGACAACCCTGTACTCAACTACAACAACATGAAATCAGGCGGCCTTCGTATGGTGTTTTCCGACCTTAAATGGGACAGTGATATCCATATCCGCAATGAACTTCATCTCGATTGGCACAAGGCCAACTTGCCAAGCGAAGTAAGAATCACCAATCCCGCCACCCTGGTATTGGGAATAGATGCCAGGCAACAGGCAGATCTTCTGGCAGTGGGTAATGGTGCAGTTGATCTGGAGCTGCCTTTTAAAGTGTACTATGCCCGGGCCGAAACGGTGGCGGATCAGTTCTCGGTGAAGCTGGGATTTATTTTTACCAATGTAGCCGACGATGAAAAATTGGCAGCCAGGCCGGTCGACATCAACGTGGAAGCGAACCGCGCCTGGCGTCAAATCAATGTAAGAGATATTCAGGCCCTTGAAGCATTTGAAAAAGAATTCAAAGGGTCTAATGCAGCCCTTCATGCTGAAGAGTTGAGGGCCCAGCTCAAAGAGTTTCCCTGGGATCACATAGCTGCACAGCGCAACCCCGGTGTGATGCGATCCATCATTTATCAGTATCCCAACTATCCGTATCATGCCGAAGTGCAACAGTTGCTGGAACAAAGCGACAAAGAGATGTTTGAACAAGCCAGGAGTGAGAATACTCCTGCAGCTTACCGCCGATACCTGGAGGCATTTCCCGATGGTCGTTATGTAGCCAGGGCCAATGAAGCCATACGAAACCTTGGAGAACAGATCAGCAGTGAGGAGGAGGCATGGTCTGCCGCCCTGGCCGAGCGAACAGTGTCGTCAATAACCACATTTATACGAGACTGGCCCGAAAGCCGATTTCTGGTCAATGCCCAGCAGATGCTCTCGCAGCTCACCAGTCTGGATGCTTTGATAACTACCCGTGAAAAAACGAATCGTGGAGAACGCTTCGTTGTGAAATTTGAAAATGCTACCTCCAGGCTTTCCGTTGATGCCGTATCAGGTAACAGTGCTTCAGGCATTGAGTTTCAATGGCTTGATCCCGTAACACTGGAAGTGATGATCCTGGACAACATTACCCGAACCATGTATTTCAGAGGGGCCAATGGTGCAGAGACTTCTATTGTGCTTGATGTTACAACGGAAGCTTTATTTGTTCAGTTCGACCGCTCACTCAGCAGTCTGAATCTACATATACTTGGTGGTAAACCACCCTATGAGGCCCATTTCTATCCCGAGGGCAAGAACTATCCGGTGTACAGTACCATCATATCCGAAACAACCAGCGAGGATGCCTATGAAATTCTGTTTGCTGATTTACCGGCCAGCATGCAGGGAACCTTTACACTGCAGGTTCGTGATTCCAGAAAAACCGAAGTGGTTGAATTTGAGGGGATAGTGTTGCATGCCCAAGCAACCAGGTCGTACGGTTTGTATACTATTTTAGCTACCATTGCCGGTATGTTTGTATTGCTTTATCTGTTCAGGGTCATCAGGCGGGCCCGCCTGAAAGCCAATGAACGTGCCGTTCAACGCAAAATTGAACAACGACGCCAGCAACAACCTCATTCACAGGCAGGAGCTGCCCCACAAAATGTGATCCATCAAAAACCGGTCATAAACCGCGCTCAGGCTCATACCGAAGCTGATTTTGCTGCCAAAAATTCGGGCATCGTGATCAAGGCAAACAGGAAAGCCAAGATAAGATTGACGGAAAAAGACCGCAGTTCTATGAATATGGACATTGGAGATGACTTTGTGGTGCTTGACCTGAATACACTGTGGGGAGATACCATAGTAGGAAAGGTGCATCTGGGGCATGGCATGATCAGTGATCTGCATCAGTTTCTGGATGAGAACCAATGGCAGCTTGCCGCCGGCCAAACTTCACCCTCCATTCCCGAGGTCGGTGGATTTTTGTTGGGAAATTATATGATGAATGATGAAACAGGGCAGTACATTCTCAATATCAACACTTTTGTGCCGGTAACTCCCGAGAAGAACGATGTGTACAAAATTGAGTTTGGCACGGCAGCATGGACCGAGCTGGCCGATGTTCAGGACGAATACGGTCACCTGAATACCATAGGATGGTTTCATACACACCCCGGACACGGGCTGTTTTTGTCCATGCCTGACCTCCGCATTCAGAAAGGTTTTTTTGGCCTGCCATACCAGATTGCCATGGAAATTGACCCGCTTTCAGGGAATATTGATATGGCCATTTTTACGCAAAAGAACAACGGTGAAATCAACAATGCGGCTGACCGAAACAGCCAGGTAGGGTGGTATCGTTGGAATGATATTATTCAGCAAGTACAGGAGCAGTAAAATAATTATGTATGAGGCAATTCCGCTTTTTGGTTTTCATTCCCGTTTTTCTCCTGATCCAGTATACCGGGCTTACAGCTCAAACCATAGTGAGTATCAATAATATCAGTCCGAACGATCAGACTAAAACGCTGGATGTTGAAATCAATGCGCTGCACGAAGGCCGCAGGCTTGAACTGGATGCTTCGCGGGTGCTGGTGTATGAAACACGGGATGGGGTAACGTTTGATACCATGCATATTGACATTGTGGAGCCAATCCGGGAACGCGTTACCGAGGAGATGCACGTGCTTTTCCTGATTGATCTAAGCCAGAGTATGCAGGGTGCTCGCCTTGAAGCCACAAGGCAGGCCATTAACAGGCTGATCATGCAAACCAACCTGCCTGAAGAAACCACCTATATATCTACATTTGATAATGACGTAAGCCACAACCGGATCCTGAATAAGGAGAATGTTCAGGCGATTACCTCATCATTTGAGGCGGTTCATCGCGGTAGAGACCTGTACCGTGCATTGAAGGTTAAAACTGAGGAGTTGCGCCTGGAGGAAGGTAAAAGAGTGATCATTCTGGTCACCGATGGCAAAAATGACATCTCCCGAAATCCGATCTATCAGGGAAGTGACGGCATCATGCCCATTAGTGAGGCCGAAATTATGAGCATGGTATCTGAGCTCGACAGCCAGTTTCATATTTTCTCGGTTGGCGTAGGAACCGATGTAGATATGGCCCTGCTCAACAATATCAAGGAGGCCACGCCCAGCAAGGTAGATGACAGCCGGTTTGCACCTCAGCCCGTGAACATCGAAGAACACCTGATGTACATTGTTCAGGGGCTTACCAGTAATTACATCTTTAAGCTGGTACCCGGAAATCCGATATACTCCGGTGAGCAACGGCAATTGTTTGTGGAGCTGCTCACGGGGCATGAAGCCAGGGGTGAGAAAATGTACGGTTTTGGTTCATCCACCAATCCGCGTGACCTCAGGCGGGTTGAACCGCCCCGTTCTACCGACTGGCTTTTCGATTTTCTGGGGGGCATTTTGTCTATTACCGGATTGTTTGTGCTGTTCAGTCTGGGTGTGCCCATTTACAAAGATTATCTGTTCCGCAAGGAATATGTGCATCCATACGGGAAGATTAAAAAAGCAGGAGTCACCAAACGCGACCCGGTTACAGGCGATGCTTTTGATGACCATGAGAATGTGGTTAATAAATGTGAGCACATGATCTCCTATGCATCGTGGAAATACAACCGCAACAAGTGTGTTTACTACCCCGATGACTGTACAGACGGTGTGGCTAATGTGGATACGGAACAGTTTTTCAGTCAACAGGGGCTTTACAAAAATCTCAACTGGATTTGGTTTGGCACTATGGGGGGCTTACTCGCCTGGACATCATGGGCTATACTTTCCAATATACAGCAGCTTTATATTACGCTGGATCAGATGATCTTCAAGACGCTGACCACTGAAAACATGGCCAAATTGCTGAACGACTTCGGGATTTACACTGATGTAACATCCAATACCATGACGCTGGTACAGGATACAGTTACCGGGGTGGCCATGGGTGCCGGATTGGCATTTGCACTTTGCTGGGTTGATGAGCGCGGACAAAGCTACAAGCTTTCATGGGGGCGGATATTCATGAAGACTATACTGGGAGCGGTGGCATCGGGTCTTGTTTTTTTGATTGGATTTGTAATCAATTACGCATTTTTCAGGCATGCATTCTTTCAGGGGCTGGCCACGTGGATATTTTTTGGTCTGCTGCTTGGATTCATTGTATCGGTGGCATCCGGCATTTCAACCAAAAGGGCCTTGGTAGGGGGTATACTGGCCAGCACGGCAGGGTATCTCACATATTATTCCGTTTCCCTCTGGTATCCCAATCAGCCCACGGTGAGAATGTTTTCCTACATCCTGATGGGAGGACTGATGGGTATAGTGATGGTGAGTGTGGTAACCCGGGCCGAAGATTTTGAATTGGAGTACATTGCCCCGCAAAAATTCAGGAGGGTTAACCCCATCAGCAAATGGCTGAAATCAGGTATTGAGATCTACATTGGTACTGACTCGTCAAACTATGTTTTCGTCAAATGGACGGATCCGGCTGTTCAGCCCAAACATGCCAAACTGAGTTACAAAGGCGGGCAGGTTTTTATTACCCCCTATGCCGAAACTCTCGTCAACGGCAATGTGATTAAACAGGGAGACCCTCACCTGCTCAATAACGGCGACGTAATCCAGCCAGGCAGGCAAAGTGCCACCAAAATGCTGTACAGGGAAAAATATGCCGGAGAAATCCAGCACCACAGTCCTTCTGCTGCCATGCCTGCAGGCCCGGCAGCAAGAAGTCCCCGCACTAATCCGGGAAGTGAAGCTTCCATCAAAATTAAAAGCCGCCGGGCCGGTACGGGACGACCACCGCAATAGTACAATCTGCTCAACAATCACTTCACGGCGGGTGAAACTTTACGCTGTGCAGGGAAATGTTCGCAAATGGACGAATGTTCTGCACAGCAACAAAAAGTTACATATCATTCTCCCACCAAAGAGTGCTACCCCATCGGTTGAATATATCCATAATCATCATACAAAGCGACTTATGTTGAAGCCAATTCCGGGTTTAATCTTCGCCTCGCTCAGCGCGGTGGTTTTTGATCAGTTCATCCTGCACCTGCGGCGGTACGGGCTGATAGTCGTAGAATGACCGGCTGTGTTTAGCCTTGCCCTGGCTTATGCTTTGCAGTGTGGAAGAGTACTTGTAAATGGAACGCAGCGGTACGCGGGCAATGATTTTCTGGTAATGGCCCTCTCTGTCCATGCCCATGATCATGGCGCTGCGCGACTGCAGATCGCTCATGATGTCACCCATATCACCGTCCGGGCAAAGAATATTGACTTCGTAAATAGGCTCAAGAATAACAGGCCCTGCTTTTTCAAATCCGTGCTTGAAGGCGTATCCGCCGGCCAGTTTAAAGGCCATATCGTTAGAGTCAACGGAGTGCATCTTGCCGTCGTACACGGCAACGCGCACGTCACGGACATATGAACCGGTCATGGGGCCGGTTTCCATTTGCTCCAGAACACCTTTGGTAATGGCACTCATATATTTCGCATCAATGGCACCGCCTACTACGCAGTTGAGGAATACCAGCTTGCCACCCCAGGGAAGTTCAGTTACCTGGGTATCCCTTACATTGAGATCTGTAGGATTGGGCATGCCTTCGGTATAGGGCTCTATGCGAATATGCACTTCGCCAAACTGCCCGGCACCACCGCTTTGTTTTTTGTGACGGTAGTGAGAATCAACTTTCCGCGTAATGGTTTCGCGATAGGGGATGCGCGGTTCTTCAAACTCGATCTGCACATGATAGAGCTTTTCGAGGCGGTACTTGATAATATTGAGGTGCCACTCACCCTGCCCGTGCAGGATGGTTTGCTTGAGTTCCTGACTTTGTTCCACAATGAGTGTGGGGTCTTCCTTCTGTATCTGATTGAGTGCCTGGCCCATTTTCTCAAAGTCCTTTTTGCTGGGAGGTTTTACGGCAGACCTGATTTTTGGTGCAGGGAAAACGATAGGTGCAATTTTGATATCTGCGCCTTTTTTACACAAAGTGTCGTTGGTACGGGTGTTTTTGAGCTTGACCATTACTCCCAGGTCACCGGCTTTCATCGTATTGATGGCATCGCGCTGTTTGCCGTTGAGCAAAAACAACTGGTTGATCCTTTCAACCGTGGAGGTATCATCATTGAACAATTCATCTCCGGTGTGAATGGTGCCACTGATCACCTTGAAATAGGAGATTTCTCCGAGATGGGGTTCAGAAAGAGTTTTGTAAATAAACATCACCGGCGGTCCGGAAGGGTCGCAGGGTATTTCTTTTTTATGGGTTTCATCGTATTCTGATTTATCTGCCGGAGCCGGTGCAATGTCGTGCAAAAAGCCCATGATCCTTCCGCTACCCATATTGAGGGCTGCCGAAACACAAAAAATCGGAAATATCTTTTGGTCGAGCATCGACATTTTAAGACCGCGTGTCATTTCTTTTTCACTTAGTGTTCCCTTGTCGAAAAAGGCTTCCATCAAGCTCTCGTCGTATTCTGCGATGGCTTCGATCAGTTGTTCGTGGAGTTCGCTGGCTCTGGCAATTTCGCTTTCAGGGATACTTTCTTTTTTTGGTTTTCCGCCATTTTCGGGAAAGCGGTACACTACCATTTTTAGAACGTCAACTATGGCATTGAAACCCGGGCCTTCATTGAGCGGATACTGAACCACGGGTGCATTGCCAAAACGCTCCTGGATCTGCTCAACGGTTTGATTGAAATTTGATTTTTCGTGGTCAACCTGGTTGATTACAAAGATGAGCGGTGACTTGAATTGCTGGGCGTATTCCCTGATAAGCTCTGTACCCACTTCTACGCCGTGCTGGCTGTTGACTACCATCACACCGGTACCTGCCACTTTGAGACCCGGCACAATTTCGCTCACAAAATCATCGTATCCGGGGCTGTCGATAATATTGATTTTGGAGTCTTTCCATGCCACATGCATCAGAGATGCAAATACACTATTGCCCCTTTCTTTTTCAATAGCGTAATGATCACTGACTGTATTGCCTTCTTCCACAGTACCACGCCGGGTAATAGCTCCCGATTCAAAAAGCATGGATTCAGCCAGCGTGGTTTTACCCGAGCCTCCATGGCCCAGCAGTACAATGTTTCGGATCTGATCGGTTTCGTATATCTTCATAACTTTCGTTTTATGGATTACTACGTAACAAGGTTTGGCCGGTACAGGCGATCAAGTGGATTGGAGGAATGAATGTCTGAAAAAAAATTAGAATGCCAAAGAAAAATTTCAATACTTTTTTAATCAACCGGCGAATATTTTTAGGGGATTACCTTTGCCCGATGTATGGATCGCAGCTAAGCTTGTTTTTTGGTGGAAATAACAGTATATTGGTGAGGTAAAATCCGGTTTATGTATATCCATCTACATCACGGAGATCAGCAATTCAGGGCCGATATGGCTGTGGCTCATGACATTTCACTACCGCTGGAAGACGGTGAGCGGTCATCGCGGTGTTTTTATGCGCCGTTTTTACAGATCTCACCAGTGGTGGCAGGCAACTTTACAGGCAGTATTAAAGCCGGGGCTCCGGTCAATTTTATGGACCTCAGGATCAATGTTCACGGCAACGGCACCCATACCGAATGTGTGGGTCATATCAGTGACGGGGATTATACCATGGATACCTGGCTGAACACTTTCATGTTTCCGTGCATGCTGATTTCGGTGTACCCTGAAAAGCAACCTGACGGAGATCGGGTTATCACGGCAGATGGCATTCGGGAAGCGCTGGCCGGAAAGCATATTCCGCCGGCTCTGGCCATCAGGACGTTGCCCAACAGTGAGGATAAAATGTGGCGGAACTATTCAGGCAGCAATCCGCCTTACTTTCAACAGGAGGCCATGTCATTGATTGCCGAATCCGGGGTCAATCACCTGTTGACTGACCTACCCAGCGTAGACCGGGAGGAGGACGGCGGAAAATTGCTGGCTCACCATGCTTTTTGGTTCCATAATGGCCAGATCAGGCATTCGAGTACAATCACCGAACTGATTTTTGTGAAAAATGAAATTATTGACGGCCTGTACGTGTTAAATTTACAGTTCCTCAAGCTATGTATGGATGCAAGTCCGAGTCGTCCGGTATTGTATCCGCTGCAATTGCTATAAACACGGCTAATGACTACTGACCACCAAAGTATTGATTTGGTAAGAGCCTATGACCGGCTTGACAAGCGCGACCCGCGTGCCATAGTTCGTTTTTTCGAAACCAACCGTGAGCTGATCTATCAATTTGACGAAGGCTTTTATTTCAATATGTTATGGAACTATGCAGAAGCACTGTTCAGTGCCATGTTGTTCGACCGCTACCTCCGAGTGTGCGATGAAATTCTCGAAAGGCTAACCACTGAACATCATGAAGCTTTCCCTTTCAGAGAGTCATTCAGACACGTACTACACCGCAAGGTCGAATGCCTGTATGCCGCGCACAACTATCCCAAAGCCGTATATGTGTGCAGGGAACTGCTCAAAATGGATCCCGCTGATCTGCTGGCCAAAAGATACCTGAAAAGCATTTTGGTACAAACCCGTCAGTCAGGGACCAGGAGGATGCAGGCTGCGGGAATCATCATTTATCTTCTGGGTATAGTCGTCATCATCGGGGAAATCATACTGATCGAGAATTTCTTTGAACAGCAGCAGCATATCATCCGATGGATCCGATACGGATTGCTGGGCTTAGCCTTTCTCACACTCATCAGCTCCGAAGTGATACACCGTATTCTGGTGGTTCAGCGACTTCGCAAAATCATTGGCGATTGTCGGAAATATGCATACCGCAGGAAGCATCGCAAAGATGAAGTGCATGTTTATTCATAACTTTTTGTTGGATTGCGTTTTCCCGGAAGCAGCATTCGGAGGATAAGTTTCCGCTTCGTTTTTCCCAAAAATCAGCTATATCCCCACTTCTATCTGGAACCGGAGGTAATATCCGGTCATGGATTCATAAACGCGGCTGCCGCCATATTCAAGCGTACCTTCAAGCTGAAACTTGGCCCGGTGCCCGCGCAGATAATAATTGGCCGCAGCACTGACATGCTGTACCGGGTCTACCATGCGAATCTCTTCGGTTGGCCACAACATGGAGTTTCTGAATGCCAACTCTTTGCGGTCGGTAAACATGTAACTCACCTGGGTGTTGAGGCCTTGGCCCGTATACACATAGCGAATATCTCCTTCATCATTTTGTGTAACGGGATCTTTGTCCGTGGTTCGTTGTACGGCTTCGGCAGCCAGGGCAAAACCCCTGTACTTGAAGATCATGTCGGCTACCAATGTGGTAATGTTGCGGGGTTCATACAGGTTTTTACCCAACTGGCCGCCTGTTCGGCTGGCATTCCGGTTATAACTTCCGGCCAGACCAATGGACAGTTTTGGACTTGCTTCCTTTTCCAGGTCGCCTTCGAAATAATCACCGCCACGGGTAAACGAGCCCATGGGAAGCCATTCAATTCGCCCACTGTATGCCAGACCATTGTGAGCAGAGTTGAAATTACGTCCCTCACCGGAGCTTAGTGCCGCACGCGTGTTGAAT
Source organism: Saprospiraceae bacterium (assembly GCA_050485785.1). GTDB lineage: Bacteria > Bacteroidota > Bacteroidia > Chitinophagales > Saprospiraceae > JBJHCA01. The sequence continues at coordinate 21,403 of JBJHCA010000019.1, read as the reverse complement.
ACCGACTGACCTGCTCGGGCCACAAAGCCGGCATGAACGCCAAAATCTCGGTCAAAGTTAAAAGTGGCATTCACAATGGAGCGGTCAGTAAACTGAAGGTCTCCGCTGGAATTTACCCGCTGCCTGTTGCCAGGCAGCTTGGTTTGCCCCAAACCAAACCTTAAATTGCGAGTCACGGAGTAGGTAACCAGTGCATCCCGGATGATATTCGGGAAACCGGTATCGTCAAAGTCAAGATCGCCGCGGGCAAACGAAAGCTGAATTACGTAATCCAGTTTATCCGAGTAGATAAAGCCGTCAAACCTCAAACGCAGCCTTCTGATGCGCGCTTCCACATCGTCCAGTTCAAAGCGGTCATCCGTTTCATCGAGCTTGAAATGCAGGCCAATACGGTTTTGCATTCTGAAGCGGATATTCAGCAGGTAAAGGCTGTCGGGTGAAATAATGCCCACACCTTTGCCGAAAGTGAAATAGGGAATTTCCAGTGGTTGGGTTCCGTCCTGAGCCTGAAGAGGTGCAGTGTGAAAAAACATGGCCACCAAAAACATGACGAGCGCAGCACAAAATTTACCGGTCATAAGCTGGAATGTGGATTAGGATCAGGTGTAAAGCTGCAGCTATCTTTATGTCCAAACGCAACAGCCTGGAAAAATTGATCAACAAAGCGGAAAATGTCATTTAAGCCCGGGCTTATTACTTATTCGACTTTTCCAAATAATTTTCGATGGCCATAGTCATGGACGGGAACTCGGGTTGAGGTGCCATCACATTGACCACGAGATTGGCTTCCTCGGCAGCCTTTTGTGTTTGTGATCCAAAAATGGCGATCCGGGTTTGGTTTTGTTTAAAACCGGGAAAGTTTTCAAACAGGGATTTAATACCCAATGGACTGTAAAACACAAGCATGTCGTAAGTGATATCTTCCAGATCGCTCAGGTCGCTGGAAACGGTTCGGTACATGAGCGCTTCCTGGAAATTGACATCCAGTTTTTTCAAGTAATCGCATACTTCTTTTTTTCCGAGGTTGGAACAGGGAAGCAGGAATTTTTCCGTTTTACGGTGTTTCATCAGCTGAGGCCTGAGATCATGGATCAGCTTTTTGCCGGCAAACACCTTGCGCTTGCGGTAGACAATATACTTCTGAATGTAATTGGCAATAGAGGGAGAAAGGCAGAAGTATTTGGTTTCAAGGTTAACCTTAACCCTGAGCTCTTCAACCAGCCGGAAGTAATTATCCACAGCATTTTTACTCGTAAAAATTACGGCGCTGTAATCTTCCAGGTATACCTTTTGTTTTCTGAACTCTTTGGCCGAAATGCCTTCGACGTGAATGAAGGGTCTGAAGTCGACCTTTACTCCGAATTTATCCACAAGATCGAAAAAAGGCGACCGTGCGGCCGGTTCAGGTTGAGAAATGAGGATACTGTTGACCCTTTGATGTTGTACGTTGGCAGCACTGCTTTGTTGCATGTTGGCAATTATTTTGCGTTGCATGACTCAGGGTGCCGTGCTTCCATACAGATGACCACCGGCACTTTACAAATCTATTACTATTCGTATCGCAATAGCCAATGGGGCAATTTCGACGGTGCAAAGGTAAATAAAAAAGTGGAACTTATTTGAAACCAAATGATCAGAAGATAACAGTAATGCTCTGAAAGACCTTACCAGATAAACAAACCCGAGCATAATAATAGCCATGAGCATGGCATAATAGCTGATGTTGCCGGCAGAAAACAAGTGCACAATCAGGAGCGGAAGAAGAGCGATGGCGAGAACCTGATTAAATATGAGAATCAGAAAGTTGTATTTGGTGAGTGCTTTTTCGAGTGGGAACACAGATGCAATCACCCATAAAATAAAGTGCTTGCTCAATATAAGCCCTACTATTACACCCAGTGATGCCAGCAAAGCAAAACGCTCCTCAGATACCGGGCTGTATCCAAAGTATCCCGATAGCCTGAATATCCATAAGCCCATCACTAAAAAATAGAGAAGGTAAAGCATGGCATAGACTGAATACTTGAACTCAATTTTTTCTTTATAAAGGGTGTTCAAAGCATTTTGGTTAAAAAATGCCCGCCAGCTCTTGAACACTTCATTGCGACCTACACTGAAAATGAGGGATACCAACATCACCAGAATAAATGAATAGCCCAAAAAGAACCAGTCTGACAGTGGCTGACTTGTTGTTGCATCCCTGTCCTGCAATGATGTTCCGTTTCTGAAAGAACCGATCTCTCCTCCGGGTGGCTGCACAGCGGCATCCGTTCTTTCTTCTGCTGCCTGTTCGAGGGCCTGCACAGAATCCAGCCATTGCTGATAGGTTTCGGGAGTAAAGATGTCAAACGGATTGACCTGCTGTCCCCCGGCATGCAGCGGCGCAGCCATACCCATCACCACAACACAAAAAGTGATCAGAACAAAAAAGAGCCGGTATTGGTATGGTACCAAAGGTTAGTATTTGATTAGTCAGTCAGCCAACTCATGTAATAATCCTTATCCTCAATGCCTGCAGCATACTTTGTCATCAGCAGGGGCCTGAATGTATCGATCATTACGGCCAGTTCCTGGGTTTCTTTTGCGCCAATGCTCTTTTCAACTGTACCCGGATGCGGACCATGAGGGATGCCGCCAGGATGCAAGGTCAGCATTCCCCGTTCAACGTGCTTGCGGCTCATGAAATCGCCGTCTACGTAATACAGTACTTCATCACTGTCGATATTGCTGTGATTGTACGGAGCAGGTATTGCCAGCGGATGGTAGTCGTAAAGGCGAGGCACAAAGGAGCAGATCACGTAATTGCGCGCCTCAAAGGTCTGATGCACCGGCGGCGGCTGGTGAACTCGTCCGGTGATGGGTTCAAAATCGTGGATGGAAAATGCATAAGGATAAACGTATCCATCCCAGCCTATTACATCAAAGGGGTGGTTCAGGTAGCGGTAAGGATACATGTGATCCTGCTTTTTGATGAAGAAAAGGAACTCACCCTGCTCGTCATATGTTTCGAGTCTCACCGGCTTGCGGATATCCCTTTCACAAAAAGGCGAGTGTTCGTGAAGCTGACCAAACTGAGTTCTGTAGCGTTTAGGTGTAACTACCGGGCTGAATGACTCGATAATAAGTAGGCGGTTGTTCTCATCCTTAAACTCAAGCTGGTATGTGGTTCCCCGCGGAATAACCACGTAGTCGCCGTATTCAAAGGGCAGTATGCCGTACATGGTTTTAAGGGTGCCGGAGCCTTCGTGGATAAATATCACTTCATCCGCATCGGCGTTTTTGAAGTAGTAATCGGTAACCGAAGCCGTGGGGGCTGCCAGAATGATATTTACATCATCATTGACCAGAACGGGTTTCCGGCTTTTGAGGTAATCTTTTTCGGGTTCAATTTTAAAGCCGTGCAGGCTGCGGTGTTTGAGTTGTCTGTCGTGCACCGTTTCGGGTTTAACCGAGTACTTATCGCCTACCTGAATGATTTGAGTGGGCATGTGGCAGTGGTACAGCAGCGAATATGCGTTGGAAAAGCCTTCAGTGGAGAAAAGCTCTTCGTGGTAAAGCGTACCGTCGGGTTTTCTGAACTGTGTATGGCGCTTTTTGGGAATTTGACCGAGGCTGTGGTAATGCATAAGTTAATTTTTTTGAATTCACCTTTACAGGTAAAGGGCTCATAAAAATATTACCTATCTTTGAATTATACTAAAATTTGAGCAATTACTTCTTGTGAATAAGCTTGCCGTATTCGCTTCGGGCTCGGGCACCAATGCGCTGGCCATCATGCAATATTTTGATAATCATCCCTCTGTTGAGGTTTCCGTGATCGTTTGTAATAAGCCGGGAGCCGGCGTTATCCGTAAAGCCGAACGCTGTAATGTCCCGGTGTATATGCTCACCCGGGATGACTTTTACCAACAGGCGAATGTAGACCGGATGCTCCGGGAAAAAGGTGTAAACTGGATTATCCTGGCCGGTTTTCTTTGGCTGGTTCCGGCCCGAATTATCAATGCATATCCCGGACGGATTATCAACATCCATCCGGCTCTGTTGCCAAAATTCGGCGGAAAAGGCATGTACGGCATCCACGTTCACCGGGCTGTGCTGGAAAGCGGTAGCCGTGAAAGTGGAATAACCATACACCGGGTCGATCACCGTTATGATGAAGGAGAAATCATTCGTCAGGAAAAATGTGAAGTGAAAATTGGAGACACCCCTGAAACGCTGGCCAACAGAATACACGAGCTGGAACATCGTTATTTTCCCGAAACTATCGAACAAACTATTCTAAACTCACCTGTATGAATCAGGCCGGACTCATTTTCATGTTCTTTATCGGATTGTTTGCTGTGTTACAGCCTGTGCAGGCTCAGGATGCCGGATGGCGCGATCTCGTGAAACTCGCCGATGAACACCTGGCGAATCACCGTTTTGAAGATGCTGCTCAATTATACCTCGAAGCTTTTGACAATCGCCGCAACCGGGTGCAATATCTCGCAGCCGCAGCCGAAGCTTATGCTGCCGGCAGAATGTACGCTGATGCTCTTCCTTTGTTTGAGCAATTGATGGACTTTCCCCGGCAGCCGATGGCCGGATTCAGGCATGCACAAATGCTCAAACACCTGGAGCAATACCCGGAAGCGCTGGAAGCATTCAGAAGTTTCAGGCTGGGGTATGATATGAGGGCAAAAAACAGCGACGAGGTGTTTGACCGCGTACAGCGGGAAATAAGAGGTATCAATATCGCCATGGAGAGCAGAAACCTCTTGCCCGACTACAAAGTAGTCAGCCTGAGTGATGAGATCAATACCGAATACCAGGAAATTGCGCCTGAGTTTTATGACGGTTGGCTGTATTATACTTCAACGCAAACGGGCAGCTATGCCATTTTCAGATCGCAGCTTTCGGGTCGGCAGTGGACTAAGCCTATTCGTCCGGTAATGTTTCGTGCTTTGGGCGACAGGCATTTTGCCGGGGGCAGCTTTGAACAGGAAGGCAAGCGATTTTATTTTTCCGTTTGTGACGAGCATCCTGGCAAAAATCCGGCTACCTGTGCGCTGTATGTTCTCGAAGAACAGGGCGGATTGTGGAGTGAGCCTGTCAGACTTCCCGATCAGATCAATGCTGAGGGTAGTATTCAGGCACACCCGCAGGTAGTAAGGGTAAGAGACCGCGATTTCCTGATTTTCAGTAGCAACCGCCCGGGTGGACAGGGTGGTATGGATATTTGGTACACATCCAAGCCGGCCGGAGCCAACCCTTTGGCGTTTGCCCGTCCGGTCAATGCAGGTACGCCGGTCAATACCCAGGGTGATGAGGTAACTCCACATTATAACCACGATGAGCAAGTGCTGTATTTCAGCTCAAACTACCACGCAGGTTTTGGTGGCTATGATGTTTTTTCAGCCCGCGGAGAACCGCAAACGTGGCGGGGAGTGCAGAATCTGGGCAAGCCCGTCAATTCAGGGGCGGATGACTGGTATTACACTACCCGCACCGGTCCGTTCAAAGCCATGTGGAGCAGCAACAAAAAAATACACATTGATGACTCCGGCGTGCACGAAAACATTTTTGCCCTGCAGCATGCAGGCAGTCTTATACCGCTGTCCATTTCAGGCCATGTCCACTTACTGGGAAGGCCGGCAGATACTATACCCCGGGCCAGTCTGGCCCTTCATGCCCTTGACTTGACCGGCCAGCGCGTACTGATCCGGAGTACCGTATCAGATGACGGAAATTTTTCTTTTAACCTGTTGCCCGAAATGAAGTATCAGCTTACGGCTACAGCTTACGGGTACTACAATCAGACCATCGACATATCAACCGAGGGCGTTCAGCGTGAAACCCACGTCAGGCGCTCGATAGAACTGGAACCGCAGCCGGGTTTTGTGGCCGTTACCCTGCCTGAGGAGACCGAATCAGAACCCGATCCAAAAACTACACTTCCGTCAGAACCGGAGCTTGAACCCATTGTTACCATGACCGATGAAGATGCAGGCATTCCGGTGATGGAGCAGAAACCGGAGGTGACAGCTGCGGACGCTGTCAGCGAACCGACTGTGGAGGCAGATACGATACAAACCGAGCTGGTTAATGACATATACATATTGGACAATGCAAAGGAAGTGCCTGAACCGCCAATGACCGGGGTGGCCGAAATCTCATCGCCTCAGCATGACAGTCCGCAAAGTGAAAAGATTCCTTCCGAAGAGCCTGTAGAACCTGACTTGTCAGTATTGCAAGAACCGGAAGCTCCGGTACTCGAACAGCCGGTAGTGGTGGAGACGCCGGTGTACAAAATCCAGCTTGCCGCAGTGCTGCAATACAAGGAATCCGAGTTTGCCGGGGCTTTGCCATTAGGTAATCTGGAGCTGGAAACTGCACCCAATGGCCTGACGCGTGTGTTGCTGGGCAATTATGAATCTGAACCCGAAACCCGCCAGGTATTGCGTGCTCTTGAACAGCTGGGTTTCGAAGGCGGCTTCGTGGTGAGGTACGTGGGAGGCGAGCGTACCGTGCTGCCCAATCCATAAAACGCTTCCACGACTTAAATTACCCTGAAAATTTATGAATTCAAACTTTACACGCAAGTCTTTTTCTCCGGAATACATGTCAGTTGATGGCCGGGTACAATTTTTGTCAAGCGTTTCGCTTAAGTATGGCAACCTGTTTTTAAAAAGGGCACTTCGATTTTTTGGGGTGATAGCTCTTTGTTGTACATGGTCGTTCGGCAGCATGGCCCAGGTTTTTGAAGAAAATTTCAGCGACGGCAATTTTTCCGATAACCCAACTTGGTACGGAGATACAGACCATTTCATAGTCAATGCAGATTTTGAGTTGCAGCTCAATGCACCGTTTGCCGGACAATCCTATCTGATGGTGCCGGTACAGACCGGGGATGAAGTCACCTGGGAGTTTTATTTCAGGCTTGAGTTCCCACCTTCAGGGACAAACCGCCTCAGGGTGTATTTACAGTCAGATCAGCCAAATCTCAACGGGGCCTTAAACGGCTATTTTCTCGAGGTAGGGGAGAGTGGCAATGACGACGCCATTGAATTGAGAAGACAAACGGGAACCTCAACTGCACTGGTATTGAGAGGTGCCAATGGTGAAGTGGCTTTTGAACCCGCGGAAGCATCAGTACGGGTAGTTCGCACTGCCGGAGGTAACTGGGAACTCTGGGCCGATTATTCAGGCGGTAATAATTTGATGCTTGATGCTTCCGGATCAGACAATACCCACAGCGGTGGAAAGTATTTTGGCTTTCAGTGCAATTACACGGCAACGCGTACCCAGCATTTCTTTTTTGACCACATCAAAATCGAGCCGGTCATTCCGGACACCGTTCCACCATCTGTTACCAATGTGGTAGCATGGAGCGAAAATACCGTGCAGATCGTTTTTGATGAACCCATTGATCAGCTTGCGGCCTCACAGCCGGAACTTTATGTAATCGATCAGGGCATAAGCGTAACCGCGGTAGAAGCCGAACAGAGTTCAGTGACATTAACTTCCACTGCACTTACTTCGGCAATTACTTATAATCTCACCATACTCAGTGTGACTGATTTGGCAGGCAATACGGCGGAAAATCTGGAAGTGCAGTTTGTTTACCACATGACTGAACAGCCCGTTGCCGGCGATCTGATCATTACGGAGATCATGGCTGACCCCAATCCGCCGGTAGGCCTGCCCAATGCAGAGTATATTGAGCTTTACAATGCCAGTCAAAAGTTCCTCAATCTGCAGGGCATCAATTTCAGTGATGGCGGCACAGGGGCTAACTTGCCATTTCATATTCTGCATCCCGGCCAGTTTGTGATCGTGACACGGGTAAATGATGCACCATTGTTTGAAAGTTTTGGCACTGTGCTGGGCGTTACCGGATTTCCGAATCTGGTGAATGCCGGGGATGATCTTTATCTGAAAAGTTCAACAGGGGTGATGCTGCATGAGGTGTTTTACCGCTCCTCATGGTATAATGATCCGGCCAAGGCAGGCGGAGGATGGGCACTGGAAATGATCAATCCGCAGGCATATTGCCTGCAAGCTGAAAACTGGACTGCCTCCAACGCTTTTGCAGGGGGCACACCAGGTGCAGTCAACTCAGTGTGGAACGATGTACCCGATAACCAGAATCTCACAGTAGCTCTGGCTGAAGCTTTTGGACATGACGAGGTGTATGTGCGGTTTTCACGGATTCCCTCAATCATGGCTATGGATCCCGGAAGCTACACGATCAGCGGATTTCAGGGGGATGTTTTGGCTGTAAGCCAGGCCGATGGCCCACAAAGTGTTATCCTGAAACTTTCTGCTCCTTATCTGGTATCCGGTAACAGTTACAGCCTGAGCGTTGCACCTGTGGTATTGGATTGTTTAGGCAACCCGGCTGCCGGAAGTTTTCAGTTTATGTATACAGCCACGGTGCCGGCAGCACCGTATGACATTGTGATCAGTGAGATCATGGCCAACCCCAATCCACCGGTAGGACTGCCCAACAGCAAATATGTAGAGCTCTATAACCGATCGGACAATGCCGTTAATCTGCGTGATTTTGCCCTGCTCGACCGCACGCGAACGGCGACTTTGCCCAATTACGTATTGCTGCCCGGGGAGTATGTTTTGTTTCACGGCACACAACCGTCTTTCTTTGCTGGGCTGGATAATGCCCGCTATATACAGGGGTTTATCGAGCCACGGATTTCGGGCGATGATATTGAGCTTCTCGATCCGGACGGAAACATCATCCATGCGGTGTATTACACGTCATCGTGGTACCGAAACTCGTCCAAAGCCAATGGCGGCTGGTCACTGGAAATGGTGAATTACAACGATGCCTGCATTGGTGCTGAAAACTGGACAGCTTCCAATGACCTGAGTGGCGGTACACCGGGCAGAGTCAATTCCGTGGCCGACACATCCACAGAGCCTGAAGCATTACGTCCGCTACGCGCATATCCGATCAATGCTCAGCAGGTGCGGATTGATTTTAACAGGAGTCTGAACCGGGCTCTACTGTTGGAGAACAATCCATTCAGCATAGCGGGGATAACAGTGACTATAGCATCGGTGCAGGCTCCGCTGTTCAGACAGGTCGTTTTGCAACTCGATCAGCCTATGGAACAGAGTATAGTGTATACCATTCAAGTAGAGGCAGAGATTGAGGACTGCATCGGGCATAGTGCCGGTGCCGTACATACTGTCCGGGTAGGCCTGCCTTCCAAACCTGAGCCCGGCGACCTGGTGATCAACGAGCTGCTGTACGATCCCGAAACAGGAGGATCGAGGTTCATAGAATTTTACAATCGTTCTGCCAGGATTATTGACATGAACGGGTTAGTGATAGCTGATCGCGACGGTTCGGGAAATATTGACCGCGCTCAGAGCATAACCGCGGATATGTTATCATTCCCCGGAGACTTTGTGACCATAACGCCGGATGCCGTTTACATTACAGATCGCTATCAACCGCTCAATCCGCAATGGCTGATACAGAACAGCATGCCGGCACTGGATCGCCGCAGTGGCACCGTGCTGATATACTTTCCCGATATTTTTGCTCCGCTGGTGCTGGATGAGTTTGCCTACAGCAATGGTCTGCACAGCGGTTTGCTGAGCAACCGAAGCGGGGTAAGTCTTGAACGGCTTGACCCCGAGCGGGAAACCAACGATCCGGCTAACTGGCATTCTGCGGCCTCAGCGGAGCTTTACGGCACGCCTACTTATCAGAACAGTCAGTATTTTCCCGGTGGGCAGCTACCTGCCGAGGTGGAATTTTTCCTGCTTAGTGACCGAATTTCACCCGACGGTGATGGATTTGAGGACGTTCTGGTGATTCAGTACGAATTGGATATGCCGGGATTTATTGCCACTCTGGACGTGTACGATGCTCAAGGGCGGCGAATCCGTCAACTGGCCAATCAAGAGCTGCTGGGCCGGGAGGGATTTTTCCAGTGGGACGGCACAACGGATTCCGGCACCAAAGCTGCATTGGGAATACATGTGCTTCATGTTCAGTACTTTCATCCCGACGGCATTACAAAGGCAAGAAAAATCCCTTTTGTGGTGGCGGCCAGACTTTAGAATTTTTCGAATTATTTTTTAGCCGGTATTGTTCAATCCACAAGATGGTAGTATCTTTGCCACGCTTTAAAAGTAAGGTACCATAGCTCAGTTGGTAGAGCAACGGACTGAAAATCCGTGTGTCCCTGGTTCAAATCCAGGTGGTACCACACACACAGCCAGAGCCCCGGATCCGGGGCTTTTTTTATTGGTAGATGGGTCAAAATCTCCGGGAACCTGGTTACTGCGGCTTAAATGTTAAAACTGATTAGAAGGTTGATTTTTAACAGGTATAGTATTATATTTGGGCAAATTAAAGCCTGAAAGCTATGAGATACTTGTTATTGACTTTGATGTGCGTTGCTCTATTAGCCTGTAATCAGGATGACATCAGGAACTTGGAGCCTCATCATCATGCTGACGACAGCCAGAAGATGACTTATTACGAAGCCAACACGGCATATACCTTTGTATCTCGCGCATCGCATGAATCGGACAAAGCCTATGAACTTACGGTTAAGTTTGATGAGAACGGCATGCTGAATGTCCGTCACCGCGAAGTGAGAGCCGGTGAAAACGATTATTCAAAAACTGTGATCCTGGCACCGACCGGTGAAGTACAATCGGTAGCATGCGGGCATACGGCAGACTTACATGATCATCTTAAGATCCTCAGTAATGCTGAACAATACTGGCTCATCCCATTTAGCGACCCATCGGCTTTCATGCAGGTTCCGGGTCGTGTAATTGACCTGATCTGCGATTGTATAGATGACTGCCATGTGATTTTCAGGGGAGACGGCAGGCACAGGCAAGCTGTGTGTGCAACGCGGCAAATGGATCCTTGCGGAATGATGGCCATTGGTTTTGACGGGGAAAAGATCATACGGGGTGGTGCTCTGTTAATCAAAGCGAGAGGAATAATCAGCCGTTAAACGGTTCGCCTTAAATTCATTGGTATGAAAGCATTATTAATGTCAATATTGCTGCTCTGGATCATGAACAGCGTTCATGCGCAGGAAGCCGCCATTCACACACCTGCTGAGGAAGTTCCGCATGTTGTTAATTCTGAACGGAAAGTTGTAGATTTATTGACATTCAGCAGCCTTATTGACGATGAAACCCAGGGAAACTATATTGTAGAGATCGAAGCAGATGGAATGGTCACTATCCGGTATTCATTTGAGGAAGCCGAAGAAGAAACGCTGTACCGGTCGTATTTGATTGGCCCTGGGAATGAATGGGTCTTTACAAGCAACGAACATGCCGGTAGTGTGTTAGAGATCAGATCGGATGACAGTCAATATTGGTTAGTACCATTGTCTGATCCGCAGGCATTCACACCTTTAATGCATGGACATGTGGAGTACTATTGTGATTATGACCGGGATCTGTTTGTTGCGATACAGTTTGGCTCAAAGATCATTAGGATGAATTGCTCTTACCAGGTGTATGTTAAAGATGCTCCTGTAGCTATGGGTAAAATTGAAGTGGGTCAAAAAGGGGAGAAGATTGTGGTAGGCAATGTGCTGGTAATCAAAGCGAAGGGAATTAGGGTGGACTTTTAACCATTAACTATGGACAATGTACAATTGACGTAGAGGGGTGGACACTAGACGTAGATGGATGGACGTAGAGGGGTGGACGATGAGGGGAGATTTGTTTCTCGGAAAGGAAGAAAAGCCAAAACCAGTGTAATATCATAATGGCCAACTTTGCCAAAAGACAAAAACTACAGACCGGCCTTCACTGTTTTAAGCCATAGCCGTGGTAAAATCCGTCAAATTGCCGATGCTGTTGGAGCAGGGTGTGTAATGTGGACAAACGCCACAGCAAGGAGAATTTTATAAAGAATCCGCCTTGGCAGAACGGGCATTTTAGCCGGATTTGCGGTTGCAGTAGAGTGATCCTATTGATGTAAATTGGCTAATTGGTGACACAATGAGTTTAATTAAGGAAATCGTGCTGCACAACAAAGAGTTATCCAAAAAAATTACTCAGTTCGCTGCCTGATGGTGCCAACTCCGATCACTTTGCGGGTAATCTCCGGCTCACCCTGATAGTGCACTGATCCTGCTCCGGTTATATTAACATGGAGCGTAGAAGAAGCACTCACCTGAGCAGAGCCGCTTCCGGCAATTTCTATGGTGCAATGCTCTGTTTGCAGCTCATAAGCGTTTACATTACCGGCGCCGTTGATGGCCATTTTTGCATTGCTGACTTTGCCGCTCAGATTGATGTTGCCTGCGCCATTGACAATTGCACTAACTGATTCGGCCTGAACTTCACCAGAGATGTCGCCTACACCATTGAGCGTGGCTGAAAAATGTCCGGGTGAACCCAGCAATGATTCACCGGTAAAGGAGCCTGCACCGTCCATATTGAGTTCGATCAACTCACGGGTAGCTACAATAATCCATACATCTCCAGCACGCCTGAAACACTTGTCACTTCGAATATCCAGGCTTTCACGGTTGACTTCAAAGCTGACCTCCTCCAGAAAGTTTGCAGGGCCATTCCACTCGATGTAAAACTCGTCTGATTGACGGTAGATAATCCTGGCGTTTACATTGCTCCTCAGATAGCGGAAAGGCTCCATTTCCTTGCGTACCTGCACAGCTTCGCCTTCGGGCTCTATGCAGGAGTGGTCGAAGTTGCAGTGGATGGCAATGAATGCGAGAATGAGGATGGGGAAGAGGTGTTTCATAGGCTTGTGGTTTTGCATTCGATAATGCGCTTGCTTACAATTGATCGCTAAAGTTAGATAGAAAAATTTTTATCGGCTTTGGCCGGAACCCATGATTTTTGCATTAAACCTGTTTGCATAGTAGCTTTTGACAAGCCGGAATTATGTTGGATGAATCTGCGAAGGGGATTATCGGAAATACCGATATAAAAACGGCCATTGTTCCGGCATTGGAGGATGCAGACAAAACAACTCACGAAGGGAATGCTAATCGCCTGGAAAATTTGAAACAAAATTGATTCATGTCATGGCAGATCAAACAAAAAAGGTTCAACCTCAAGGAGATTGAACCTTTGCGCCCCCACCTGGACTCGAACCAGGGACCTGCGGATTAACAGTCCGTCGCTCTAACCGACTGAGCTATGGAGGCAAAAATTATTTGTTGATAAGTTTAAAAAACTTGTATTTTGTCCGTTAGTTCGGGCTTCTCGTTTGAAGCGGTGCAAAGATACGGCCACCGAATGTGAATTGCAAAACCTTTTGTTTTAAAATCGAAAAAAATATTTCTATGAGTTTACTGGTAATTGGTACCGTTGCATTTGATACTATCGAAACGCCCTTTGGCAATGCTGAAAACGTTGTGGGCGGCGCGGCCAACTATATTTGCTGGGCTGCTTCCCACTTCTATAACAACATTAACCTGGTGTCCGTAGTAGGAGAAGATTTTCCTAAGCATGAACTGGAGCTGCTCAGCAAACGCGGTGTCAACCTCGATGGCTTGCAGGTCAGAAATGGCGAAAAGTCTTTCTTCTGGCATGGCCGTTATCATCATGACATGAACTCGCGCGATACCTTGGAAACTCAGCTCAACGTACTGGCCAACTTTGATCCTGTATTGCCGAAATCCTACGAAAAGTGCAGTTATCTCATGCTGGGCAACCTTACGCCCTCAGTGCAGATGCGGGTTATAGAGCAGATCCCGCGCCGACCTAAATTGGTGGTGATGGATACCATGAACTACTGGATCGAGAACGATATCAATATGCTCAAAAAGGTAATTGCCAAAGTAGATGTGCTCACCATCAATGATGAAGAGGCCCGGCAGCTCACCGGCGAGTATTCGCTTACCAAGGCAGCACAGGCAGTGCTTGGCCATATGGGTCCGCGTTACCTCATCATCAAAAAAGGTGAGAACGGCGCTCTGGTGTTTTATGAGAACAAAGTGTTTTTCTGTCCGGCATTACCTCTGGAAGAAGTTTTTGATCCCACCGGTGCCGGTGATTCTTTTGCCGGTGGCTATATTGGATACATGGCACGCATGGACAATGTGTCCTTTGCCAACTCCAAACGTGCGGTGGTGTATGGTTCTACCATGGCTTCTTTTTGTGTGGAGAAATTCTCTACACAGCGACTCAAGGAGATCACTTCCATGGACATACACGACAGGCTGATGCAGTTTGTGGAGCTCATGAATTTTGAAGTGCCGGTAACAAAAATGTGGTAAACTCCCCGAAACCAAACATTGTGCTGTTATTATTGTATTACATGCGAGTGTCCGGTTAACGGCATCCATGTCAATACTTTTGGATATGACGCTTGAAGAGGGAACACAGCGGTTTGTAGAAGCATGGGGTACCTTTGCCACCCACTGGGGAATAAACCGTACTATGGCACAGGTGCACGCCCTGCTGCTCATTTCAGCCCGGCCCCTGCACGCCGACGCCATCATGGAAACCCTCAAAATTTCGCGGGGCAATGCCAACATGAACCTCCGCGCACTGGTCGATTGGGGCCTCATTCATAAGCACCTTATCCCGGGCGAGCGCAGGGAGTACTTTGTGGCCGAAAAGGACATATGGCTCGTTATCCGTCAAATTATTATCCATCGCAAGAAAAAAGAACTCGAACCCGTATTGCGCGTGCTCTCAGAAGTTTCGCAAATTGAAGGCGGGGGGCAGGACGAAGCCGAATTCAGACGGGTAATACAGGACATCATGCTGTTTGCTCACAAAGCCAATAAAACACTCGATGGCATGGTAGAGTCTGACAGTAAGTGGTTTGTAGGCACCTTCATGAAAATGATCCGCTAAATGCCATAAATCCCTTGGCAGTGCAATACTTTGCCACATAATAGAAAAAAATATCCAACAATTTTTTGGTATAAATTTCTGTGTTTAAAGAGATTAGCCGTACTTTTGCTCATTGATCAAGTCGTCATCCGAATATCATTGACGGTTTTGACAATTTTCAAGTGGATTATAAAATTAAACCTTTGCACATGAAACCTTACCTCTACAAGGCATTTCTGTCTATTTGTTGTACATGGCTCTTTGTGGCTGCCCTGGTGGGGCAGCAGAATTTTTTACCTGTACAGGACCTCATTCATCACCATCGGGCTGCGCTTGACCAAACCCCCGAAATCACCTTACTCACTCCTGATTCCGATCAGGGATTGACCAACCGGGGCATTGCTGCTGAAGTGAGTGAAGGACTGATCCTTCAACCGCAATTACCGGCGCAGCGTCTCATTTTGCGGGAAGCACCCGATGTGCTTGTACTGAACCTCCCTGTTACTGAACGCACCGGCCTGGTGCTTGAGCTGGTGAAGGTGGATATCTTTTCTGAAGATTTCAATCTCTACGCTGCCACTGACAGGGATATTCCCCTTGAGTTAAACCCGGGCGTGTTTTACCGGGGAATAGTTCAGGGTCAGTCTCAATCCAAAGCAGCCCTTTCGGTTCATCAGGGAGAAATCATGGCCCTCATCATTGCTGCAGAAGGAGAATTCACCCTGGGCAAGCTTTCAGGGTCTGACAACACACACATCCTTTACAATCATATTGATCTTTTGATCGATTTTGATTTTAGTTGTGGTGTTGATCCCAAAGAGCATCAGGTGGGTGACTCACAGCCCGAAGATCGCTCAGGCGGTGACCCCTCCAATTGTGTGCGCCTTTACGTAGAAGTGGATTATGATATTTTTGTGGGTAAAGGGGGCATGACTCAAACGGTCAATTACATTACCGGGGCATTTAATCAGGTGTTTGTGCTGTATGCCAATGAGAACATCAGCATGGTGCTGCACGAACTCATTGTATGGAATGTAACCGATCCTTACACCGGCCCCTCCACCAGTAATTACCTGAGTCAGTTCAGGAATAATGTAGGTTCCAATTTCAATGGTGATCTGGCCCATTTGGTTGGTTACGGCGGCGGTGGCGGAGTGGCTTATCTTGACGTTCTCTGCAATAAAAGCTTTGCTTTTGGATACAGTGCGGTGAATTCAACGTACAACATAGTGCCCACCTACTCATGGACGGTGATGGTGCTGGCTCATGAGATCGGTCACAATCTTGGCCCCCGCCATACCCATGACTGCGTATGGAACGGTAACAATACTCCGATCGATTGCTGTGGTACCAATGCCGGTTACAATGGTTCTTTTTGTTCAGGTTACAACTGTACCATTCAGGATCCACCATCAGGTGGCACGGTGATGAGTTACTGCCATCTCCGGTCAGTAGGCATCAATTTCAATAACGGATTTGGACCGCAGCCCGGCGATCTGATGCGCAACAGGGTTTACAACGCCGCCTGCCTTAGCTCCTGCGGCCCGTCAATTGTGGATGATGCCGGTATTTCCGCCATCTTCCAGCCTGCAGGAAAACCTTGTGAAAATACCACAGTTCCCGAAGTGGAGTTGAGCAACTTTGGCTCCAACGCCATTACATCCGTGATAATTAAATATCAGCTTAACAACGGCCCGGTGAGCCAGTATAACTGGACGGGTAATCTGGCAGCCAATGGCTCAACACTGGTTTACCTGCCGCAGATCACGTATTCCCCGGGTCAGTACACTTTTAAAGCCTGGACCGAACAGCCCAACGGAGAAACTGATCCACGTCCTTCAAATGATGAGAGCATAACTTCATTTGAGTACATTGAAGGTTATTGCGATTGTAATGAGGCCACAGCTTCCTTCCCGTTCAATCCGCTTACTCACAGCGGCAGCGGAAGCTCGTCTACCTTGCTCAATCTGGGTGATGGCAGCAAGCATGCGGCATTTATGATAACGGGACTTGCAGCTCAAACCTCGGGAAATCCGAACAACCGATACGTTGACAGAGCCACTGTTACCTATGCTGACGGCAACGGTACAGTGCATACCTATGGCGTATTCAATGGCAATCAGCAAAGTTCGGCCAGTGTTTATATCGATGGTTTTGTACAATGGATTTCCGTGGCATTGAGCAACGGACTCAGCAGCAGTTACAGTGGCACGCTTTCCGTCAGCTTATCGGAAGTGGAGTACTGCGGTGGCGAGACAGACTGCCCCGGGTTTGACGAAAGCCTGATAGGTACTCCCTGCGATGATGGCGATCCGTGCACCTACAATGACATCTGGACTGCCGACTGCATCTGTGAAGGCACTCTTGACCCGGCCTGTGGTGACGGAGATTGTCCTAATGTAACGGACGTTTTCTCTCCTAACCCGCTTACTCATACCGGCTCAGGTTCGAGCAGTTCCATGGTGCAACTGCCGGCGGGAAGCTCGGAAGTCGAGTTTACTATTTCCAACATGTCAGCCAGGCTCAATGGCCCACCCAATAACCGCTATAATGACCAGGTGACGGTAACTTACCTCAATGGAAGCGGTCAGGTGGTAACATACGGCACTTTTTTGGGTAGCCAGCAAAGTTCTGTGGCTGTGAGTATCAGTGATCAGGTTCAGTCCGTAACGGTGTCACTGGCTGACGGGAACAGTGGAAACGCCGGCAACAATGTACTTTCCGTAAGCATGTCGGTAGTGGAAGCCTGCCAGGCCGCTGAAGCGCCTATGGCCCCAGGTAACTTGAATGCCGGTGCAGTAAATGGTGCATTACTTTATCCCAATCCGACTTCCGGAATTTTCACCTTGCAACTCGACCACTTAGTTGAGTATGCCGAGGTGATTGTCTACAACCAGATTGGTGTAAAGCTAAGTCGTTATGAATTGTATAATCAGCAAACCGGTGAAATAGATCTGAGCCACCTGCAATTAGGGCATCAACTCTTGTTTATTACCGTACAAATACCGGATCAGCCGGCAGTGGTCAGGCATCTGATGATAACATCAGAATAAGAAGACTGCATTTTTCAATCGATGTAACATGCAATCGTTCAAAAAGAACGGAGTGGGGCAGGAACCGGATGAGACCGGTTTCTGCCTTCATTGTTTTACGGGATCCGGTTCAATGATCTGCAGCTATAGTAAGGGACGGGGAGATGTGTTGAGCATCATGGCCCTGTTACCTGCGGTCAACTATACCGGCTGCCGGAGGCAGCCCAACAAAGAGATATCCATACAAAAACACATTGCAAAAATCAGGTTCAACAGACATCAACCGGTTAAATACCGAATGAACAGCCATTTGCGCAGGCTTTACGTCTGCAATTCGGCGTGTTGGAGTTGCGTAAAGCTTACGGGGACCAGCGTGCTGACGCCCTGCTCAGCCATGGTGATGCCGTAGATGATGTCGACTTCGGCCATGGTGAGTTTGTTGTGGGTAACGATGATGAACTGGCTGCTGTTGCTGAATTTGCGAATGATCTTGTTGAATTTCAGCACATTGCTGTCGTCAAGCGGGGCGTCTACTTCGTCGAAAATGCAGAAGGGGGCCGGCTTGAGCAGGTAGAGTGAAAAGAGCAGCGAAATGGCGGTAAGCGTTTTTTCACCACCTGAAAGCTGATTGATGTGGAGGGGTCTTTTGCCTTTGGGCCGGGCCATGATCAATATGGCGGTTTCAAGCGGGTTGCCTGGATCTTCGAGGACGAGATCGCAAGTGTCGCCTTCTTCGAACAATGTGCCAAATACTTCCCTGAAATGTTCTCTTACCCGACTAAATGCGTCCATAAAACGCCCGGTGGCTGTCCGTTCTATCTCTTGAATGGTTTTGCTGAGCAGATCACGGGCTTCTTCAATGTCGGTTTTCTGTGCCAGCATACCGGAGTATTTTTCATTGAGCTGTTCGCAGGCTTCCACGGCCAACATGTTAACTTCGCCAAATCGCTCCAGTTTTTCCCGGGTTTTGTTCCATTCCTCTTCGAGACTTTCATGATCCGTTGCGGCGGAATCAGCTGTAATATCTGAAGCCGGATCTGCAGCAGGCATCTGAGCCTCAATGCCGCGTATGTCGTGCAATACAATTTCACGCCGGCTTTTCAGTTCGGCTTTCAGCTCGGTTTTTTGGCGGAGTTCGCGCTGCAGTAGTTTCAGGGATTCTTCGGCCTGATCCATCCGGTGGCGGTACTCCAAAAAAGCTTGTTCTCCGGATTGCAATCCCGCGGCCATTGCATCCCGCGACCGGCATTCCTCCTCATGTTTTGCCATCAGCAGGGCAAGTTCCACATCATGGCCTTCATCATCCCCGGCCAGCGCCTCCAGTTCAGCTGCAGCCTGTTTCATTTCCTGTTCCAGCCGCTGATATTCCCGCCGGTTGGCCTCCAGTTCGCGCCCGAGGTTGCTGTGGTCATTTTGCAGGCGTACCAGTGTTACGTGGCTCTCGTTGTATTGCCTGTTGAGGGGCTCGGCGTATTGCCCGGCTTCTTGAAGCTGTTGGTTGAGTTCGTCGCAGAGGGCACGCGCAACGTCTTCTTCATGTTTTAGCTTTTCAAGTTCTTTATTCAGGATATCATTTTGTTCTTCCCATTCGGTCAGTTGACTTTTGATCTCCCCGGTTTTTTGCGTCCATACCTGCTCACTGTGGAAGTGCTGCTGCATGTAACTCTGCAACCTGATCACCGAGTTTTGCAGTTCAGCCAGTTGGCGGTTTCCCGCTTCAATGTCGCGTTTCAGAAATCCGGCCCGGGTATTACGGCTTTGCTCATCGAGCCGGTAAAGTTTTTCTTCCAGACCCTTGAGCTCTTTCTCCAGCAATGTTTTCTGTTTCTCGAGCGTTTCTATGGTTTTACGACCACCAATTCTGCGTCCTTCAAACACACCTATGGCCCCGCCGGCAATATCCAGCGGATTTTGGATAATGCTGCCATCTGACTGAATCAGGGTTACCGGCATGTTGCTTTCATCGATTCCCGGGCATATCCATACATGGCTCAGCAGATGTTGGATCAAAGGGTGAAAACGGGGCTCACAACTCACCACATCCAGTGCGTGGACTGCATCGGCTATGCCCGGCTGCAAGGGGAGTATCACTTTGCTCTTGATGCGTTCGAGCACAAAAACCGAAGCTTTGCCTTTGCCCGTTTTCTGTAGCCACTCAAACAGGGCCATGGCTTCCTGCCGCGTTTCCACAATAAAATGTTCCATCCAGGGCCTCAGGTAGTTTTCAATGGCCACCCTGTATTCAGGCCGGCAGTCGAGTACATCACTTAGAAACGGTGCCGGCCTGTTGAAAGCGTAATGTTGCCGGATATGCCGGGTAGCCGAAGTAAATCCGTCAAGGCTGTCCATGTATTGCAAAGTGAGCTTTTTCTCGTGCTGTATTTCAGCTATCTGTCC
This sequence comes from Saprospiraceae bacterium, assembly GCA_050485785.1. Taxonomy (GTDB): domain Bacteria; phylum Bacteroidota; class Bacteroidia; order Chitinophagales; family Saprospiraceae; genus JBJHCA01. The sequence continues at coordinate 1,166 of JBJHCA010000019.1, read as the reverse complement.
CCCGGTTCGCTGAATTTTATCCCTGAGTGCCTCCCGCTCGGTGCTGAAAAGTTCAAGCTGCTGCTCCATGCCGCTTTGCTTTTTCTGCAATGCAGCCAGATCAGCCTGCTGTTGGCCTATCTGTTCTTCAAGGCTGGCAATCTGCTGCTTCCAGAGAGTAAGGCGCTCTGTGGCGGCATTGTGGTCTTGTTCCCACTGTTGCAGCTGCCTTTTTCTTTCTTCGGCCAGGGCTTTGCCGCGAATTTGCTTTTGAGACAATTCTTGGAGGCGGGCAGTGGCCAGCTGAAGAGCTGTTGCAGCCGGTTGTGCATCCTGTTTGAGCTTTTGGAGCAATTCTGCTGCCTCTTCTTTGTGAGCCCGGGCAAGTTTAAAGGCCTGCTCAGCCTGTTCCAGGTTTTGGGCGCTCTGCTTCAGTGATGTTTCAGTGTTGGATTCAGCAGTTTTGAGTATTGTTGATTGCGCAGTACCTGCTGTAAGCTGCTCGCGGAGGGTTTTGCTGCGTGCGGCGTTAAATTCCTTTTGATGCCGTATGGACTGCAGCTTATGTTCAATGGACAGAACATTGGTTTTTATCCGATTGAGTGTTTCACTGTTCTGTTTGAGTTGTTGCTCTTTTTCGAAATACTGCAGTTTGAGTTGGGCGGCCTCAGATTCTTTCAGGTGGATGGCTGCTTCGGTTTCACCCGTAGTTTGTTCAATATCTGCCAGATGGCCGTCCATCAGGGTAAGCTTGTGGTTGAGCTCATTGAGTCTGGCCATGGACCGCAAGCGGGAAAGCATATTGTACCTGTTTTTCAGTTTGCGATAAGACTGAGCACGCCGGGCCTGTTTGCGCAGGTTGTTCAAATCTTCTTCCATGCTCACCATCAGGTCGCTTACGCGATGGAGATCGGCTGTAGCCTGATCCAGTTTCTGCAGGGTTTCTTTTTTGCGCAGTTTATAGCCGGAAATGCCTGCGGCCTGCTCAAACAATCTTCTTCGGGAGCTGTCTCTGTCCTGCAGCAGATCATCCACCATGGACAGGGCTATAATGGCATAGGAGTTGCTGGTAATGCCGCTGTCCATAAAAAGGTGCTGAATATCCTTCAGCCTGCAGGGCGTCTGGTTTATTCGGTACTCACTTTCGCCGGACTGATAGAGTACTCTGCTTACGCTTACCGTAAGGT
>JBJHCA010000018.1:0-46161 GCA_050485785.1 Saprospiraceae bacterium | reverse complement strand
GGCAGGGTGACTTCAAAATACTCCCTGGCATTGTCCACATTGGCAAACATGGCTTTGATAAACCGGTCGTGCTTGTGATGTTCTGCGTTCATGGGGTGAATGTAGGTAAAAAATTTGTAATGGGTTTCTATTTACCTTTTATGGGTAATGGCAAAAAAAAGGCCCGGTGTAAGAATACACCGGGCCGCGTTAATATTTGATGTGTAGTGTGTTTCCTAGTTTTTAGGTTCTTCTTCTGAAGATTCTTCTTCGGCAGATTCACTTTCAGCAGCATCGGAAGAAGCTTCAGCTTCGGGCTTTTTAGTCTCCGCTTCCGGTTCTTCTGCTTCAACAGTTTCGGTTGCTGCTGCCTCAATTTCCGGTTCTGTCTGAACTTCGGCAACTTCTGTGGGGGCCTCAGTCATTTCGGCCTCAGCCGGAGTTTCTTCCACTTCTTCGACCTCTTCAGATTTTACAGGTGCCTCTTGTTTAGCTTCGATTACGGGAGCCTGACCTGCGATACGTGCGCGTTGTTCTTCAATTTCCTGTGAAGTCTGAAGTACTCTGGTTGCTACTTTTTGCTCTTTGGATTCGATCCATGCCTGGTAACGCTTTTCTGCTTCTTCAGCAGTAAATGCTCCTTTGGCTACACCACCGAGCAGGTGTTTTTTGTAAAGAACACCTTTGTAGCGCAAAATGGCGTTGACGGTTTCGCTGGGTTGAGCACCTTTCATCAACCAATCGAGTGCTTTGTCTCGGTCAATTTCGATGGTTGCAGGTTTAGTGAGTGGATTGTAAAATCCGAGACGCTCGATATAGCGGCCATCACGCTTGGCTCTGGAATCGGCGATAACGATGTGATAATACGGTCTTTTTTTTCGGCCTTTGCGCTGAAGACGAATTCTAACTGGCATAATACAAATGATTAAATATGAAACCATGGCCCGGTTATCACGTCTCGCGCTTCCCGGGCGATTTTAGCGGGGCAAAGGTAATTTTTTATTTTCTAAATATCAAGCGATTTTCCGGTAACTTTCTTTCCAATATAATCTGAGCTCATTAATCCGAGTGCTCCCATGTAATCGAGCCTGAAACTGATGCGGTCACCTACCTTATATTGTTTTTCATTGTTGCCCAGTTCCAACACGATCATATCAGAGCTGGCCCCGGAAATTCCAATATCAGGATCTTCAGGATGAAGGAATTGTGGTAATGCATCCAGTTTGCCCAGGTCAATAATTGCACGGAAACTTTCCTTACCTCGCTGATCGTCATCAGGAATAAAAAGTTCTCCTGAAGGATTGGCTTCCATTTCGCCTGTAGGGATCATGGGCTTTTTGGTAATCTCGATGATTTCAGCATAGAGGACCATGCTGTTCCCTTTAAAGCCCGGCAGAATTTCACCTGTGGTTATATTATTGCCGTAGAACAATGATTCCCCCACCCTGAAATGATTGATTCCTGCGGGCAATTCATGGTTCAGCAATAGCGGGATCACCACACTGGTTCCGCCGCTTACCCAGGGAATGTAATGGTTAAATGTGGCTTCTATCAATCGTTTGTACAGTGATAGCTGTATCAGTTTATCCGCTGAAGGCATTACGCCAAACATACAGTTAAGGTTGGCACCGATGCCTACAACCTGAATATTGGGCAAATTAAAAACTTTTTCATAGAAATCAACCAGATGATCACCCATTATACCCTCCCGAAGATCACCCAGCTCAATCATTATCAGTGCTTTGTGGGTTTTGTTTTGCTTTACGGCTTCATCTGACAGCCATTTGAGGGTTACATACTCGGTGTTAAAACTGACATCAGCATAGCGGATGATATCGGGAATGCTGAGTTTTGCCGGTGGTTTGATATAGATAGTCTGGACAGTTGGATCCAGTTCCTTGATGAGTTTGAGATTGCTGATCCTGGCATCGCAAAACTCGCGGGCACCCAGTTCAAGAATGAGCTCATTGTATTCCTTGTGGCCGCAGAGTAGTTTAGTGACTACTGACCAGTGAATACGGTGTTCTGAGAACAGTTTATCCAATTGCCTGTAATTGTTGGCAATCACATCCTTATCCAGTGTGAGATAAGCCATAAGTGTGTTTTGAGGTGCCTGATCCTGCCAATCGGATTGTCAGTTCAGATTCTCAGGCTTTTTGGTGATCCTAAAATAATCATTTTGCCCTGTGAAATCTCATTTCCAGGTACTTACTGGTAAATCCCATTTTTCTGTACAGGTGAACAGCCGGATTTTCCGGTTCCACATGCAGGGCAATATCACCGGGTACATGGCTCATGGTGTTTTGCATGAGCGTTTTTCCAATTCCTTTACCCCTGTAATCACCATGCATAGCTATGTAAACCAGTATGTTTTCAGGAATATAGCCTTCCATGCCGGTTTTATTGGTGATAACTGCCCCAATGATCTTTTCGTGTTCCAGTGCCAGGAATACGGCTCCTCCAGGACGCTGGTTTTTACCCATGGCATAATCAAGACACTTGCTTATAGCCTCGCGGGTGTCGCCGTACTGGTCGAGGTGATCGTATAAGAAATCAGTAATATGATGGTAAAGCTCTGAAGAAATTTTCGCAGGCTCAAGAATGTTTTGATAATTTATATCCATAATTGTCAACAAATATTTCAGCTTAGGTGAAACTATGTTAAGTTTTAAAATGCAAAGATACAAAAAAAATCGTTATGGTCAATCTTAAGCTGAGCCTATGCTGCAGAGAATTGACAAACAAACTCAAAGTAGTCAGCGTGACTCATGATTCCCTTAGCAAAACTGCTGATAGAACGGACTGTGTCTGGTGTTTCAAACGCAATGTCCAGGGAAAGCTAAGAAACAAAACGAGCTCATTCTGAAAACTATATCAGCCAAAAGAAGGTCACAGCAAAAAACAAAGAGATATAATAAAAATCATCCACATGGCCAAACTGCGGTTAGCGGTCAGCAATGATGAAAAGGGGCATATATAAGGCCTGACGATATCCTCTGAGTGTTCCATAGTACATACCGGGCAACAAACTTGAAGTATCCGTTACACGCAAATTCAATGGCTCTGTGTGCATCCATTTTTCGCGGAGAACCAAACTGCCGGTTGCGTTGTGAATCTCGAATATGATCTGTTCTTCTATAGGCCAGGTGTAATGCAGGTAAATATGATTGGTGGCAGGATTGGGGTATAAAATGGCTTGAGCAGGATTGTTTTGCCCTGAATTTTGATTTGGAACAAGGAGAACATCAGCTGCCCCACCGGAGGAGAAATAAATTTCTGCAACCAATTTCTTATTGTTCGTGATCATCCAATCACTAACACAAACCGTACCTGATCCGGAAAAACTGATTTCAAACACCGGTTCACCAGCCCGGATTATTGTATTGGCATAATTAAAACTGATCAGCAGGTAGTTCTTTTCACCTTGAAAATGATGATAATTACCTGAAGACCAACCCGGAAGTGAAGATGTTACACTGAGTTCAAGGATGCTTTCCGGTAGCGGTCCTAGTGCAATTTGAAAGCCATAAGCGTTGAGATCTGATGCAGAGGCAAACATTATTTTATGTCTCTGGTCATTGTTTTCCAGTATATTAATGCTTTCATTATTGGGGATTTTTGTTCCATCGATTGGAAGGTGTTTGACATTCCATACTACTGGAGGATGACGATAGAGGCTGCTTTCATCGGTTGTCATATCCAATAATGCAGACTGATCGATATCACCGATTTTTACGGCTACAAAGTTCAGATCAGCCACACTGGCCTGTACGGGAATGATTTGATATTGTTCTTCAAATACGGGTACTAACGGGCTCCCTGGCGAAGAATCTGTCAGTCCGGGCAATGGAAACCGCCAGCTGGTGTTATTGGGAAGTCCGGAGAACGGATCTGTAAATGTGGAATCATACATCAGCAGTAAACGTCTTAGCTGTACCATATCACCTACCTCAATGATGCCGTTGCTGTTGACGTCAGCGGCAATTTTTGCATAAGGGCCGGGGAGTTGAGCTACATTCAGAATGTGATTCTGAATCATGACAATGTCGTAAGTAGTAATGCCCCACAGCGGCTCCGCATCTAATAAAGCCTCAAAGTTTAGCGATGCTCCGTGATAGACTTCATCCAGTACAAATGTACCCATGCTATCAGTCCACAATAAAGTATCCGCAGATCCGGTGATGATCACTTTGGCTGAAGGCAGAGGAGTGCCGGCTGATGTTTTTATCTGGCCCGAAAGGGTGTAGGTCGGCACCGTAGAGTCTGGTATCACCCAAACCTGCGTGTTGCAGAATGAGATGTTCTGTGCATTGTCTGAAGCCTGGAAGAATATTTGCGTAAGTCCTGTACTGAAAAAGCCTGAAACATGGGGCGATGCACCGGAAAAGCTGTTGCTGATATCCACAAAGTTGCAGTTATCTGATGCTGTAGCCGAAGGTAAGCTTAACACGGTGCCCGGTTCGTGAAAACCAATGTAAACAATGGTGTCAGGCGGACAATCAATCCAGGGAGCTTCAGTATCCAGTACGGTCACCGTAAATGTGCAGGAATCTGTAATGCCGCCCCAACCGGTGGCAATTATACTTACCGGTTCTGACCCTAGCGGGAATATTGAGCCTGACTCTGGCCAGATTGAGATTTGGGCATAGCATCCCGTTTCCTGTTCTACTTCAAATTCCACTGTAGCACCACATAATCCGGGATCATTGTACAAGATGGTATCAGGCAGGCAAATCAGAGGCCTGAGCAGGGTGTCGCTTACATACAGGATAGTGCTGCAGGTTGCATGGTTCCCGGCGTTGTCCGTAACTGTATAGGTTATTATGGTTTCACCCGGTGGATAATATCCTGAAGCGTCCTGTTGCCCGGGGAAAATGTTATTCTCTATCTGATATGGAGCTATCCCACCGGAAATCAGCGGAACCGGCACATCTACCAAAGCGGAACAAGTATCGGGCAACAGAAACCCTGTTACCGAATCAATGCAATTCAGGTTCAGAGAAGGAAGTATGATAACAGTGGTAGAGCAACCTGCGTTGTTCCCGCTTCCATCGGTGGCAATAAAATGAACAGTATGAATGCCGGGAGGGTAAAATCCCGATGCATCATCACCCTGAGCATTAAAGCTGTTGTTCACAAATACAGATGAGCAGTTATCACTATAGAGTGCTGCAGGCAATTCAACATAAACGGCAAAATCTCCTTCGGTCAGCACAAGCGTGGTATCCTGCGGACAATCAATAAACGGAGGTTCCTGATCAATGACAAACACATTGAATGAACATCCAGTTGTATTACTGTCTACGTCGGTAACCTGTGCATTTACGGTTGATAAACCCAATGGGAATATATGAGGAAATGAAACAGGATTGTTATTAATGGTGTACTGCATTGTCAAAAGAGCGCAATTTCCTGAGGGTAAAGCCTCAAAAATCAGTGATTTATGGCAATAACCGCTGTCGGTGAAATAGTAAAGCAAGGGAACAGGGCAGGTGATTTCAACACTGCACTGCACAGGCACCAGTTCAATGTCCAGGATTACCAGTGAATCATTCGTCAATTGTACGGCAATGCTGAATGTGTCATAGCCGGGCAGGGCAACATTCAGCGTATAATTTCCGGCAAAAGCATATCCGGTAGCATAATCACCGAACAGGTTGCTGGAAGTCTCCACATTGACGGAATCGATAGTTACGGTTGCTGCATGGAGTGGTTGACCGGTTTGGGCATCCGTAATTTTGCCTTCGATCCAGCATGCCCGCTGATAGTAAGGTTCCAGTACAAACAAGCCCGATTGCATATCACTCGCCAATACTAGTCCGGAGGGCAAAAAAGGAAAGGCTCCCCATGCTCCGTTAAACCCTCCGGATGGCCCGGGGTAAGTATCGTAAACGCCGACCTCTACCGGATTATGAGGACGTTTTCCGTCAAAAACCACCACTCCGTCTGTGTAGTATGAGATGACTACAAAGTCATTATCTACATGAGCATTATGCGGAATAACTCCCTGACCCAAACTACCTGAAGGACGGAATGCTCCTAACCTCACAATATTGAACGGGTCAGAAACATCAAAAATGCCCACCGGCGCATTAGCCAGTTCATCGGTGGTAAAAAGTGTATTGCCGTTATCCGAGAGCCATACATTATGAGTAAACAGGTAGTCGGTACTCTGAATATTGAGTAAGTAAGGACTGCTGCGCTGGGTTATGTCATACACACTGAAGTAACCCTGGTAAATATCAGCGCTGTACATCACATTGCCCCTGGCATACACATCGTGTGAGTATACCGGTGGTCCCATTCCCACATAAACCGGGGTATCCGGCTGGGTGAAAACATCAAAAATTATCACCCCGCCGCTGTTGAGATTAGAACCTGCTACATAGAGATATCCCAGCTCGTCAATCCAGAGGTTGTGAGCCGTTGTGATCTGGCCGAGTCCCGGTACCACAGGTGTAACATAGTGATGAATCACACTGCCCGAGGGAAGTGCACTCAGGTTGATAATGGCAATACCGTTTCCGGTCTCGTTGGAAACATATGCTCTGCTGCCAAAGGTTTTGACATCGCGCCAAAGTGAATGCGGCCCCGGGATGAAAGCTGTCTGTGTGGGTTCTGCAGGATCAAGCAGACTGATAACTGCAGTGCCATTAAAAATTCCCATCAGTGCATACTCTACAGTGTCTGTTCCGGTTGCTGTATAGCCCCAGATGTCACTCACCGGCAATGGGTAGTCCAGTGTGCCAACCAGTGTAAAGTTCATTTGTGCCAACAAAGAACCCGTTTGGAGAATACAACTGCAGAGAACTATCCACAAGAAATTTCGCATGACAGCCATGGGATTTTACCGAACTTACAAAATAAGCTTTTTTAACCGGGTACACGACATTTTTCTCATGAAAATTATTTCAGCATCTTTTCCGGGTTGGGGAAGACTTTGCGTTCCGTCTCAGAAGAAATCCTTTAAGTTGTATAAGCTGAAGAAGCAACCATGGCGAGCCAGACGAAATGATTCCTCCAATACCATGGCAGCAGGCCAAAAAGGGAAGAGCGAAGCATGAAAATTATTACCATTTCCTGCTTGCTTTAAGTTTGAGTGCGATGTTCTTTTTGAAGGTATAGGCTATGCAGATAGTTAACGATGTACCGTAAATGACTGCACACGGGATTCAGCACCATCATCCAGGCGAAGCAGGTAGTTTCCTGCCGGCAACTGATGGATAGGGAGAGAGGCTTCGAGTTGCTGTCCGGTGGATTGATGAGTGGACTGATATACTCTTTGCCCTGCTACATTATAAATACTGATTTCGGCATGGACAGCATGATCAGTTGTTGCACTGATGTTGAGCACCTGAGAGGCCGGAACGGGATAGAGGGTTAATCCGGCAACACCTGCAGTACCAGAATTGTCTGCAGGAATAAAGTTGAGTGCTATCCCTGAAATACCATCATCGCTGTGATAAGCTTCGCTGGTGAGTAGCTGATCAGAAATAGTCAACATGTTACTAAGATATCCGGACTGAACGGCATATACATTCATTACAAACAGGTTGTTTTCAGCACCTTCCCAGCCCTGTGCATCATTCCAGCTTACGAGGAGGGATTCATTGCCCTGCTGCATGATCACATTGTAATGATGTGAACCCCATGCTTTGAGTTCCGGGCTTTCCAGATTGTTCAGGCTTATTCCATCCTGAAGCAGGAGTTGCATTTGCAGCCCGTTAATACTGTGGAAATCAGCCGTATAAAGCGGGATGCTGTAATGCTGACCGGCAGTCAGGTAGAGGTCCTGAACTGAAAGGATCATGGCAGAACGCTGTTGTCCGATGTTCATGCCGGCCATTTCTTCAGGAGTAGAAAGATCATTGACATCGCCCACCTTAATAGCTACCCAATTGGCATCGGATATATTTTCGATGATTCCGGACAGGGTATACACTTCACTGAAGGCAGGTACTTCCGGGCTGGAAGGTTTCGGGTCAATGATACCAGGCATCACAAATCGCCAGCTTCTGTTGTTCTCCACGCCGGTATAAGGATCAACAAAAGCATTATCGTAGTAAAGCAGCAATCTGCGAAGCTGGATCAGATCAGCAACTTCAATGTAGCCGTTATTGTTAACGTCGGCAGCTATTTTGTGATATACAGTAGGTAAGGAGTGAACTCCCAGAATGTGTTGTTTGATCAGGATGAGATCCTGGGTTGTGATTCCTTCTCTGGGGTCAGAATCCACCTCTGCTTCCAGGTTGACCTCGGCATTGGCCGGAACATTGTCAAAAAAGTATATGCCGTTGTAAGCAGTAGTTGTACTGGCAGAAATGTCGCCCTGCAGTTTTACGGTTACTTCGGGATAAGGCTCTCCGGAAATTTTGAAAACCTCACCATCTATCCAAACCACCGGCTCTGATTCTTCTTCAACGGTAACTACGGTTATACATGAAGCTGTATTGCCTGAGGCATCTGTAGCTGTGAAAACCACCGTAGTTGTCCCCACGGGATAAATGCCCGATGCGTTGGCACCGCCGTTGCTGAAGCTGTTTGAAACGCTCACTCCTGAACAGTTATCGGCGAATGCAGTCAAAGTTACTTCAACAAACATCGATGGTGAGTTGAATGGCGCTATTGCATCAATTGCATTAACACAGTTGAGTGTCGGGTTTTGCGTATCGTTAACGGTGACCAGAAAGGTACACGATGTGGTATTGCCCGACGGATGGGTAACAGTGTAAGTGACTTCTGTGGTTCCCGTCTGAAAAAATGATCCGGATGGAATGCTGTACACTCCGGTTTGATTACAACTGTCCGCAGTGAATGAAGTTAGATCAACAAGGGCACCGCATTGATCCAATGATGCATCAACAACAACGTCCTGAGGGCAATGGAAGCACTCCTGTGATTGAATAGAAAAGTTGCCGGCAGAAATAGTGAAAAACACCACGCATGGATTAGTTGCACATTCAACGCGAATTCTGGCCTGAGCCACGTCACCGAGACCTGCTGGAAGGGAAACATTGGCTGAGCCGTTGTTGGCAACTCCCGTAGCCAGCACATATTCAAAATACTGTCCTCCGTTTACAGAGAGCAGAATATTGACTGTACCGCAAAAAGCCTGAGTGCCGTTCACGCTCCATTGTACATTGAGCGGACTAAATGCATCAATGCTTTCTCCTCCGTTGGGATAAGTGATCACAAAAGGTCCTGCTGAGTTGACATTAACAGCAAGGTCGTCAAAGTCGATGCCGCCTGCGCCCGGCATATTGTTTCTCACGATATAGCGGAAGTTCAAAGTGCGGGCCACGGTTGGCAGTGCTTCAAACGAACTGTTGAGGTTGTTGCTGAGGAGCAGATTGGCAGAAGGGAAGCTGCGTACCGGAGAAGAAGATGGCGGGTAACTTCGAAACAGCGGCGCTGCAGTATGGGCTGCTGCTGTCGGGCCAAAGAGCCCTTGTGTACCCGAGGCAACATCATATTGTTCCCAGCTGTACGAGGCCGAAGTGCCCGCAATGGTTACCGCTTGTCCGTGCAGTTCGAAAGGCGTGCTTACCGGAATAGTAGCGATAAGCTCACAGGGGTTGGCCTGTGCGTCAGGCAGGGCATTGTTGGTTGGCGTGTTTTGTGAACAGCCGGCATGGGTCAGGATGTAGTCTTGCATCCGCTGGATGCTGTTGACGTGAAAATAGTTATCCGCAGTTCCCTGTGACGGGATGTTCTGCGGAGCAGTACAAATGCCCTGATAGGCCATAATCGTAGAGCCGCTGCCAATTTCAAAGGCAGTTGGCGCATGATGATTGGAAGGGGAACAGGCCAGGCCTGAACCGTTAAAAGTGTGGTGTGCGTTAAACTGATGACCGATTTCGTGGGCAACAAGCTGAATCCAGTTATTATTGGTATTGGAAACAGCTCCACTCCATCCCCCTGCCTTGGCTGGCCCACTCCAACCCGGCGGGGTGATGTTCCAGCACGTAACGCCCAAGGCAGCTACTCCGCCGCCCGGCATTTCACCCACAGGTTGGGCCATGCTGTTGTGAAAAACATGTCCGATATCGTAAGTACTGGTAGGAAATTGAGCGTTGATGGCAGATGCTGCCATATGTACCCGGTTTCCGCCGGATACGAACGGGTCATTATACGGGTCGGTATAAATGTATGGTGTAAGCAGAATGAATGAGAGGGAAAGCTCATTTTCGTAAATGGAATTAATGGCGGCTACGGTATTGAGCACTGCAGTTTCGGCCTGGAGCATGTTTCCTCCGTTAGCCGTGTAAAACTGACCGGTAGTAACTATAGCCAGTCTGAAAGACCTGTGTACATCGCCAAATTGGTTTCCACCTGAACTGCGATCTGAAATGACTTCACGTTGGGGAAGATCTTTGAGCAGCCATTCATAATCATCCATACCGCAGTTATGCCCCTCAAAAACGTGGCGCTCAAAGGGATTATGCCGGATATACACCACGTAGTCGCCTCCATTGGCCTCTTGACGTCTTTGAATTCTCAAAGGACCTTGAGGTGTGTAAACAAATGCATCGATACCGAGGCTTGACACGGAAATACGTCCCCGCAGCTCCGGGTTATCGGGTTGGTGTACGATATATGAGCGATAATCAGGGCGGCTGGCACGCAGGTCTGCATCCAGAAAATCGGCTTCCCGTGCCATATAAGTTTGCCAGGTCTGATCGGGGTGGGGGAGCTGCACTTCAAATTCGTTCAGACTCCGGTTCTCGGTCAAAGTGAACTGAAGATCCTGCATACCAGGATCTTCAGTTAGCACCACGGTTTGTCCGTATAACACAGACAAGAAAGGTGCACTTATGGTCATTAAGACCAAAAATGCTTTGGCAATAGGCATATTCTATATTCCTTTTTTATAAAGGATTGGAGGCAAAGATACCTTATTCCTGAATATGCAAGAAACTTTTCAAATATTTTTTCAATTTTTTTTTATGACAGGTGTCATCTTATAATATGCCTAAAATCAGCATATTGCGTGCAATTGCAGTGAGAAAAGGGCATTTGCCCGAAAATTTTTTTTGAATACAATGAAAGTTTTGCACAGTTTTTGCTTTGATATTAGCCCTCATTTTCTGCCCAAAAGTCCCTTTTTTGAGCAGCCCGATTTATTGCATTTTTCGGATATTGGCCTTTGTACTGAAGAGTAAAGAATGATTATGATATATCGCATTTTGTGGGTGTGCCTGCTGGCACACTGTGGCTTTTTTGGTTTCGTAACCCCCTCGGTCAAAGCACAAAGCTCCGGCTTAAAAGTAATGGATCACGTTGACCTGGTATCGTGGAATCAGATCAGGAACCCGATTATTTCAGCCAATGGCCGGTGGATAACCTACGAGCTAAAACCCGAACTAGGCGATGGCATTCTCAATATCTGGAATGCAGAAACCGGCCGGACGCTGAGCTTTGACCGGGCATCAGGCAGCCGTATCAGTGCGGACAGCGAACTGATAGCCTTTATTGTAACAGCTTCCCGCGATACTTTGCGCGCCATGGAACGCCGGAAAGTAAAAAGAGCCGATATGCCCCCGGATACGCTGGTGTTGTTTTTTACTCAAAATGAGGAAGTGGTCATTGTACCTGGAGTTCACCGGTTTGATATGCCTGAGTATTGGGCTGGAGTTGTAGCATGGTATCCTTCCGCGACCGGGAACAACGGGGATACCATTCCAGCAAGTGCAGATACTATAAGTGCGAGTGGAGCGAGCCCACAAAGTGATATCAAAAAAGAAAAAGAGCAAAATGATGAGAATGGGCATCACCTCGTCATATTCAATTATACCGACAGTACTGCGACAGAAATACCTTTTGTGAAATCTCTGGTATTTAGCCGGGATGCTGCCAGAGGTCTTATACACACTACAGGGGATGAAATGGAAACGGAAGCCGGAATGTATCTGGCCGGGCTGAAAACTGCCACACTCAGATTGATTCATTCAGGAGGCCGCGATTATTACCGGCCGGTAATTTGTGACCGTGGTGAAAGTGCTGCCTTTATGGTTAGGAAGGACACCGGTGATGCTAAAGTGCCGGAACTTGAACTTTATTGGTGGGACCTCCGCAGTGATACGGCAATAATGCTGAACACCAATGACTTTCTGTCACAGTTTGAGGAATACCGGCTCAGTGAACACGGCTCACTGGAATTTGCCCGATCGGGAAAGCATTTGTATCTGGGTATTGCACCTATGCCGGCTTTGCCCCCCGAAGATGCCTTGCCGGATGAAATGGTTCAGGTAGAAGTATGGCATTATCTGGATCCGGTTTTGTACACCCAGCAACACGTGCGGCGAAATGATGAACTTAAGCGGACTTTCAGGGCCGTGTATCATTCTGACAGAGATGTATTCGTCAGGCTTTCGGATGAAGAAAAACCCGGTTTTGCTACTTCGGCCGAAGGCGATGGAAGCTGGGCGTTGTTGTATAATGATGAATCCTACATCAGGGAAGCTTCCTGGGATGGTTACCCTTCACGCAGGGATGTAAGTATAGTTAACATCATCACCGGAGAGCGGGTGGCCGTGGCCGAGGGTGTTGCCGGTAATGTGCGCTGGTCGCCGGCAGGCAAGTACCTCTACTGGTACTCAAAGCCGGATTCCGCATGGAAGGCATGGAGCGTGTCCGGTCGTGAAACTATTCGTCTGACTTCAAATGATGAGGTGATGTTTTTCAATGAGCTTCACGATGTGCCGGACTTTCCGGGTTCTTATGGCCTGGCCGGCTGGACCGGGAATGATACGCACGTAATTATATACGATCGGTATGATATGTGGAAGATTGACCCGACTTCACCGAAGCATGCAGTAAATCTTACGGGAAAAAGAGACAGTTTGTGGGTGTGCCGGTATATTGACACTGACCCTGACACGCATTTTATTCCCCTGGGAGAGAACTGGCTGATCCACGTTACCTCCAAAGAGACCATGTCAAGCGGATATGCGCAATTGAATCCGAATGAGCGGACGATGACCGCCCTTAAGTTTGGAGCTATGGCATACAGCAGGCGGCCACAGAAAGCCAGGGACAGTGACCGTCTATTTTTTACTGCAGAATCGTTTGAGCGATTTCCTGATCTGATGTATACCGACCTCGGTTTTCAAACTGTTCGGCAAGTGAGTGATGCCAATCCGCAGCAATCGGAATATCAGTGGGGCAGTATATCCCTGTTTACGTGGACCGGTGCAGACGGCCGGCCGGTGCGCGGTTTATTGGTAAAACCGGCTGATTTTGATCCTTCAGTGCAGTACCCGCTGATCGTCAATTTTTATGAGCGGAGCTCCCACACCCTTCATCATCACCGTATCCCGTTTCCTCACCGCAGTACTGTTAATTACAGTTTTTATGCATCCCGGGGATATGTGATTTTCAATCCGGATATTTCCTATACAGTGGGGTATCCCGGCGAAAGTGCTTACAATGCGGTGGTAACCGGCACCACGGCACTGATCAATGAAGGGTTTATAGACCCGGAGAGAATTGGAATACAAGGCCACAGCTGGGGTGGATACCAAATAGCTCATATTATTACCCGTACGGGTATGTTCAGGTGTGCTGCCAGTGGCGCACCGGTGGTGAATATGCTGTCGGCATACGGGGGCATCAGGTGGGAAACAGGACTCAGCCGGATGTTTCAGTATGAAAGGACCCAAAGCCGGATTGGCGGCAGTATTTGGGAATATCCACTGCGGTATATTGAGAATTCGCCACTGTTTTTCATGGACAAAGTAACCACACCTGTACTGATCATGCACAATGACCGTGACGGGCATGTGCCTTGGTATCAGGGGATAGAATTTTTTATTGCCTTACGGCGACTTGAAAAACCGGCATGGCTGCTTAATTACAACAATGAACCTCACTGGCCGCTCAAGCTGGAAAACCGGATTGATTTCAATATCCGGCTACAACAGTTTTTTGATCATTATCTCATGGGAGAACCCATGCCCCGCTGGATGGAAGAAGGAGTTCCGGCTATACTAAAAGGTATCGAAACCGGGTATTGAAACGAAAGTGTTTTCTTAAAACGGGGATATTATCCCGCAACTTGACAGGCTACTGAAGACTTACACTCATCTTTTGCGGTGTGAGGTCAACGTCGATGTGCTGGAGCAGGGTAGTGGCAATACTGATACCGACATAATCGGGACGGATGGGAAATGATTTGTGTTTGCGGTCAACGATAACGGCCAGTTCAAACCGGTCGGGTACGATGTCGAGAAAGGGTTTGAGCGCGAAAAACAGGGTTCGCCCCGTATTGGCGACATCATCGGTGAGGATGATGCGTTTGCCGTGGAGATTGGCAGCAGGGATGTCAAGCTCTATGGGTGAAGCGGCCGGGTCAGCAGGGTTGAGCCGAACACGGTGAACATTGACTTTAAAGTATTGCTGCTCACTAAGCTGGTCGGCCAGCAGTTTGGCGAAAGTATATCCGTTGTTATTGATCCCAACCAAAAAGATTTCATCCACATCATAATTATTTTCGATGATCTCCACAGATATGCGGTGGATTTTCTGCTGGGCCTGCCGGGTGTCGAGAATTTGTTTTTTAGTCATTGTGATTTTCGTCTCTAAATTTACTTTCTTTACCTTTTCGTTTGGCACAAAGATGGCTCAAAAATAGTAATATCGCAGTTGTTTGGCCTTGTAGATCGCAAAAATTCTGTAGCGGATGATAGAACAGATTGCCTTTATTATCATTGCCGGTGTTGCATTTGCCCTGGCATACCGTTCATTTAGCCGCATTTATAAAAACATTCGGCTTGGAAAGAGTGAGGCTATCAATGACCGAAAGGGCGAGCGATGGAAGCGGGTGCTGTTGATTGCTTTTGGTCAGAAAAAGATGTTCAAGAATCCTCTGGTAGCAGTGTTGCATTTATTTATTTATGTAGCATTTCTGGCAACACAGGTAGAGCTTATCGAGATTATTGCCGACGGATTGTTTGGCGTGCACAGGATATTTGCTCCTTATCTGGGAATACTGTACACAGTGGCCATAAACATTATTGAATTCCTTTCGGTACTTGCTCTGGTAGCTACAGTGGTGTTTTTATACCGTCGAAACTTGTTGCGCATTCCTCGGTTTGTAAAGTCAGAGCTGGATGGCTGGCCGCGTCTGGATGCCAATCTGATCTTGATTTTTGAGATCATTTTGATTTTCGGCATCATGACCATGAACGGGGCAGATGCCATGCTACAGGGGCTGAATCCGGCATATTATCCCGATACCGGCACGCTGCTGATCAGCAGTTGGGTAGGGCCAAACATTATAATGCCCGTGTTGGCTGCCCTTCAACCGGTTCTGAGCGGTGTAGCCGGCATGTGGAGTGCGTCCGTACCTGAAGGTGCAGATGCTTATACATACGGCTCTCTGGCTTTTACCGAAAGGCTGGGATGGTGGGTGCATCTGCTTATGGTGCTGGTTTTTCTCAATTATCTGGCAGTTTCCAAGCATTTGCATATTGCTCTTGCCTTTCCCAATACTTACTTTTCAAAGCTTGATCCGCAGGGCAAAATGAAGAACATGCCCGAAGTGGAAAAAGAAGTAAGAGCCATGATGGATCCTGAAGGTGCCGGGGCAGATTCAGGGGAAGAAATACCTGAGTTTGGAGCAGGCGATGTTACCGGACTTAGCTGGAAGAATATTCTGGATGCTTACAGCTGCACTGAGTGTGGTCGCTGTACTGCAGCCTGTCCGGCCAGTATTACGGGCAAAAAGTTATCACCGCGGAAAGTGATGATGGACGTCAGAGACCGGGCTGAGGAAGTAGGACGAAAAATTAACAGCGGGAACAAGGAATTCATCAGGGAAGAAGCACAACAAAGAGCTATCCATCAAGAATCAACATCAGGCCATGAATCCGCTGACAAAGTTATACCCCTGAACAAGGAAAACTTTTACGACGGAAAAAGCCTGTTTGATTATATCACTCCGGAAGAACTTCATGCATGTACTACCTGTAATGCCTGTGTAGAGGCCTGTCCGGTGATGATTGATCCGCTGGATATCATTTTGCAAATGCGGAGACACGAGATACTCACGCAATCTGCCGGGCCTCAGAACTGGGTGCCCATGTTTACGGCACTTGAAAATGGCGGTTCTCCGTGGCAAATGACAACAGAACGCGAGGCATGGCGCAATGAAGATGCATAAACAAAACAATACAAATTGAATGAGCGGACTGAAAGTATATACGATGGCTGAAATGCAGGCTGAAGGCAAGGAACCTGAGGTGCTGTTTTGGGTAGGCTGTGCAGGAAGTTTTGACACGAGAGCCCAGAAAGTGACCCGGGCTTTTTGCAAGTTGCTTCATCATGCCGGGGTATCCTTTGCCATATTGGGCAATGAAGAGTCGTGCACCGGTGATCCTGCCCGACGTGCCGGCAATGAGTTTGTGTTTCAAATGCTTGCTCAGCAAAACATTGAAGTGCTGAACATGTATGGAGTTAAGACCATTGTATCTGCCTGTCCGCATTGTTTCAACATACTGAAGAATGAGTATCCCGAATTGGGGGGCAGATATACTGTATATCACCACAGTCAGTATCTTGCACAGCTTGTGACAGAACAGCGTTTGAGTACTGAGGGTATAGAGAAGATTGAGGTAACCTACCACGACAGTTGTTATCTGGGCCGGGCTAATGGAGAATATGATGCCCCGCGGGAGGTGTTGCAAAAACTGAAGGTTGATATTGATGAAATGGAGCGCAGCAGGAGCAGAGGACTATGTTGCGGTGCCGGTGGTGCGCAGATGTATAAGGAGGATGAGCCCGGAAATAAGCGCATCAATATTGAACGGACAGAGGAGATACTGGCAACCGGCAAGCGTGCAGTGGTGGCCAATTGTCCATTTTGTATCACAATGCTGATGGACGGCTTAAAGGAAAAAGATAAGCAGGATGACGTAATGGTTTACGACCTTTCAGAACTGATCGTGAAGCAAAAGGGTTTATAAGCCAAATACCGGATATCATGTTTGTACCTTACCAAATTTTACCCCCTGAGTCCAAAGTGTGGATCTATACAGCCAACAGGAAACTCAGTGATGCCGAACAAAAGGAAGCCACAGACGTGGTACATGCTTTTGTTATGAACTGGGACAGCCACGGTGAACCCGTTTCAGGGTGGGGCGGCCTGAAGTATGGCAGTGTTCTGGTGCTGATGGCCGACACTACTCTTCACGGCCCCAGCGGGTGCAGTATCGACAGTTCAGTGGCTATGGTGAGATCGCTGGAAACAAAACTGGGCGTAAGTTTTTTTGACCGCATGCAGTGCTGTATTGCCGATGAACAAGAGCCCCGCGTACTGGCAGCAAACCAACTGTCAGGGCTTTTGACTTCCGGTGAGATCAGTGTGGATACTCCGGTAGTGAATGCGATGGTGTATACCAAAAAGGACTTTGAAGAACGCTTTGTACAATCGCTGAATTCCAGCTACTGGATGCGACTTGCAGCTTCAGACATGCCGGCATGAAAATATTCTGTTTCAAACCAAATTTCAGGAAATTTCCCGGGTAAAATCCACAATTCTCTTACAGGCTTCGCGCAGGTCATCATCTGATGCGGCATAGGAGATTCTGAAGTGACCTTCAGCACCAAAAGCACCGCCATCCACTGTAGCCACGTGCCGGTGAGCCAGAAGCAGTTCACAAAAAACGGCAGAATCACTGATGATTTCTCCCCGGTATGATTTACCGATGAGTTCTCTGATGGAAGAGAAAATGTAAAACGCTCCGGGTGGTTGATTGTATTGGAGTCCCGGTGCGCCGGCGAGCCCTTCCATGACGATATCGCGCCTTTCTTTGAAAAGATTGCGCAAATATTTCACAGCTTCAGGCCCTGCCTGAATGGCCGCGAGTGCAGCCCGCTGTCCGAAAGAATTAGCTCCGCTGGTGAACTGCCCCTGAATTTTAATGCAAATTTCGCTGATCCATTGCGGAGCAGTCATGTACCCCAAACGCCATCCCGTCATGGCGTAACCTTTAGAAAATCCGTTGACGGTTATAGTGCGTTCCGACATGCCGGGCAAAGAACCGATACTGGCCGGCGGGTCATCATTGAAGTAGATATATTCGTAAATCTCATCACTCAGTACCAGCACATTCGGATAAGAACGGACGATGGCTGCAAATTCTTCAAGTTCTGCAAGGCTGTAATAGCTGCCTGTGGGGTTGGAAGGCGAAGAAAAAATGATCATTCGCGTTTGCTGGTTTAAGGCTTCCGCAAGTTGATGGGGGGCTACTTTGAAATCCTGCTGTAACCCGGTTTCAATTAATACAGGAACACCTCCGGCCAGCCTGACCACTTCGGCATAAGATACCCAGTAAGGTGTAAAAATAATTACCTCGTCACCATTGTCAATCAGCCCCATTACGGCATTGGCAATACATTGTTTAGCACCATTGGATACCACTACCTGGGAAGGTTTGCAGGGAATACTGTTTTGGTCCCTGAATTTTTGAGCGATGGCTTCTCGCAGATCCTGATACCCCGGCACCGGCGGATATTTTGTGTAACCCTGATCCAGGGCCTTGGCTGCTGCCTGTTTGATAAAATCCGGTGTGTCAAAATCGGGCTCTCCCAGACTGAGATTGATCACTGCTTTACCCGATTCACGAAGAGACCGCGCCAGCTGAGCCATTTTGATGGTGGCAGACTCTTCAAGGGTTTCAACTCTTTTGGCGAGACGCTGATTTATCATAATGATCCGGTGTTATGAGTTTGAATGAAGGTGCCAATGTAGTAGTATCAGAGCCGGGAAAGAAGCATTTTACATAATTCTCTACCGATCTGTGAACAGCTGCAGTGTGCTGACCGGTTTGTACTTCAACGGCTGAAAGCCTACCAGGTCATGTCGTCCTCGTCAGTGGCCACATTATAATTGATCTCATCATCGGTATTGGGTGTATCCGGAGACCGTTTCTTATAAGGTTTTCTCTCCTGGCCGGAGTGCTCATCATCATAATCGTCATCCTTGTGCTCAAAGGCCTCATAATCGAAGTCAGGCATCAGATTTGTTTTTACATAATCTACCGTATCTTCAAGAAAGTTCAGGAAGCGATTGAAGTCTTCTTTGTAAATGAGTATTTTGTGGCGCTCAAAACCATCATTTTCATGACGGCGAGTACTCTCCGTCAGCGTTATATAAAAATCTTCACCCCTCGTTTTCCTTACATCAAAAAAATACGTCCGGCGTTTTCCGGCTTTCATTTTTTTTGAAAATACCGCATCCTGATTGCGTTTCCTCTTTTCAAATTCCACTTCGCAAAAGTTTTTGTGATTGATCTGATTTAATTGAATGCCTCCGGAATAAACATATTGCATGATCCGGAAACTTACTGCAAGGCAAAAATAGAATAATAGCCCATATTGAAGCCGACGATCTTATTTATTGATCACATTTTTTTGCGCCTTCGGCAATCACGGTAATTACCTACTAAGGTAAAAAGGGTAGACGGGCACGTCCGGCACATGCCTGTTAAGTACCCTGAACATCTTCGAGCTGATGTTCGTATTGTTCGCGGTAGTATCCTTCCTGTCTGACCAACTCTTGATGGGTTCCCATCTGAACTATCCGGCCTTCATCCAAAACAATGATCTTGTCAAAGGCCGGCATTGATTTCAGCCTGTGGGTGATCATTATCAATGTTTGAGAACCGTTCTGCTCCATCAGAAATCGGAGTACCCTGCTTTCTGTTTCAGTATCTACAGCACTCAGGCAATCATCCAGAAACAGAATGGACGGTTTTCTGATCAATGCCCGGGCGATGGATATTCGCTGTTTTTGTCCGCCTGATAAGGTAACTCCCCGCTCACCTACCAGGGTATCAATGCCTTTAGGCAATTCCTCAATTTCATTTCTGATCGAAGCGCGATCCATGTATTTCATGATTTCCTCCACTGAAGCCTCGTTATTGCCAAAGGCTACATTGCCACCTATAGTATCCGAAAACAAAAACACGTCTTGGGGCACATATCCCATATTACTTCTGAGGGCAGTAAGGCTGTGTTCCCTGATAACTTTGCCGTCGATGTAAATGTTTCCTTCCGTGGCATCGTACAGCCTGAAAAGCAACTCAGCCAAACTGGTTTTTCCCGAACCGGTACGTCCGATGATGGCCAGTTTGCTGCCTGCAGGTAATTCGAAACTTATATTACTCAATGCCCGGGTACCGCTTTCATCATATACAAATGAAACATTCTCAAACCGAATATCGCCTTTTACCGGGTAAACGGATTCATCGGGTGACAGAATATCGGGTTTTGTCTGAAGAAACTCGTTGATCCGCTTTTGAGAGGCAGCAGCACGCTGGATGAGTGAAGCTACCCAGCCTATGGATGTAACCGGCCAGGTAAGCATACCTACATAGATAACAAACTCGGCGATATTGCCAGCTGAAATACGGCCTTCAATCACCTGCAAACCACCTACATAAATGGTGAGTATGGTGCTGCTTCCAATCATGAGCAACATCACCGGGTAAAAAATCGCCTGGATTTTGGCCAGGTCCAAAGACCGTGTTTTGTATTGTTCACATTCCTCATCAAAGAACCGGGTCATGCTTTTTTCCTGTACATAGGACTTAACTACCCTGATGCCGCTGTATGTTTCCTGGGCTACACTGTTGATTTGGGATAACTGAGCCTGCAGTCGCTCACTTTTTTTATTGATCTGATTGCTGATGTAGTAAATTGAAAAAGCCAGAAAAGGCAATGGCGCCAGCACGTAAGCCGTAAGCGACAGCGATACCTGGGTCATACTCCACAGCACCAGTGCAGCAAGACCTACCAGGTTTATGGCATACATCACTGCAGGGCCAAGGTACATCCTAACCCTTGAAACATCTTCGGTAATTCTGGCCATGAGGTCACCGGTCTTGTTCCTGCGGTAAAAAGCCGTGCTCAGTTCACCGTAATGGGCGTAAATCTCATTGCGCAAATCATACTCAATAAGCCTTGACATCACAATGATGGTTTGCCGCATAAAATACATAAACACCCCCTGTAAAACAGCGAAAACAATGACCAGAAGGCCAAAAAACATGAGAGTAGCACTAATTTGTGACATAAAACTCTCCTGCAGTTCAAACCCCGAAAATGCCCGGTATAGCGTAAGCTGATCCAGCACCAGGTCTATGGCCTGCCTGATCACTTTGGGCTGCAGCACCATGAAGTAATTCGATATCAGTACAAACAACATGCCCACACCAAAGCGGATCCGATATTTCCAGAAATACTTGTTAAGGTGTTTGAGGGAACCCATGGAGAAGAATAATGAGGAGCGAATCTACTCATTAACTATAATTCAGAGAGAGTGTTTCAGGGAATAGGTGAAAATGTCTTTCTTTGTGCTGCCATTACGGCAATCAGTTCAAACCATATAGCCACCGATGCTCAGCAGACGTAACATTCGGATAAAAGTGATGCAGACTTTGTATGCTCTGAGTCGTGATCAGGAACTCAATGCAGGGCAGGCCGCAGACAATTACAACCAACTCATAGAACAGTCCTACCGTTTGTACCTTTTTCATCTTTACCTGATGAAACTGGTCATTCTCCATGCTGAAAAGGACGAGCATCAGCGCAGCGTCAAACACCTGCCCAGCAGGGAAGACCAAATGTTCAAGGCCGTACTGGCAGCCAATCCGGTGGCTGAATCGATCATACACAACCCCGAGCTCAGCAGGGAGTTTGACCGCAAACAAATACCCGGCCTGCTGACAGATACAGACATCATCAAAAAGTGCTATCACAATTTCAGCAAACAAGACGAGTACATCACCTATTACTGTGATTCAGACCATAGTAATTCCAGGCATATCGATATGCTTTTGCTGCTTTACCGGACCCTGGCCAAAGATGATTTGTTCCGTGAGTTAACCGAGGACAAATTCAACAACTTCATCGATGATGAGTCGCTCATAGCCGGAGCCATGAAGAAAAGTATCCGTGCTATGCCGGACAGCGGCCCGTTTTTCAGAGAATACCTGCCCGATCAAGAGACAGTGGAGGACTTTGGTGCCTCACTTTTGGCACTCACCATTGAAAAACAGGAACAATGCATTGACGTTATCAAACCAAGGTTGATCAACTGGGAAATGGACCGGGTTGCTGTGATCGATATGATTTTGCTGCAAATGGCCGTTATTGAACTGCTCTATTTCCCGTCGATACCCACCAAAGTAACACTGAACGAGTATATAGATCTGTCTAAAATGTACAGTACCGACAAGAGCAAGGACTTTGTCAACGGCATTCTTGACAGACTGATCAATGATCTGAATGCTGAAGGAAAAATAAACAAGCAGGGGAGAGGATTGGTAGATTAACCCTAAATGAACTTGTTATGAGAGTTTCCTTATTGTGCGTGTTTTTTGTGACATCACATTTTGTTGTGTTTGGCCAGACGTTTCCCCCGGTCACCGGCTTTTATACCGGAGTTACTGCCCTTACGGAGTACCGCCAAACATTAAATGAAAACCTTCCGGCCGAAACTTTTAGTTTCGGAGGATCTTTGATACCGGGTTACCGTTTCAACAGAAGTTTCTCCCTGGAACTGCCCCTGTCATTTACCGTGCATACCACCCACCAGGATGCCGTGTCACCTGACTTGCCCGACAGCTGGCTTAGCGGACAGGGTGATCTCAGGATCAATTATCATCTGGCCAACGGCTATCTGCTTTCACCCTATTTAAAGGTTCAGCCATACCTGGGTGCAGGTGGCGGTATGCGGTATCACATTCCTGAAACGGGTTTTACCCTGCCTGAATCTCCGGTCTACAGGATACCTGTTTATGCCGGATTTAACTGGAATGTCAGTAATAACTGGATTGTCAGGCTCGAAGCCGGGCATGTCGTATCAATAGGTCATCACGATCAGCATCAATATGCCCGCGTTGGTGTTCAATATCGCTTTGGCAGAAGGGACAAGGTTTTGCCGGCACCTTTCGAATATCCGGACAGGGACGGTGACGGTGTTCCCGACCATGTGGATGCATGTCCAGACATACCGGGCCTGCCGGAGTTTGACGGTTGCCCCGATTCCGATGGTGACGGTGTACCGGATCACCTTGACGAATGTCCTCATGAACCCGGCCCGGCTTATAATGCCGGTTGCCCCGATCCCTATGCTGCAGACCGCGACGGAGACGGTATACCCGATCTGATTGATGCCTGCCCCGATGTTCCTGGAGAATGGCGTTTTCAGGGATGCCCCGATTCTGATGGTGACGGCATACCCGATCATCTCGATAAGTGTCCGGATCAGCCCGGGCCGGCACATACTCAGGGATGTCCCGATACAGACGGGGACGGAATTCCCGACCATGAAGATCTTTGTCCGTTTGAGCCGGGTCCGGCTTCCAATCATGGTTGCCCGGTACTTAATGACAATTGGAGAAAGATTGTAGAGCTGGCCGGTCAGCCCATACTGTTTGCAACAGGAAGCTATACTGTTTCAGCAGCACAGTTGCGCAGGATCAATGAACTGGCAGCATTACTTACCCATGAGGAAGGTTATACCCTCATCATTGAAGGGCATACCGATCATACGGGAAACATAGAGAACAACAAGATTCTTTCTGAGCTCAGGGCACGTGAAGTGCTGGAAGCCCTCACAAAAGCAGGAGTTTCTGAAACCGGAATTTACGTCAGAGGATTTGGTGACTTTCATCCTGCAGACGAGGGCAAATCTGCTGAAAGTCTGCGCAAAAACCGTAGGGTGGAAATCAGAGTTATAAAAGGATAAACATAGTACGAACAAATGATGAAGTATTGGATAGTAGCTGTATTGATGATAACTATGGTAGGTTTTTTCGCTTGTGACCATGCCAAAGAAGTGAAGGACGAAAAACGCCTTAGTGGAGTTGTAGCTGAAACCGGAGGAGTGAGTAATGCCGATCTTATACGCAACCCTGCCAGTGCCAGAGGAAGTGACACACAGGCAGCATTGCCAATAATCGAATTTGAGGTCAGCGAGTATCAGTTTGGCACTATTTCAGAAGGAGAAATTGTGGAACACACCTTTTCTTTTACCAATACCGGTGAGGGCCCGTTGATCATACAACGTGCAACTTCCGGCTGTGGATGTACAGTGCCGGCATGGCCCCGTGCGCCGATTTTACCCGGAGAGTCAGGTGAAATAACAGTACGGTTTGATTCAACCAATCGCCCCGGGGCTCGTAGGCAGGCCATTACCATTGAGGCCAATACTTTGCCACCACAAACTCAAGTGTACATAGTGGGCCATGTGGATGCTGCCGGGTAGTCACCATTTTATCCGGATAATTGGGTAAAGAAATTGTATTTTTGCGCGGCGGCAATGCAATCTGTGCCGCCTGAATTTTAATTAATCTACTCCCATGATCAGTTGGTTACCTTTACTGGCAATTGCTGCAGTATTCTACTTTTTCATTATAAGGCCTCAAAACAAACGTTCCAGGCTCCAGCGTGAATTTATTGAAAACCTGTCCAAAGGCCAGCAGGTAATTACCAATGGCGGAATACACGGAAAAATTGCCAAGGTTGACGAAACCACCGTTTCCATACAGGTTGACAGCAAAACTTTTTTGACTGTTGAAAAGGGAAGCGTTTCACAGGAGCTTACAGCTTCACTGAGTACGCATGAGCAGGAATCGTGATTTGCAGGCACGAAACAAACAGGTCAGGGAGCGCATTCTGATTACTATATGTTTTTTGGCTGCCCTTACTTTCTGGTTTGTCCTTAAAATGATGCAAACCTATGAGAATACCCGTTCCATGGGAATTTCCTACGAGATTCCAGGTCATTTGCTGTTTGATGTTACTCCACCACCCCAGTTAATGGTTCGTTACCGCGGACAAGGCTGGGCATTGCTGTTCAGTAATCAGAAGTTCAGGCAGCCTGTGGTTATTGAATATTCAGAAACCACGCGCAGCTACACCACACTTCAGCTTATACGCAAAGTTGCAGATCACATCGGGGAAGCCGGTATTGAGATCATTAATATTGACCCCGAGTCAATTCAGCTAGAGGTAGTGGAAGGCACCAGTAAAAAAGTTCCCGTTGTACCGCATTTCAGTATTGAAACCCTCACCAACCACTACACCGGTGAAACCATAACAGTTATACCTGACTCGGTAACTGTTTACGGTGCCCCCGGGCAGCTCAGAAATATTCATGAATGGCCAACTGAGTTCATTGAAATGGAACAGGTAAGGGATACTGTCCGGAGGACAGTGCCACTAAAGCGGCCCGTGGAAGGAGTGACACTCGACCGCTACATTGTGGATTTTTTGTTGCCTGTGGAAGCATATACTGAAAAAGTAGTAGAGCTGCCGATAATACTTACAAATGTTCCGGGTACGACTTCCGTTAGGGTTGAGCCAAGAATGGCCAGGATCTTTTGCCTGGTGCCGCTCAGGAAGTATGCCATGGTTGACAGCACTTATTTCAGCGCGGAAGCCGATATCGCCGAAATCAATATCGGACAGATTACAGCTACCATACCGGTTAATGTTGATCTCAAAAAGGAGGCAGATTATATTCGCTCTTACGATTTTCAGCCCCGTATGGTAGAGGTGGTGTTTATGCCTTCCCCGGAACCCTTGCATCATGAGTAGCCGGGTATTGAAGGTGGGTATAACCGGTGGTATAGGCAGCGGGAAAAGTCTGATATGCAGTATGTTTTCATCCCTTGGCATACCTGTGTTTAATGCAGATAAAGAGGCCAAACGATTGATGGAGGAGAATGCTCAGTTAAAAGTGAAAATTGTTGATCTGCTTGGGAGTGAGGCTTTTGATAAAAACGGAAAGCTAAACAGAAGCTTCATTGCAGAAAAGGTATTTGCTGAGCCCGAAACACTGGCAGCGCTTAATGCACTGGTGCATCCTGTGGTGATTGAGGCCGGTGATCAGTGGCATCTGCAGTTTTCAGATGTGCCGTTTACCTTGAAGGAAGCCGCATTGTTGATAGAAAGCGGAAGTTACCGCCAACTTGATGCCATCATTGTGGTAACCGCTCCTGAGGCTCTTAGATTGGACAGGGTGGTAAAACGCGACGGCGTTAGCCCACAAAAAGTTATGGAAAGAATAAAAAACCAGCTTTCCGAGAAGGAAATGCTAAAGCATGCTGATTTCATAATCGTCAACGACGGGCAAACGCAACTAGGTCCTCAGGTTATGGAGGTGTACCGCCGACTTGCTGCCATTTCGGCTAAGTCATAGGCCGGATCGCTGAACCTGAACGCCTTGCGTTTGTTTAAACGCGTCAATAAAATTCCGAAAGATGCCGACCGGTTTACTGATAAGTTTGTGTTTCTTTATTGTTGATTATTCAGTTGGAAAGGATAAAGACAAAATGATGCAACACGAAATGACGACACCCCATTCTGGTGGTTCAGCGGAGTATTTAAAGGCACTGGCAGAATACAATTACTGGGCTAATACACGGTTTGCTGAATGGCTGAGCAATACACCAGACAGTTTGATGCATTTGGAAATAGAGTCCAGTTTTCCCGGGCTTTACGTAACGCTTATACACATATGGAATGCGGAAGAAGGCTGGCTTCGGTCACTTCAGGGTGAGTCTTGGGAAAATCTACCGGGGAATAGTTTTGAAGGAGAAGCTGCAGCAATGTTTCAAGGTTTTTTAACTACTTCAGCGGACTTCAGGGACCATGTGATACAGATGACTTCAAAAGATCTCAACAAACCCATATCTGAAGACTCACCCGGGATTACCAGGGGGGATGTAATTATTCATGTGGTGAATCATTCCACGTATCACCGCGGACAACTTATAACCATTGGTCGCCAGGCCGGGCTCACTAATATGCCCCGCACAGATTACATTCACTATATCAGGCAATTTTCTACTAAGCCTTAGCTCAGTCCGCTGATGTTTCCATCGTTATCAATATCCATATACACGGAGGCCGGAACTGCCGGCAAGCCAGGCATGCGCATCAGTTCACCTACAATAGGAATGATAAATCCTGCCCCGATAGCCAATTCAAATTCCCTGATCTGCAGGGTAAACCCTTCCGGTCTTCCACGAAGAGTTTCGTCGTCGGAGAGCGATTTTTGGGTTTTGGCTATACACACCGGCAGGTTATCATAGCCCAGTTCTTTGATGATTTTTAACTGCCGTTTTGCCCTTGAAGCCAGCGCAATGTCTGCAGCGCCGTAAACCTTAGTGGCAACGGTACGGATCTTATCTTCCAGTGGCATGTCACGGGAGTAAAGAGGTTTGAAATCGCTGTCCTGCTTTTCCACCACCCTGCAAACAGTTTCGGCCAGTTCTACCGAGCCTTCTCCGCCTTTGGCAAAGGCCTGGGAAACCACAGCCTGGACTCCCATTTTAGCACATTGTTTGCGCACAAAGTAAACTTCTTCTTCGCTGTCGCCCGGAAATTCATTGATGGCTACAACCGGGTTTATTCCAAATGCTTTACAATTTTCAATGTGCTTACTCAGGTTGGCAAATCCGTCTTCTACCCTGATCACGCTGGGTGAATTCAGTTCATCTTTTTTGGCACCCCCATGATAGCGCAATGCCTTCATGGTGACTACCAAAACAATGGTATACGGTTTAAGCCCTGCTTCCACGCATTTGATGTGAAGAAATTTTTCAGCACCAAGATCGGCACCAAACCCGGCTTCGGTAATCACATAGTCGCTGAGTGACATGGCCATTCGGGTGGCTATGATGCTGTTGGTACCCTGTGCGATGTTGGCAAAAGGCCCACCGTGAATAATGGCAGGGTTGCCTTCCAAGGTTTGTACCAGGTTGGGTTTAATGGCATCTTTCATCAGCAATGCCATAGCGCCCTGAGCCTGTAGATCGCGGGCATAGACGGGTTTTTTGCCAAAGGTAAAGCCAACCAGGATATTCCCCATTCTCCTTTTAAGGTCTTCCATGTCATGGCTCATACACAAAATGGCCATCACTTCAGAAGCGGGAGTAATATTAAAACCATCTTCGCGGGGAATACCATTGGCTGTACCGCCAATACCGATTAAAATGTGGCGCAAGGCACGGTCGTTCATATCCATTACCCTTTTCCAGGTGATGGTTCTCGGGTCGAGGTTGTATCTCAGTTTGTCATTTTGGAGGTTGTTGTCAATTAGTGCTGCCAAAAGGTTATTGGCTTTTTCTACGGCAGCAAAATCACCCGTAAAGTGGAGATTGATATCTTCCATGGGGATAACCTGTGCATATCCGCCGCCGGCTGCGCCGCCTTTCATGCCAAAAACAGGTCCCAGTGAAGGTTCACGCAAAGCCACCACAGTCTTTTTCCCGATTTTGTTGAGTCCATCAGCAAGGCCAACCGAGATGGTAGTTTTACCTTCACCGGCAGGGGTGGGGTTTATGGCAGCCACTAATACGAGCTTTGAGCGACTGATTTTTTCGTGGTCGATCAGATTTAAAGGCAGCTTGGCTATGTGTCGTCCGTAAAAATGAAGATGTTCTTCATCAAGCCCAAGTTTGGCCGCAATATCTTTAATGGGTTGGATTTTTGCCTGTCGGGCTATTTCGAGATCTGAAGGAAACTGTCCCATAACTTTGAGTTGATTTGCTTTGGATATTTTACTGAAGCCAAAGATACCACCGGCCTGCTGAGCTGTGAAGATTATGGCAGTGAATCCGGTTAATTAAAACGGTTCTTAATAACCCTCGGATCATCCGGTGAACAGTGTTTTAAACTTGAAAGTATGGCCATCAAACAATCCCTGATCGCTTAATTTCAGGCTGGGGATCACTAACAGGGCCATAAATGACAAAGTCATGAATGGAGCTCGAAGCTGCGAACCCAACTTTTTACTTTCCAGGTCAATTTCCTCATATAACCCGGCTGTGGTGGCTGCATCCTGAATGCTCATAAGACCGGCTACCGGCAATGGAAGCACTTTAGCCGACTGAGGACCAACCGCTGCAATGCCACCTCCGTGCTTAGCTACTGTGTTCACAGCCCGGGCAATACTTTCGTCGTCGGTTCCTACTGCAATGATATTATGTGAATCGTGAGCTACCGTGGAAGCCAGTGCGCCTTCTTTTAAGCCAAAACCATGAATCAGCCCGATTGCCGGCGGTGCCTGCCGATAGCGATTGATCACCACCAGTTTCAGGATATCCCGTTGAGTATCGGCAACTACCCATCCGTTTTCCACCCTGGGAACCCATTCAATGCTTTCAGTAATTAATAATCCGTCCAGGGCTTTAATACACCGAACATCCCCTTCCTGAGCCGGAAGTGCAATATCATCTGCTGTAATGCTTACCGGGAAAAACTGATTGGGTGTTTCTGCCGGCTCTGTTCCCATCAGGGGTCGTCCAAACTCAGCCACCTTTTGTCCACTGATATGAGTAGCCTGATGTTTGAAGTGGGTCAGATCTGTTACAATGATAAAGTCAGCAGGGTCTCCGGGCCTAAGAAGGCCCAAAGGGAGATTGTAATGTTCCACCGGTGTGATGCAGGCAGCCTGAAGAATGTCGAAAAGATCATATCCCATACTTACTGCCCCTGCTACAAGCCTGTCGATATGACCTTTCATCAGGTCATCGGGGTGTTTGTCGTCACTGCAGAACATGATCTGCCCGGGGTATTCTCTGATGAGAGGTATCAGTTCGTTAAAGTTTCTGGCCGCACTGCCTTCTCGGATGGCTATTTTCATGCCATGAGAAGCTTTGAACCTGGCTTCTTCCAGGGTATAACATTCATGATCGGTAGTAATTCCTGCCCGGATGTAATTCACCGCCGCATCACCGGCAAGTCCCGGAGCGTGACCGTCTATGGGTTTGCCTGCCTGTCGAGCAGCGTTGAGTTTTGCCAGCACTTCCGGATCGCCGTGCAGTACACCGGGGTAATTCATCATTTCACTGAGATAGAGAATTTCAGGGCGTTGGAGTAATGCAGCAATTTGACTGCTGTCAATAATAGCCCCCGAGGTCTCATAGGAAGTAGCCGGCACACAGGAAGGTGCACCAAAAAAGAAGTGAAAGGGAACCGTATTGCCATTATCTATCATGTAATCCACTCCATCTACTCCAAGAACATTGGCAATCTCGTGAGGGTCGGAAACAGTAGCTACTGTACCATGACAAACGGCGATTCTTGCAAATTCAGAAGGAACCAGCATACTGCTTTCGATGTGAACATGAGCATCTATAAAACCGGGCAGTATGAATCGGTCGGGTACAGGTCCGTTGGTTTTACTTATGGCAGTAATTTTCCCGTTGGCCATATCAATTATGCCGGGATAGATATCTCTTTGTTGAATATTTACGATATTTCCTGAAATCTGCTCAGTTTTCATGTTGTTTGTTTGGGATTTAACCAGTCAGATGATATCATCATCATCCTGATTTGGTGAGTTAAGCGGTTTGTAAAAATGAGTTAGCGATATTTCGTTGCAGTGGTTTAACTGCTGCAATACTTTTTTTACCAACTGTGGGTCTATGGCCTCCATTATTTCATCCGGAGTCATACCTGCATCAGGAGATATCAGTTTCAGGGTAATGGCCGATAAGCTGTCTTCAAATTTGATGTTGTACCTGCCGCCATATTCCATCAGGGTTATTTTACAGGGATAGTGATTGATTTCTCGAACAATGCGCATTGGAGTTAAATTATAGGGCAAATCTAACATTATGCCACGAAGCTTTTCAAGACAACAAGCAATCAAAGTTCAGGTTGAGCAATGAGCCGGTAACAGCCTGGCATCATCCGGGCCCGATTGATTTCGTTGAAAGAATGTGGAGAAATGCGATTACCGGACAATAAAATGTGGATAACTTGCAAGTTATCCACATCGCATATTTGTTAGTATTTTGTTAATTAATTGAAATACAGCAATATAAAAACGTTATCCACATAATGTGGATAACTTACCACAATAGCAATGGCAAATTTCTAAGCATACATTCTATCTTAGCAGTCGCTGCACAAGCAAGCATATCCACACGGGGCTTTTGCATCAATCAAGTTTGTCAGGCCGATGATACGCGAGTAAATTTCAATGTATTGCACCGAGATTGACCAGACAATACTGTAAGCACGGAGACATTAACAAAACACACATAAAAGATACCAGGAAGATGAAGCAGAACGAAGAGCCATTACTAAAAGAGAACCCATTAAGGTTTGTATTATTTCCCATTGAATATCCGGAGATTTGGGAGTGGAGGAAGAAAGCCCTGGCCTGTTTTTGGACGGCTGACGAAATTGATCTGGAGCAGGATCTCGATCACTGGAAGAACAAGCTCAATGATAATGAGCGGCATTTCGTGAAACATGTTCTGGCATTTTTTGCAGCCAGCGATGGCATAGTGAATGAGAATCTGTGTGTTAATTTTTACGCTGATGTGCAGGTTCCTGAAGCCCGGTCATTTTATGCGACACAGATCATGATAGAGGACATTCATTCTGAAACCTACAGTTTGCTGATTGACACCTACATCAAAGATCCGGCTGAGAAAACCGAATTGCTCAATGCCATTGAAACTTTACCCTGTGTACAGAAGAAAGCCGGCTGGGCAATTAAATGGATTGAGAATGCACCTTCATTTGCCCACAGACTGGTGGCATTTGCTGCAGTGGAGGGCATATTTTTCAGCGGAAGTTTCTGTTCTATTTTCTGGCTAAAGAAGCGCGGATTGATGCCCGGGTTGTCATTCAGCAATGAGCTGATCAGCCGCGATGAGGGCATGCATTGTGATTTTGCATGTTTGTTGTATTCCATGCTCAATAACAAACTGGATCCCAAAGAAATACAGGATATAATCACTGAGGCTGTAGAATTTGAAACCGAGTTTGTAAATGATGCATTGCCGGTGTCACTGATTGGGATGAATGCAGACCTGATGACTCAATATATCCAGTTTGTAGCCGACCGCCTGCTGGTTTCACTGGGGAATGAGCGATACTACAACGTTCAGAATCCATTCCCGTGGATGGAACTGATCAGCATGCAGGGCAAGACCAACTTTTTTGAAAAGCGGGTTGGCGATTATCAGAAAGCCGGCGTAATGGCAGGCCGTGACAAGCAGGTTTTTAGTATCGATGATGAATTTTAGCCGTCAGTAATATCTGTTCACTATGTATTAAAGTAAACCTACCATGAAAGTTATTAAAAGAAACGGCAAGCCACAGGACGTGAGCTTTGATAAAATTACCGCCCGGGTTAAGCGCTTGTGTTACGGGCTTGATCCTGATTACGTTGAACCCATCGACATTGCCAGGCAGGTAATTCTGGGCTTGTATGATGGCGTTACGACCAATGAGCTGGATGTGCTGGCTGCGGAGACTGCCGCCACCATGGCTGCCAGGCATCCGGATTACGCCTTGCTTGCAGCGCGTATTGCCATTTCCAATCTGCATAAGGATACGGAAAAGAGTTTTTCGAAAACCATGGAAATGCTCTACCAGTATATTGACCCTAAAACCGGAGACAAAGCGGGCCTCATAGGTGAGCAAACCATTCAGATAATCCGTGAAAACCGCGACAAACTAGATGCTTCCATCATTTACGACAGGGATTACAATTTTGACTACTTCGGATTTAAAACACTGGAGCGTTCATACCTGCTGCGCATGAACGGCAGGGTAGTAGAGCGCCCACAGCATATGCTCATGCGTGCTGCCGTTGGCATTCATGGCAACGATATAGAGTCTGCTGTACAGACTTACAATATGATGTCGGAAAAATGGTTTATACACGCTACACCTACGTTATTCAATGCAGGTACACCCAAACCCCAGCTATCATCGTGTTTTTTGCTCAGCATGACCGATGACAGTATTTCCGGCATCTTTGATACACTTGCCCGCTGTGCCCGCATTT
This sequence comes from Saprospiraceae bacterium, assembly GCA_050485785.1. Classification (GTDB taxonomy): domain Bacteria; phylum Bacteroidota; class Bacteroidia; order Chitinophagales; family Saprospiraceae; genus JBJHCA01. The sequence goes on along the minus strand of JBJHCA010000018.1, from coordinate 13,352 downwards.
CCCAAAGTGCGGGCGGTATTGGGCTCAGCATACACAATATTCGGGCCAAGGGCAGCTACATTAAAGGGACCGGTGGAACGTCTAACGGAATTATACCCATGCTGCGAGTTTACAACGATACTGCCCGGTATGTTGACCAGGGTGGAGGAAAAAGAAAGGGTGCATTTGCCGTGTACATTGAGCCCTGGCATGCCGACATTTTTGATTTTCTGGAGTTGAAGAAGAACCATGGCAAAGAGGAATTGCGCGCCAGAGACCTGTTTTATGCCATGTGGATTCCTGATTTATTTATGCAGCGGGTTCAGGATAACGGTATGTGGTCATTGTTTTGCCCCAATGAAGCCCCGGGGCTATACGATACCTACGGCGGTGAATTTGAACAGCTTTATCATCGATATGAGGAAGAAGGCAGAGCGCGTAAAACCATCAGGGCGCAAGAGCTTTGGTTTGCTATACTCGAAAGCCAGATAGAAACCGGAACGCCATATATGCTGTATAAAGACGCCTGTAACAAGAAGTCGAATCAGCAAAATCTAGGTACAATCCGCAGCAGCAATTTGTGTACCGAGATCATTGAATATACTGCCCCTGATGAAGTAGCCGTGTGCAACCTGGCATCCATCAACCTGTCTAAGTTTGTGGAAGACGATGGCACCTATAACTTTGAGAAACTTTACAAAGTAACGAGGATTGTAACGCGGAACCTGAATAAGATCATCGATGTCAATTACTATCCCATCGAAGAAGCGCGTAACTCGAACATGCGCCATAGGCCAATCGGAATTGGTGTGCAGGGTTTGGCCGATGCATTTATTCTTATGAGGTATCCATTTGACAGTGCGGAAGCCAGAAAGCTGAACCGCGATATATTTGAGACTATTTACTACGGTGCAGTATCTGAAAGCTGCAAACTTTCCAAAGAGCAGGGGCCATACAGCACATTCCAGGGAAGCCCGATCAGCAGCGGCGTATTCCAGTTTGACATGTGGGGAGTTGAGCCGTCAGATCGCTGGGACTGGGACACCTTGAGAAAAGAGGTTACCGAACACGGTGTGCGAAACAGCTTATTGCTGGCACCCATGCCTACGGCATCCACTTCTCAGATACTGGGCAACAATGAATGTTTTGAGCCTTACACTTCCAATATTTACACCCGTCGTACACTGAGCGGTGAATACATTGTGGTGAACAAGCATTTGCTTAAAGACTTGATAGCACTTGGTTTATGGAATGAGGAAGTGAAGGAGACCATAATTGCGGCCAATGGCAGTATTCAGCATATTGAAGACATTCCGGATTCAGTGAAGAATCTTTACAAAACCACGTGGGAGCTGAGCATGAAAACCATCATTGACATGTCAGCTGATCGGGGTGCGTTTATCTGTCAGAGCCAGAGTCTTAACCTTTTTATGGAAAGTCCTGACTACAGCAGATTGTCGAGCATGCATTTCTATGCGTGGAAGGCCGGATTAAAAACGGGAATGTATTATCTGCGTTCACGAGGTGCAGCCGATCCGATCAAGTTTACGCTGAGTGAGAAGTATCAGCGGAAGTTTGCCAAACCGGCACCTTCCTCTTCTTCTGCTCCGCTGGATGTACAACCAACCATCATAAAAAAGGACGAACTGAACGACTCCATGGAAGGCAAAGCCTGTAGTATGGACGATCCGGATTGCCTGATGTGCGGTAGTTAAAGAGAATTTTTATTGCTGGTTGAGTTTGTAGGGTGATTGCTTTTTGCAGTCACCCATTTTTGTTTTACGGGTGTCCGCATTTGTCAGGGATCACGTTGCCGGAATTTTTATCTTACTTCAAAAGTCAGCCGCCTCAGGAAATCGCCAATAATACCTCGGCGGCAGGAAGCATGCACAACAAAGAGATATATAAAAAACATGCCGAATATTCCCTTTGGTTACCAGCTAAGAATATAAGGACTGATGGTGAAAACAAACAGGCTGATCAGCAAAACGGCCAGTACATTTAGCACTATACCGATTGCAGCCATTTGCCTGATCCGTATGCCGCCGCCGCCAAAAACTATGGCATTGGGCGGCGTGGCCATCGGGAGCATGAAAGCACAACTTGCACCGATAGTTAGCGGCACGGCGAGAATGAGAAAAGGAATGTTGAGCGTTTCACCAATCACAACTATTACCGCCATCATGGCTGCCACCAGAGCCATATTGGAAATAAGTTCGGTGGCAAAAACACCAACAATTGTAACCAGTGCTATGATAATCAGCATCGTACCCATGTCAAACCCGATGATGTATTGCCCCATAAGGCTTACTATTCCTGTATGCTGAAGGCCTGATGCGAGAGAGAGCCCACCACCAAAAAGCAGCAGAATGCCCCAGGGCAGTTTTACAGTATCCGACCACTGAAGCAGTACCGGATCATGTTCGTTGCCCGATGGAATGATAAACAGCATCAATCCGCCTATGAGGGCCACCGTAGTGTCGGTAAACTCTTCAAAGGGCAGTATTTCTGCCAGTTGAGGTCTGATCATCCAGGCCAGGGCAGTGAGGCAAAAAACCACGAGGAAGCGCTTTTCAGCCACTGATATTTTTCCCAGCACTGCGAGTTCGGAGCGGATAAATTCCTCCTGGGCAGAATCGGATTCATTGTCCGGCAAAAATCTGCCCATGTAGTAAAAAACCGCAGCACCCAGAATAATACTCAGAGGAAAGCCAATACTGAACCAGGCTATGAAGCTAATGTCGCGATTGAAGGTGTCGTGATAAAAGCCTGCCAGAATGAGGTTAGGCGGTGTGCCGATCAATGTGGCAATGCCGCCGATGTTGGCTCCGTAAGCTACAGCCAGCAAGAAAATCAACTGAAACGGGGAAGATTCGGATGCTTCGTATTTTTGCCGGTAAATAGCCGCAATGGACAGGGCAATGGGAAACATCATCACTGCTGTGGCAGTATTGCTGATCCACATACTCAGTAGGCCTGTGGCCAGCAGGATACCCAAGAGTACATTTCGCGGTCGGGAACCGGTTTTGAGCAAAATGTTGAGTGCGATCCTCCGGTGCAGATTCCACTTCTCAATTCCCAGGGCAAGCAGAAAACCACCGAAAAACAGAAACACGATTGGATGAGTGTACAGCGATGAAATGGTTGTGAGTGGCAATATGCCCAATGCCGGGATCAGTATCAGCGGCAACAAGGCGGTTACGGAAATCGATACCACTTCGGTCAGCCACCAGATGAGCATCCAGATTGCTACGGCCAGCATTTTGACCATAATACCGGTTTCCCCTTCAGGCACCAAGGCCATACACACGGCAAAGCCGGCAGGCCCGCCAATCAGCGGAATAAAACGCCATTTTTTCCAGGGATCTTTCAAGGTTTTCGAAGTCAATGCGGCCCGGTTACAATTACTGTGAGGATGCGAATATATACCAATAGTGGCATATCAAGTGCAATCTGCTTAACAGTAAGGCAGAACACTAAAAAGCACATTCTCCTTTCGATATTCATTCATGATTATTGGCGGTGTTGTCATGCTTTGTTTATATTTGGGAAAATTAAGGCCGGCAGAATTGATTTGGATTTGGAGGGATAAGTGTTGTTTGTTATATGTCGTACAGCCGACACTAAGGCATAATAAGCATTAAAATTAAAGCTGACTTAACAACAGGATCAGCCAATTCTTAAAGGTTACCCATACATTTGCCTGGTCGATAACCTCAAAGAAATGACTGTAGTGAAAACCCGTCAACGGACTTTTTCTTTCTGCTTTAGCAGTGCATGGGCAAGCAGGGTACAATCATTTTTCATATCTCTTTGTTTGATTATCCCTTCCCTTAAATTATATCGTTATGTGTAAGAAATTTTACCTGACCCTTTACGGGATTGTTTTCGCATTGCTCAGCCTGAATGCTCAGACAACAATTCATTGCTGGGACTTCAATGGCGCAGCTGATTTTACTTCTCCCCTCAGCACAGATCACAGAGTAACCGGCAATGGCACCATTACCCACAATATTCTTAATGTGGAGAACTTTGTTGGAAGTGCTCTGAATGCCTGTGCCGGCAGTGCTGCCGGTGGTTCATTTTGCCCACAGCCCGGACCGGATATGGTCAACAACGGCTCAAACATTACCATGGCTTTTCCCACCACGGGGTACGAAAATATTGAGTTCACGTTTTGGTTCAGGCGCACTGGAACAGGGTTTGACAATAACCAACTGTGGTATTCTGCGGACGGTGGGTTAACTTTTGATTCACTGGCTTCATTTTCGTTTGGAACGGCAGCTGCAGGAAATGTATTTGAGTTTGACTTTTCCGAGATTGAAGGTGCCAATGACAATCCGGACTTTCAGATCAGGGTCATATTACTGAATGGCTCCGGGGCAACCGGTAACAACCGGTATGACAACATTACACTTTCCGGAACCATTGTGCCTACTGATGTGGATGACCCATTGTTTTTTGATGCAGTGACGCAAAGTTCATCTCAAATCGGATTGAGCGTTACTCCCAATGCAGCAGAAGAGTCAGTAATGATTGCCTGGAACAATGAACCTATGTTTGGCACACCTGAATCAGGCATTTCTTACACAACCGGAACAGAATTGGCAGGAGGCGGTACAATTTTATATACAGGTACTGCTCCAGGAGTACCAGATCATACCGACCTTAACAGCGGTACTGCCTATTATTATAAAGCATGGTCAGTAAGTGCAGCCAACAGTTATTCAGTGGGCATTGAAGCCCAGGCCTCCACTGCAGAAACTGCACCGTATGAGTTTGATTTTACGGTCAATCCTTTCAACACCGGCTGGATGCAGTACAGCGTGACGGGAGCACAGACTTGGACCTATAATGCAGCATTCAACAATGCCAGCATGAGTGCATTTTCCGGCGGCTGTCAGGTTAATGAAGACTGGCTGATTACACCGGCATTTGACCTGAATACAATTACTTCACACTTGCTGACAGTGGATGTTCAGAACGGGTTTTTAGGTGACAACGATCTCGAACTGCTTTATTCTGTTGACTATAATGGCAGTGGAAACCCTAACAATGCAACCTGGGTGAGTATCACCACTATTACCAATGATTACTTTAGCGACAACAGTATCCCATCCAATACCTCAGTTGCGTTTGGTCCTTTTTCTACCTTGCAGGGACTCAGCGGTTCCCTGGTGTATGTAGCATTCAAATTTGATTTCCTTGCAGGCGAGTGCGCTACCTGGCGGGTAGCCGGGTTATCACTGTCCGGCTCTTCTGCATTGCCGGCCCTTGAGGTGCTTCCCCAGTCACTAAGCGGCTTTGAGTATGAAGAGGGATCCGGGCCTTCTGAAGCCCAGTGGTTCAGCGTTTCAGGCACAGATTTATTCCCTGTTGACGGGGTCATTGAAATTGATGCTCAGGAAACTGATTTTGAGGTTTCTTTGGATAACATTTTGTGGGCGGAATCCCTGCAGCTGCTTTATACCGAAGGCGAACTTGAGGAGGTTGATGTTTTTGTTCGTCTAAAAGCCGGACTCGAAGCTGGATTGTATTCCGGACAGAGCATAACAGTAAGCGGCGGTGGTGTTACCGGCGAAATATTGGTTTCTGTGTCCGGGGAAGTTACTGAAGTGCCGGGACCGGAAGGCCTGCAGTTACTGGCTACCAATCAAACCTATATCATCGATTTTGACAATACCTTCGACGGAGTCCATGAAGGAGCAATCAGTGCGTCCGTCCCAGCTGCAGCTGTTAATCCTGCTTTGGGGCAGTTGGATGCTGCCGCCTGGGATTATCAGATAGACGGAACTTCAGCTTCCGTTTATAATACTCCTGCAGTTTTTCCCGGCACTTTTCCCAATTCAAGCGGACCTAATGCCGGGGGGAGTTTTGCTACAGGAATCAACGTAGTTGAAATACCGGCAGCACAAGGTGGAACAGGCAGGGCTTTTGGTGTACAACCAACCGGTGGGCACTGGACTGCCGGGAGTATTACGTTGCGGATTAAAAATATGACCGGAAGCACCTTGAATACACTCGGAGTTACCTATGATGCTTATTATTTTAATGACCAACCCAGAAGCAATGAATTGTTTTTTCTTTTTTCTGAAAACAACGATTCATATACCCGTGTTTTTGCCCTCGATCTGACTTCACCTGAACCTGCATATCCGACTCCCATTGAGTGGGTTCATGAACCCAAAGGAACACTGTTAACCAACCTCAACATTCCCGACGGCGATTATATTTACCTGCGTTGGGCAGGTGACGATGTTTCCGGCTCAGGAGCAAGAGATGAATTTGCCATAGACAATATCGCCATTACAGCTAATCCTGATGCGGCCGAGTTTTACTACAAAGGCACCGGCGATCTGACTAATCTTTCGAACTGGGGCGCTAATCCCGATGGTTCAGGTGATGCTCCTGTAAGTTTTTCAGCGCCTAATCACAATTTTCATATTGTCAATACTCCTTCTGTTGCGCTCAACAATAATTTGGCTGTTACCGGAGGTGGTCACGTGATTGTAGGTAATGGAATCGATTCCATAGTTGTAACAATAGCACCAACTGCTGTTTTAACTGCTGAGGTCAATGTCACCAATCTGGCAACTTTGGAGCTTGAAAATGAACCCTTTCCCGTGCTCAATAGCATTGCCGATTCAAGTACGGTGGTTTTCCGAAACCTTGGTGACTTTGTTCTTCCTGTGCCGCCTTCATATGGCAATCTGGTAGTTGACAATAGCTCAGTAGTAAACCCTGGCTTTAACCACCTCCAGTTAAATGGAAATATTCAACTGATCAATAATGCAAATTTTATTGCAAATGAAATTGTAATAAGAGCTGTAGGAAGTGGTGATCAGATTATTGCCGGAAATGGTGGTGTATTCACCATCAGATCACTTGACCGCAACTTTGATGCTGAAAAACCATCTGGCAAGCTAATCCTTGCTCCGAATACACCGATTACCCTTAATTGGCATATCCAAATGGATAATGAAGGTGAAGCGAACAGGTTTGAAGACGGGGGTAATACTATTGTGGTCCACAGAAATGCCAGTTTACATGGAAATGCAGACGGATATTTGCTAACCGGCACACTGAGGTTTGTAGGTGATAATGTCAATTCCAATCTTAGGGGAGCCAATAACAATTGGTCACCAGCCGCCGAAATCAATCACTTGGTCATTGCCAAATCTGATTCAGCTTCAATATCATTTCGGGGCTCTTCTGTGCAGACAATCGTGATTAAGGGGAACCTTACCATTGAAGGTGCTGATGGCAGTGGTGACATTGTGTTCCATGATAGCAAAATCCGAATAGGCGGTAATTTTGTTTATGAAAGGCCTCAAAACAACATCATACCGGGTGCATCAATCGTGGCATTTAATGGAAGTACTGAGCAAAGTTTTACGGCCAGTACACCTGATCTGGAATTCTTTGGCTTAAAGGTAAACAAACCTGATGGCGATCTGATTCTTAATGCCCCGCTATATGTCACTACTCATCTGGAGTTGTTAAGTGGAAATGTGCAAACCGGTGATGGAGAAGAACTTCGTCTCCGTGCTGAGGGTCTGGTGATGGATGCCGGCCCGGGAAGTTTTGTGGACGGGCCCATGATGATTGAGGTGAACGGTGATTTGGTCGACCTCTTGTTTCCCGTTGGCCGTGATAACGCATACCGGGCTGTTTACCTCATTTATGATCAGGATTCTGCTCAACTCACTTGGTATAGGGCGGAAGTAACCAATGAAGAACCACCCTTATTCCCTCTTGACTCTACACTGGCTGAAATATCTTCTGTACGGTACTGGCAAATTGACCAGACTCCTGAAATCGGTTTAAGCAACGGGTACCTGGGATTGGTCTACGGAGCTGATGATAATGTATCAGATCCGAATGTTCTTCGTATGGCAAGACTCGAAAATGATGTATGGACTAACTACGGGGGTATTGCCAACAGCGCACCTGACGGGATTCTGTATAACTTCTTCCCTATGGATGGACTGGGTACATTTACACTGGCATGGCTACTTGTTTTTGACTGCCCGGATCTTGCTCTGAACAATGGAGATACATGTTTGGCAGAAGGCATGGAAGGTATCGTAATAGATTGCAACTGTGAGGTTCTGGATTGTGCGGGTGTTCCCGGTGGAGAGGCCTTTGTAGACAATTGCGGCGAATGCGTTGGGGGCACCACTGAACTTGAAGCCTGTGAAGCAGACTGTGCCGGTGTGTTCGGAGGCACTTCAGAGGTTGATGAATGTGGCGTATGTCTGGAAGACGGCCCATTGAATCCTGCCTGGAATGCAACGTGTACCGATTGTGCCGGTGTGGTCAATGGAGAGGCCTTTGTCGACAATTGCGGCGAATGCGTTGGAGGTACCACTGAACTTGAAGCCTGTGAAGCAGACTGTGCCGGTGTGTTCGGAGGCACTTCAGAAGTTGATGAATGTGGCGTATGTCTGGAAGACGGCCCATTGAATCCTGCCTGGAATGCAACGTGCACCGATTGTGCCGGTGTGGTGAACGGTACTGCAGAGATTGACCCCTGTGGTAATTGTATTCAGGATGGTGAGAACAACCCATTGTGGGGCTTAGCTTGTATTGATACCACTTTTGTTGTTAGCGGTTTAATTCTAACAGAAAACGGTGACCCGATAGCCAATGCTGAAGTATTTGTAAATGGCTTAGTGCAACTTACAGGGCCTGATGGCGCATACGCAATGGAAATTGATGCCACAGATGAAGGAATGATTACTGCGGCTAAGGATATCAATGTGCTCAATGGTATTACAACATTTGACGTAGTGTTGATGCAGCAACATGTATTGGGCACTCAGATATTGGGTAGCCCCTATGCTAAGATTGCTGCGGATATCAACGCCAATGGAGTGATTGAAGTGGGGGATATTTTGCAGTTGAGAAGGATGATTATACTGCTCGACAGTGATTTTATTGACCCCTTCACCGGTGAAAAGAATAATACTTCATGGCGTTTTGCCCTGCCGGGTTTAACCGACCCCAATCCGGCTTCTTCCATAGTTCCGGAGTATCAGCAGGGCTATGATCTTGCAGATATCGGATCTTCTTCCGGCAACCTGAACCTGATTGGTGTTAAGATCGGTGATGTTAACCAGACAGCGAGCGGGCAACAATTTGCAGGACCCGAACAGGGCCACTGGCGAAACAGCTGGACGCTGCAAACCGGGAATGTATATCTGAAGGCAGGCGAAACTTATCAGTTGAATTGGTATGCACCGGAAAGTGATGAACCTTTAGGCTTCCAGATGGCCATGAATCTTGAAAACATCATTCTTACCGGTATCTCATCAGCTGTGCTGAAAACATGGGACGAAAACGCATACAATGTCATTTCATCAAATGGCAGTGAGCAGGTGTTGATAAGCTGGTCTTCGCCGGAAGCTGTAACTGACCACAACAGGGCACTGTTAACTATGACGCTGAGGGCCAATACTTCCGGTTACTTATCCGACATGATCCGTCTTGATTACAATTTGCTTTATCCTGAAGTTTATATCCGTGGAGCTGATCATGCCACCATCAATCTGGCCTTTGTTGATAAAGGAGGAATTAATACCGGTGTTGATGCAGAGAGTTATCCCAATCCATTCAGCCGATACACCAACCTACGTTTTTACTCCCCAGTGGAAGGAACAGCTAAGGTGATCATATACAATATTGCCGGTCAACCGGTATATACTCACCAAATGGCAGTGCATGAAGGCTTGCATAACTTAATCTGGACTCCTGATCAGGACATGTCTGCGGGAGCTTATTTTTACAGAATTGAAACTCCTGAAACTCAATATCGGGGAACATTGAACTTTGTGAAATAGCAGTGAAAAGTCATCATAACAGTATCGGGGGCGGGGTAGACCGAAGCCCTGTTCCCGATGCGGTTTTACTAAACCTTATACAGCGGATCAATTGCTGACAATGAATTTCAGGATATCAAAACTTTGGAAAGATGGCTTCGTGCTAACTTATTGATAGTGTGGTGAGTGGGGTAATCAGATAAGCACTATTAATCTATTCGTGCAATTGTCAGTTGGTGTTGATTCTGAAGGGAGTGTTGTTAAAATAAGACTTTGAGGCAGCGTTTTGATGTGGATATCCGTAGAGTATAGGTTGTGAAGAAATTGAACACAGGCAGACACAATGATGTGCTGCTTTGATTAAAATCGGTTTTGGTAACTGTCTCGTACAGGATTCTTTTGGTTTTATGTCGGCCGGTCAGTCCGGCCGACATATCCAAATTACCAATTTTTTCACCTTGCCTCTAGTCTTTATTTTCTCACGATGACTTCCCTGTGCGTCCTGTTATCTGCGGTGATGTGCACCAGGTATGAACCTGCCGGCAGATGGGGTAGATTAAGGACTTCATTGGTTGGTCCGGGTTTTGAAACCTGATATACTTTTTTCCCCGTAGCATCATAGATTGAAATGTTATCCAAATTGTGATGTGAAGTGATCCGCAGTTCTCCGGCAAAAGGGTTGGGATAAACATCAACATCCAATGCTTGCGTAACATGGTAAACATTGGTTGCTTCCCATTCTTCTCCTTTCAGGGTAATGTTGTCGAAGCGGTTGTTGCCATTAGTCTGGGCAATATTGCCAACAAAGTCGATCCGCATATGGAAATTCGGATTGTCATTGACTGCCGTAATGGGTGTAAGGTCAACTTTAACCAGCGTGTACTCTTCGTCAATTTCAAAAAGTGTTTGTTCCAGACCGTCCTGAATAAATGTAGATCCATTGATGCTGTATGAGACTTCGTGCTGCAACATACCCTGAGGCGATCGCTGTACTGCATACTCAAACACCAGGTTGCCGTATCCGTTGGTGGGCATATTGAATACGAGCGGGCGGTATAATGCGGGATTTCTGACCCTGGCACCTCGTCCTGCTTCCTCAATGAGCTGGAGATTGAGACCGGAACCCTCCTGGAATGCATCAATGTCACGACTGCCAATTCCCTGGTAAACCATCTTTGGATCGGTATTTTCAATCAGTTTGTAGTCAGCATCCACGGCAGTTACGTCTTCGTCCGGAGTATCGAATGTATTGAAATGCCAGTAGTACAATAGTTCTTTGCCATCAAGATTCGGGTTTTCAAAAAACGCTGTTACGTGGTAGTTTTGGGTAAACTCATAGGTTAGTTGCCCGGCTTCCACTTCAAAAGTCACTGAGTCATTGCTAACCAGCCAGTGGGTAAGCTGATACGGGCCAAAACCCTGGGCTGTCAGTTCAGTCTGAATTCCGCCAAACATCATGGCCTCAAAGCTGTAATGAGGCAGCCAAACTGAGTTCATTTTGATCCGCCCTGTATTTTCGGGATACACATCAAAAGTCACTTCATAGGGGCCGGTTAACTGATAACAGTTTTTGAGTCCGTTCACCAGTGCTGCACAACGCTGATTGAGGAAGTTACGGACGTTTTGCACATTGTTTTGCCAGGTTTGAAGGTTCCCTCCCCAACGGACAACATGCCCCGGCATTTCAGGCTCTATAACGGCAATCATGCTGTCAAGAACAGCAATCAGGTGGTCACATGAAAAGTAGGTATTCAGCAGATCAATGTATCGGTTAACGTAGAGCTGCCAAACCCATTCGTTTTGCTGAATCAGCTTCTTAAGGCTTTGAGCATGGCCATTGCCTACATTGAGATTTTCGACATTACACGGTGCGGCATTTGCGGTTACATCCGGAATGCCGGTATAATTGACAAAGTGCCCTAAAGCAGCCTCCATGTCCCACAAAATATACCTCCATTTACGCGCTTCTCCGTCGGGATGCAGACCACGCCACCATCCGGTATTGTAATTGAGCCAGTCACGGGACACCACGAATGAGTTCATGACAAAATAGTCAATCATGCTTGAGATATCGAGCAGGCTGTCAACATGGGCAAAATGCCCGGGATCACTCATATCATTGTTGCTGATATAATTTCTTAGCGCCACCCAGTCGTTGACAGCAGGCTGATTGCCATAATTGGGTTGTGTACCACCCCAGGTTTTTAAAAACTGTATGTATTCATCACTACCCTTGTATTTACGATCCTGCTTGTAGTAATAATCAGTATAGTCCTTGTCGTCCACTTTTTCTCTCAGATCATATACACCCCAATACTGACCATTGACATAAACAATGACGTTGGTAGAGCTGCGTTCGTCAAGATTGAGCTTGCTCACCTGGGAAAGGTGCTGGATATAAGAATCCCTGATATGAGCACCGCCACTTTGGAAAGGGAAATTGTCGTTGGCCGCTGCTTTGACCATTAGCCGCTGGAATCTCGTCCGATCACTGGTAGAGAAAAACTTGTACTCCAATTCAGCATTGTAACCATATTCATCGCGGGCAATAAAGTCAACCCCGCGTTGGGCATAACTCCAGCTGTCATTGCCGTGTTTGTTAAAGTCACCCACTGACTCATCTATAAACACACCATTTTTATCAAAAAACTCAAATGCTCCTACCGGTTCAATTTGCGTACCATTAAAAAGTGTAAACAACTCATCACCACTGAATGAGAACACCGGTATAGTATGACCTGTACCGATAAAGTAAGTGTTGGTTTCCATAAAGCCGGGAAGAATATCGCCGGACATTGAATAGGTACGGGCCCTGATCACAGTGGTTTCATTGATGGTTATGGGGCCGGTATAGAGAATGGAGCTTGCAGTGGGTTCATGTCCGTTGGTGGTATACCTGATTTCAGCATTGGGCTCTACGGTGGTCATAGTGAGCGTTATAGGACTGCCATAAAATCCGGCCTGGTGTGAAAGTTGCGGGGTGGCGGTATACCCCTGGCTACCGCCATAATTGAAGTATCCCGGTGTTGGCACGTCAAATACCCCCCAAATTTCCGAACCGCTACTGATACGGCCGTATGAATGTCCGCTTTGAGTGACAAACAGCGGATGCGATTCCAGGACATTCCCATCCGGATCTGAAAAAATGAGGAACTCCGGTTTGAGTTGTGAAAGTCTGAAATTGGTATGTGGTGTATTTCCAACCATGGCATCACGTCCTGAGCAAATCACCAGCAGGTGACTGCCGGGAGGAATGACACCACCCGGAAACTGCCATTTGGTGGGATTATTGGGATTGTCGCTCAGGAAATAACCGGTAAGGTCGTAGCTTTCAGGATTAGGATTATAAAACTCTACCCAATCTTCATAATTGCCAAATTCATCAACCATATCCCGGTTAGAGCAAGAGTATTCATTGATCACCACAGGCCCTTCGCAGCAGAATTTCCGGCGAGCCCAGGGGATTACGCAGGGCCGTGACATTGCCGGTGATGGCGCAGTCGCCGAAGGAAATCACGACCTTTGTGCGCGCGCGCACTTTGCGAATGAGTT
>JBJHCA010000017.1:23750-47165 GCA_050485785.1 Saprospiraceae bacterium | reverse complement strand
GATCAACAGTAAACTCATCATCATTGGCAATAGGCGCAATGATTCTGGTAACAGTAACAGAATCTACTGATGTGTCTCCACATGGACCGTTGGAAATAGTCCAGTAGAATACGTTAGGTCCATTCTGTAGATTAGTTACAAAAGTTTGTGGCTGATCAGGAGATATGATAATTACCTGAGGATTCGCAGATGTCCAGAAACCTTCACCGGTGAAAACGATCTGAGCCTGGAGTAATGCAATACTTGCATCACAAACAAACTGATCCTCTCCGGCAAATGCTACATCGAATGATTCCGGCACAACAGTAACAGTGATTTCATCACTGTCATAGTCACCGCATGCACCATTATTCAGCGTCCAGGTAAATGTATAAACTCCACCTGTTGGATCAAGTCCTGTTACCTGAGTAGTTGGGCTGGTTGGGTCAACAATAACCACTCCGGCATTCGCCTGAGAAGGAGATTGTGACCATGTTCCTGTAACACCAGGTGTAGTAGGCGGTGTTGCACTCAGTGTTGTTTCATCTTCAGCACATAGGATTTGATTCAAACCTGCATCAGCTATGTCATCAGCCTCTGCAGTTACCGAGATAACTACATCATCAGATGAGGTTTCGAAACATGCAGGATTATCAAGAGTCCACGTGAATACATTATCCCCTTCTGAAAGATTGAACACTGTAGTATTCGGATCATTCGGGTTAGTAATCAATGCATTGCTGGTAGTTGTCCAGGTGCCAGTACCAAACGTTGGTGGTGTAGCATTTAGCTGTGTCCAGAACTGTCCGCAGAGCTCCTGATCTTCACCTGCATAAGCCAGATTGGCCGGCCAGATTTCAACAATAGTAATGTTGGACGGATTGGATACACACTCTCCATTCACCAATACTGCGTAGTAACCACCGGCATCTTCCATGGTAAGATCGGTCAGTGTCAGATTTTGGCCTGTGCCGATAAGAACATTGGTTGCTGCATGGTACCACTCAACAATAGTTGGTGCTGCAATGGAAGCAGGATTTGTTACACTTAGTGTTACTTCCCCTCCTATACAACCGGGGCCATTGTTAGCGGCAGTAGGTGTGGGTGGAGTAGCGGTTACAAACACCGTGGTAGATGCAAGACCACCTGGAGTTCCATCCGAGCTGCAACCATTGATTGTAACAACAACTGTGTATACACCGGCATGATTAGGTAATACATTATTGATTACCGGATTCTGCAGGTTAGAAGTAAAGTTGTTAGGACCTGTCCAGGAATAGGTTGCACCAGGAATGAAATCAGTACTTAACTGCACTGAGCCACCTTCACATACCGGCTCACTAGCTGAAGTGGAGTTGGATGCTACAGGAGTAGCCGGAGTTGGTGTAACCGTGACAACAATCTCGTTAGATTCTAGTGACTCACATCCATCCACTGTTACTGACATGGAATAAACACCACTATGAATAGCCGGATCAGCATTAAGTATAGTAAGTGTAGGTGTTGATGTAGTAACCGTTGTACCATTCGGCAAATTCCATGTGTATGATACCACCGAGCCATTGTAGTTGGTAGTGGAGAACAACTGTATGATATCACCCTCGCAAATCTGAGATGGTGTAGCCAACTGAATTGTAGGTGGCAACGGCGGGAATGACATCTGAACCATTACACTGATCGGTGCAGATGCACAACCATTCTGATTAGTCACGATCAGGACATACTCACCGGAGCTTGCAGCTGACACATTGGTAACAATCGGATTGGGCATAAAGCTGATAAAACCATTAGGGCCACTCCACATATATGTGAGGTTTGCAGGAGGAGTACCGGTAAACACATTTAACTGCACATTCTGGCCGGGAGTAAGACATGTAAATATCAACTCAGTTTCAATGTCTACAGATGGTTTCTCATAAACCACAAAGTGATATGGAGCAGAAGTATTTGAGCATCCATTTACTGTAACAGTTACTGTATACAATCCACTATCAGCAGGAGTAGTTGGATTAATAACAAGCTGATTAGTGCCTGTTACTATCTGTCCTGCAGGCGTTGTCCAGGAGTATTCAACACTGGAGCCAAACTCTCCTAATACAGTAAGTACACCAACTTGACCTTCACATCCCTGACCTACGGCTGTTATAACCGGCTGATTAGGTATAGTAGTAATGGTTACCTGAGTAGAAGCAACATCAGAACAACCAGCTGCATCAGTAACGACAAGTGTGTAAGTTCCACTTTGCTGTACTGTTACATTGAATAACATAGGACTGGGCTGATTTGAACTAAATCCGTTAGGACCAGTCCAATGGTATGAAATACTACCGGTACCGCCTTCAACACTGGCTGAGAGTTGGAGAATTTCACCAGCTCCTACACATACCAGCGAACTGTCATTGCTGCCTATACTAGTAATCTCAGGAGAATCAAGTATCTGTACATAATAAGGATCAGATGAATTGATGCAACCGTCAACATTAACCGTTACAATATAATCACCATCATGAACTGAAGCAGAACTTGGATTCAACACCAGCACATTTCCGCCTGTAGTGATTTGATCACCACCAGGTAGAGTCCATGTGTAAGTAACATTGACTCCAGAGTACATCTGTGTTGACAATATAAGCATCTGCCCTTCACAACCTGTACCCATAGCCGTAATAAGTGGCTTCACTGGTACATTGACGATATTATTCACAAACACACTTGCACTGGCTACACAACCGGTAGAGTTAGTTATAACTACCTGGTAGTTGCCGTTATTAGATGCATCAGCATTGGTGATAACTGGATTTTGTGCACTGGAAGTAAACCCACCCGGGCCGGTCCATGAATACGTTGCGCCGGCATCACCACCTTCTGCAAACAACATTAGATCAGCACCTGAACAATTATCGCCATTATCTTCGTTCAAGTATGAAGCCGAGGCCTGAGCATCCGGCAGAGGATTAACTATCAGTGTGCTTGAAGCAGGTTCTGAGCTACATCCGTTAAGTGTAACAATCAAGGTCCATGTCACAGTATCCTGTGGTAATACCACCACCGGATTTACCTCTGTTGAAACCAGAACTCCACTCTCATTGTACCAATGATAAACTGCTCCTGCAGGTTGGGGCCCACCATAGAACTGGCCATTATCTCCAACACAGATTGGTCCGTTGTTGGTGGGCACAGCCATGGGAATTGGATTGAAAATAGCCTCAACCGGATTAGACAATTCTGAAGTACAACCATCAATAGTAATGAACACTCTCCAGTTACCTGCCTCAGTAACTTCAAGACAATTTTCAGTAGTAACAATAATGCTGGCTTCACTCATAGACCCGGAAGGTGGGATCCAATGGTAAGTATCTGCTACCTCGCTTACACAAAGCGTTATAGTATCACCTTCGCATGCAGGGCTGTTATGGCTGATTGCAGGAGTGTTTGGTTGAGGTAATACCGTAATTGTAATGGTATCCATACCGGAAACACACTCACCACTGACAGTTTGTAGATAGTAATTACCGGAATGCAGATTAGGATGAGCATTGGTAATCACGGCGGGGCTTTGGTCAAAGCTGATAAAGCCATTTGGCCCTGTCCAGATATATCCGTCAGCCGCTACTGGAGTAGTAAGTATAATATCATCACCCTGGCAGAAAACTGTGCCATTGGAAACGATTTCAGGCTCAACTACATCAGACACATTCAGATAGTGCAGGTTAGATGGATTGGACTCACAATCTTCATCCATTACAATAACATAATAGAATCCGGTTTGTGGGTTCTCCAATACAAAGGAAGGCACATTGGTAATACCAAGTAATATATCATTCTCATCAGCACCTTGAGGGCTAACATCGAAATACCAGTGGTACGTAGGTGCAAGACCTGTATATGGAAGCGTCTGGAACAATACAAAGTCATTGCTGCAAACTGCATCAGGGCCGTATATAATTGGTGTATTGGGTTGATCAGGAATAACAACCTGAACCTCTCCACTGGCAGTACAGCCGGTTACCCCGGTAATGGTCACAGTATAAGTACCCTGATTACTTTGATCAATGGAAGGAATAACAGGGTTCTTCAAAGTTGAAGTAAATCCGGCAGGTCCTTCCCAGAAGAAAGTATAGTTGAAGTTAAAATCAGGTGATGGCGGATTAGCAAACAGTCTTAAAGTATCATTGTCACAAATGCCGACGTTGTACGAAGGTACAGGCTTCTCGTTTTCAATTCTGACAGGTACTTCACAACTACTGATATTACCACTGTAATCCATTACATAAAGTGTAACCATTACAGTATCTCCGGCCATATCACAGGTAAACTCATACGGATATACCCACATACTGTCAATTCCGCAGTTATCACGGCTTAGACCAACTGAGTCAGGTGTTCCGCCAATATATCCGGTACAACCGTCAGGCTGATAAGGATGTCCGCCAACAATAGAGTCAATGTCAACAAACATTCCATTCACATCCAGATAGTTTTGGATACGGTAACCACCGTTCACTTCACGTGGGTCAAGAATATATGGACCGCAACCACAAGTTGGAACGTAGATGGTAGTTTTCTGACAAATAGCTTCAGGAGCGATAGTATCATAAACTGTCAGGAAGAAGCTGCAAGTGTCAGCATTTCCGGCATTATCGGTAGCCACGTAGAAAATCTCAGTAACACCGGTATTGAATATGCCCTCAGCAAGACCCTGTCCGCTAAGTTCAGTGGCACCGGTAGTATACCATTCCAAAGTAGTAGCCTGGAACTCAAGTTGCATGTACGCACTGGAGAACCCATCAGTCTTGCCAATGTCACCAGGATTAAATCCTGTAAGATTGCAAGGATTAATTGCCGCATAACCGGTGATGTCATTCGGTAGATTGGTCGGAATATCTGCAATATTCGGAATCAATCCGAAAGTCACAGAAGACATTCCTTCAAAGTTAGCTTCAAGATAGGAAAGAGGAAGTGTAAACTCTACTACTGAGTATCCACCACATTTGTCACCAAACGCTGTGAGTCCCAGCTCAACTCCGCTTGGGCTAACCACGATGAAGTTTTCGTAGCTGGTTGCTATACTGACAGATCCTTCATCTGTGAATACACTGTCTATATCACCTCTCACATATACTCTTAATGTAGCATCACTTACAGGAAGCGCCGGATACTGAGGAAGATTGGTAAATTCAAACGTCATAGGATCAGCAATAAATGCACCCAAATTAGGATGATCCGTAAACGGAATTAACTGAACATCAGTAGTCTGGTTGTAGTCCTCTTCAAATCCACAGTTTTCAAACAAGGTTGGTCTGTCCAGAATGGCATAGATACAACATGAGTCCGCATCAACATACAAAATGGTATCAGCAGGACATTCCAAAACAGGAGCCATGTTATCCTCCACTGTCACTGTAATCATACAGCTATCAATGTTACCACAATCGTCCATAGCATAGAACCAGACTTCTGTAGTTCCCAACGGATAAACATCGCTTGCATCCGGTCCATTATTATTGTAGCTGTTCCAGATTGTAATCTGCGGGCTTATTAACACATAATCATAAGTCAATGTCATTTCAACAACATTCTCTGGACAGATCTTATTGATGGCATAGATGCCAGGAAGATCAGCAGGAACATTGTTTTCAAGGAAGATTACAATGTTATCGTCGGTTTGCAACCAGGCATTAAAAATATCTACAGGAATCGTAATTTCCAAAGTACTGGTACCGCACTGACCATCGCCCAGCGGGCTGGTTGACGGCATAGTTTTACCGAGGAACATACCATTCTCGCCATATACATTAAAGAACTCGGTGGTGTCGCTGTTTTCAGGTAATGTACCTGCACCCCAATGCTCAAGGTCACCGGTTACTACGATTGTAAGTGTAGCATCGCTAACCGCTTGCTTGGGTGGGTTAACAAACTCAAAAGTCATATCATCCACAGGTATATCAGGACTGCAAACACCTCCGCTGGTATACTCAAATCCGGATATAGTAGTAGTGGCAGAACCAGAAATCCTATCGCATGAAGCCTGGGCAAAACAGAACTCATCGCCGGCCATCAAGGTAATGCTGAAATTACCGGATTGCTCAACATCACCGGCAAAATCTGTACAAGCACCACCATCTGTTATTGCCAGGAAAACTCCATTCAGCGTATATCCAAATGGATCCATGCTTGCTACAGCATTGAAATCTGAAGACAAATAACTCCAGTCAAAACTCAAGGTTCCGCTTGAAGATACAGTTATACACAACTCTGCACGGTTAAACTCAGCACTGGGTGGGAAATCACCGTCTTCATAATCAGCACCTGTAATTGAAATTGAAGCAGGTGCACCTGCGGTATTGACTGTTCCGTTACCAGGTTCTACACCGGCATTGGGATTAAAGGTCCAGTTGCTGGGATCAAACGGTCCGGCAAATCCGGTAAATGTCTGAACTACTTCACCAGACTCATCATCTGTACAAGTCATCTCCTGGATAAGAGTTTGGGTATATGTACCACCCAGGCCAGAGACTACACATTCATCGATAGCGAACACAGAGTCGATCTGTACGAAAGCCTCACAATCCTCATCGGCATCGGCAACTACATCATCAGGGCAGAACAATGTTGGAGGTGTGTTATCCTCAATGGTGATGGTCTGCATACCTGTGGCGGAATTTCCACAATCATCAGTCACTGTCCAAATTCGAACTATCGTTCCTGTCAGACCGCAACCCGGGGTAATGATCACATCAACTTCAACTGTAATAGGCTCAGAACAATTATCTTCTACGTCACTGATGTCCCCGGCTAAAGCAATAATATCCTCGATATTACCGGTTACGTTGATAATGTCTGTACACTCTAAGGTAATATCATCAGGTATAACAAATGTTGGTGGTACGGTATCGATTATGTGAATAAGCTGCGTTGCTGTGGAAGAATTTCCGCAGCGATCCGTAGCAGTGAATGTTCTTACAATTGTGTAATTACCTTCACAATCACCATCAATACGCTCATCACTATATGTAACCACCGGATCAGGATCACAGTTATCAGACACAGACTGTACTGCTAATCTAAAGTTAGAAATAACAGTTGACGCAGCACCAGAAATTCTGTCACAAGAAGCTTGTGAGAAGCAGAAAACATCTCCGGCACTGACCGCAACAGAAGCAGTACCGTTCTGATTGGGTGCTCCTCCAATTGCATCACAAGCTCCACCGGCAGTAATAACATGGAAGGTTCCATTCAGGCTGTATCCAAAAGGATCGAGACTTGCAACCATATTGAAATCCTGAGAGGCATAGCTCCAGTCAAAAATGAAAAATGCTGACTCAACTGCCTGAATACACAATTCAGCACGATTAAACTGAGCACTCGGTGGGAAGTCACCCTGGGGATAATCCGCACCGGTTATAATGATAAAGTTTGGAGCGCTGCTCAGGTTTACAGTCCCGTTACCAGGAGCTACACCTACATTGGGATCAAAGGTCCAATTTGAAGCCGCATATGGTCCGGTAAATCCGGTAAGTATTATGTCACCGGCCGGGAAATCATATTCCACCTCCACACCATAGGAAATGGGGGGATCAATGCTATCCAGATCATCACATGCAAATGTCTCAGAAGCAGGTGGAATGATGACAGGAGGTGTAGTATCAATAACAGTTATTGTTTGCACATCAGAAGTGCTGTTTCCACATCGATCGGTGGCCGTCCATGTTCTTACAATTGTATAATTGTCTTCGCAATCACCTGGAACGATCATATCCATATAGGTAACCACAGGATCAGGATCACAGTTATCACTAACAAACTGTGATGTAACACTGAAGCTGGTTATTGTTGTAGCTGCAGCACCCGAAATTCTGTCACAGCTTGCCTGAGCGAAGCAAAATACATCACCTGCCTGGAATGCCATGCTAAAGCTGCCAGATTGTACAGGAGCACCGGCAAAATCAGTACATGCACCTCCTGCAGTTATCACATTGAATACTCCATTAAGTGTATATCCGAATGGATCGAGGCTGGCTACTTCATTAAAGTCATTGGAAACATAGTTCCAGTCAAAACTCAATGTTGCAGCTGCAGGCATTGTAATACAAAGTTCTGCACGATTGAACTCGGCACTTGGCGGGAAGTCACCATCAGGATAGTCGGCACCGGTAATGGTCAGCGACATATTATCGGGTGCTACTGATAATGTTCCGTGACCGGGTGAAACACCGGCATTGGGATTGAATGACCAGTTACCGGGTGCAAATTCTCCGGTAAATCCGCTTACTGCCACTCCACCACTCATATCAAACACTGTTTCCACACCTAATGAAAGTGCAGGATCAAGCGTAGCCTCAAGCATATCACACTCAACTGAATAATCCGCAGGTATAATCAGTACTGGTGCTTCGTCATCAACAACGGTAATAATCTGAACGAGTACTGTAGTGTTATCGCAGTCATCGGATGCAGTCCAGGTTCTTGTAATGACATAATCGTCTTCACAATCTCCGGTAATTTCGTCGATATATGTTATAACAGGTTCTGTACAATTATCAGTAGCTGTTGCCGCACAGTCACCTCCCTGGGTTGACACTGTAGCTGTAAAGCCTGAAATAGTAGTGGTGGCTGCGCCGGAAATTCTGTCACAAGATGCCTGTGAAAAACAGAAAACATCGCCGGGCATCAGTGAAATAGCAAACATACCGCTTTGCACGGCTGCACCGGCAAAATCCGTACAGGCACCGCCTGCAGTAAGTACATTATATGTGCCATTCAATGAGTAACCAAAAGGATCAACGCTGGCCACCTGGTTGAAGTCATTGGACACATATGACCAGCTGAAAGAAATTTCTGTATCGGAATCCGCAGTAAAGCAAAGCTCTGTACGATTGAACTCGGCACTGGGCGGAAAGTCACCATCAGGGTAATCAGATCCGGTAATGGAAATACTGGCCGGGGCATTATTGGTATTCACCGAACCATTGCCCGGAGCAACACCAACTGTATTGCTGAAAGACCAGTTTGCCGGTGCAAACATGCCGGTAAATCCTGTAGTAGTTACTGGTTGAATGTCCTCACATTCATATACTGTTACCACGCCTACAGAAAGAGGTGGATAAATATTATCTGCTTCTGTACAATCAAGCGTTACATCATCGGGAATTGTAAGTTCCGGTGCTGTATGGTCAACGATAAGCACTGTCTGGGTAGATTGGGTAAAGTTACCACACTCATCAGCTACCCTGAACCTGCGGGTGACAGTGATCAAGCAACCATCAGTTACAGTATCCAGATAAACGATATCGAGGAACAGATCCTCAACTTCCGTACAGTTATCCAGTGGGTTCAAGTCTGCCCAGTCAGGCTCAAAAATCGGCTGATCTTCACAACTGATAGTAATCTGGTTTGGTGGGAAAATGAATGTAGGCGGAATTGAGTCTTTAACGGTGATCAATTGCTGATCAGATGACGTTTTCCCGCATTCATCTTCTATGGTCCAGGTTCTTACAAAAGTAACAATACAATTTACCTCAAGGAAATTGCCATCACTATAAGAAACGATGGGCTCTTCGGTACAGTCATCAAATGCTTCAAGCGGAAATCCTGTAATTGAAGGCATGGTATCAGTAATACAGGCCACGGTGATATTAGCCGGAGCAACAATCACAGGAGGTTCATCTTGTACTATAATAGTCTGAGACTGCTTAGTTCTTCTTCCACACTCATCTTCAACAATCCAGGTTCTGGTTATCACAAATTCACATTCATTACCTTCGGCAGGAGTGCTCTCGGTGGCTACAAAATTAGTGATAGTAGTTGTGGCTGCACCGGCGATTCTGTCACAGGATGCCTGAGAAAAACAGAAAACATCACCGGCCTGGAATGCCAGGCTAAATGAACCTTGTTGCTGAGGTGCACCTGCTGTAGTAGTACATGCTCCACCTGCAGTAAGCACAAAGTACTGTCCATTGAGTGAGTAACCAAAGGGATCAACACTGGCTATCATATTGATATCCGTAGACACATAATTCCAGTCAAATGCAATTACTGTCGGATGAGTCAGCGTAATACATAACTCTGCCTTGTTAAAAATTGTATCGGGAGGAAAGTCACCATCTGGATAATCGGCACCGGTAATAGAAATGGATGCCGGAGCACCGGAAACATCAACAGTTCCGTTTCCTTCCTTATCAACGTTGGGGTCAAATATCCAGCTACCCGGAGCAAAGGCTCCGGTAAAGCCATTGGTAGTAACAATTCCTCCTACACCACCGCCAGAAACAATCTCGTCTTCATAATAAACTATAAGGTCTTCAGGTGCTGTACAATCATCAGCAAGGTTGGTTGGGAATCCTGTGATTGCAGGAATAGTATCTTCAGGACATGCCACAGTTATTGCAGGTGGTACAGTGAATGTAGGTGCTTCAAGATCAACGATCAAAATAGTCTGGATCACTGTATCGCTGCTGTTTCCACAATCGTCAATAGCATACCAGTGACGCAGGATGCCAAACTCTTCAAGACAGTAGTCACCATCCAATATTGCATCGAAGTAGAATAACTCAGCTACACCGCAATTATCAGTAACAGAAGTAGGTTGGCTATTGGGAATATCAGCAGGTTCAGAGCTGGCGTTACAACCAATGAAGAAAGGTCCAGTTGATACCGTAACCTTGGGCAGCTCATCATCAAATACAACAATAGTCTGGGTTTGACTTACCGGATCATTGCAACC
Source organism: Saprospiraceae bacterium (assembly GCA_050485785.1). Taxonomy (GTDB): domain Bacteria; phylum Bacteroidota; class Bacteroidia; order Chitinophagales; family Saprospiraceae; genus JBJHCA01. The sequence continues at coordinate 36,463 of JBJHCA010000017.1, read as the reverse complement.
GTCATTGATTGTCCATGTGCGCAGAATTGTGAGCTGATTTGGACATACAGAATCGACTACAGTTTCAACGAGCATTGGCTGAACATCCGCACAATTATCAAATGCAGAAGGAACTACCGGCGCAGGAACTTCAGAAACACAAAGGTATTCTTCGTCGGCAGGGAAATCTACAAACACAGGCGGTGTAGTATCCTCAAAATGGATTGTTTGGGTTACTGTAGTTTCGTTTCCGCAAACATCAATAACCGTCCATATTCTTAGGTAAGAGAACTCATTGGGGCAATCTCCGGCAATTGGACCTACCAGCGAAACCAGGATGGTGTCAACACCGCAGTCGTCAGTAGCATTAACTGTTGATTGAAACTGACCCAAGCCCGAAGTAATGGAGGCTTCGTTATCACTTATTTGCGTATAAACAGAAGTAAGGAAATCAGCACCATCCTCTTCGTCACATTCAGCAGTAATATCAGCAGGCTGAGTGGCCACAGGATTGGACTGGTCAACAAGGATCACACGCTGAGTCTGAACAACAAAGTTGCCACAATCATCTTGTGCTCTCCAGCTTCTGACCACTTCATATTGGCCGGGACATTCAAAAACATTTGAATTTTCGAGGAATTCTTCTCCCAGGTAAAGGAACATAACGTCAGTTCCGGAACAATTATCCATTGCCCAAAGCATCCCGTCAGCACCGTTATTGGCCGATACAAGGTCATTGGCCAGGTAAGCATCAAGATCTACACAGGGCATTAATGTATCATTGGGGAAGTTACCTACAACACCTTGATACATAAACTGAGGAGCCTGGTTATCCTGAACGATAATGGTCTGGATACATTCATCCTGAATTACGTCCGAAAACGACCAGGTTCTGATAATCGTAAATGAATTCGGGCACGGGCCGGGAATGATTACGTCAGAAACTGAAATACCGGCACCCGGGCCGGCTCCTTGTGCATGGAAAACCTGACCAGGCGAATAAAAAATACTGCTGTCAAGTTCACAGTTAAGCACAATATTGGTAGGCAGAGGCAAAGTATCCGGTCCGAAAAAGGAACCGCAGGCCACTGCCCGGGATACGATAAGGTCAAACTTCATCGTATGCTCGGCTGCGAGATTACCCTGCTCATCGAAATAGCTGTAGGTATAAACTACTTCGATCATGTCGCCCTGAGATACCAAAGCAGGCACCGAGGGAGAAACACTCACCACCATCATGTCATAATCACCTTCTGCAACCTGATGTTGCTGAAACGTAGGCAAAGACTCCCAGTCTTGCTGACTGAGTAAGAACGTTCCCTCCGTTTCTGAAGGCAATACCAAGGTTCCTGACTGGAACGACGCGGTTTGGGCAGCCAGTTGGCCGGTACCAAGAGTAAATACTCCAAGCACCAGAATGACCATAGCCCTTAGCTTGTATAACTGATTTTCCATACTAAAAATGGTTTGAAATTTTTCAGAGTAATGAATGAGTCGCTTGCTAGAAGAGTAGTGTAAATTTGGTTCCATAGAAAGCTTTTTTTCCCTTCACCGGCTAACTCACAAAATCGCCATACCGGTTTAGAATCACAAATATATGTTTCTTTTGCGCTTTTATGCAAGCCCACTGAAATATCAGGAGATTGCAATGGAAATTCACAATGTTTATCCGCCCCGAATATAGCCAAATTATATTTTGGCATAGCCGCTGTTTATACCGGAAGTATAATTCTCAGTAAAAACACAGACAAACTTAATGTTCTCCCAAATGTCACAAAACTTTACCGATTAAAAAAATTTTTTTAATCGGGGCCCCTGTATGACACATGCCAACAGGGCATCCGAATTCTGTGGATAATGCGAACAAAACCCAACAAAATCCAAATAACCAAACCTAATGCAATACTTCCGTGGTGACGTGAAAAATGAAATCCACCCCCAAAGATAGGAGTAAATTACTTTCTGAAAAACATTTGTTAAAAATAATTCGATTTTTATAATAATGGGGATGCATTCCTTTGAGGTTTATTTTTCTCGTTTTAGCTTAGGCTTTTATTTTACACCCGAGATAAATACACATTTTCATGTCTGATTTTTGCCACCTGCACTGCCATACTCAATACAGCTTACTGGATGGTGCAGCAGCCATTGGAGCTATGATGGACAAAGCAGCTGCCAACCAAATGAAAGCCGTTGCTCTTACTGATCACGGAAATATGTTTGGCGCTTTCCATTTTGCCAATGAAGCCCATAAAAGAGGTATTAAACCCATCCTTGGATGTGAATTTTATTTGGTGAGTGACCGGCACAAGCAATCATTTTCCAAATCGATTGGCGAGCGGGATATTCGTTACCATCAATTGCTGCTGGCGAAAAACAGAAAAGGTTATGAAAACCTGAGCAAACTTTGCTCGCTGGGTTTTATGGAGGGCAGCTACGGTAAATTCCCCAGAATTGACAAAGAACTTGTATCTGCATATAAAGAAGGTGTTATTGCTACGTCCTGCTGTATCGGTGCCATTGTTCCCCAGTTGATTATCAATCAGGGAGCAGAAGTTGCAGAAAAAGAATTGATGTGGTGGATGGAAACCTTTGGAGACGATTATTACATCGAACTTCAACGCCACCATATTGAGGATATTGACGGTACCGGCATTAGTCAGGAAGAAGTGAACCAAATCCTTCTGGGATTTGCAGATAAGTATAACATCCCTGTAATTGCCACCAATGATTCTCATTATATTAATGAAGATGACTGGCAACCTCATGAAATACTGCTGTGTGTAAATACCGGCTCTAAACTCAGCGACCCTCCGGGACATGGGAAAGGCAAAAGGTTCGCATTTCCTAACAGTGAGTTTTATTTTAAAACACAGGACGAAATGAAATCCCTCTTCAGGGATGTTCCCAGAGCTATTGAGAATACCATGGCCGTGTATGACAAAATAGAATCACTAAAGCTTTCCCGGGATATACTTTTACCAAGTTTCAATATTCCTGATCAATTTAACAATCAAAAAGAATTTTTAAGGCACCTTAGTATTGAAGGAATCAAAAGAAAGTATGGCAGCGTTTCGGAAGCTGCCCGGGAACGGCTCGATTACGAAGTCGGCATTATAGCCGATATGGGGTTTGAAGGATACTTTCTGATTGTTCAGGACTTTATGCATGCAGCCCGTGAAATGGGCGTAGCTGTGGGACCAGGTAGGGGCTCAGCAGCGGGATCACTGGTTGCCTATGCCCTGGGCATCACCAATATCGATCCACTGAAGTACAATCTGCTTTTTGAGCGGTTCTTGAATCCCGAACGGATATCCATGCCTGATATTGATATCGACTTTGATGATGAGGGCCGGCAAAAAGTGATTGATTGGGTAGTGGACAAATACGGGAAACAGCAAGTTGCTCAAATCGTAACTTTTGGCACCATGGCTGCCAAGTCATCGATCAGAGATGTTGCCCGGGTATTAGACCTTCCGCTAAGGGATGCAGACCTGTTAGCCAAGCTGGTACCGGCCAGACCTGGAGTATCGTTGAAAAAGATTTTAACCGCGGATCAATCAACGCTTAAAGAAGAATGGAGCCCGGATGAAATACAAAACATTCTGAAGCTCAGAGAAACCCTTGGCAATAAAGAGGAACAGGCCGGTAAAACCCTCGATCTGGCCATGAAACTTGAAGGTTCGGTTCGCAATACCGGAATTCATGCCGCCGGAATCATCATTGCTCCGGATGAACTCACCAAATACATACCGGTATGTACCTCACGCGATACAGACTTGCTGGTCACTCAGTTTGACGGCAGTGTAGTGGAAAATGCTGGCATGCTCAAAATGGATTTTCTCGGGTTGAAGACCCTATCCATAATCAAAGATGCCATTGAGATCATTAAAAAAAGGCATGGTGCAGAGGCAGGTATTAATCCGGACGATATCCCGCTCGATGATCCCAAAACTTTTGAGCTTTTCCAGCGGGGAGACATGGTAGGCATTTTTCAGTTTGAATCTGAGGGCATGCAAAAGTACCTCAAGGAACTGAAGCCTACCAGCATCGAGGATCTCATTGCCATGAACGCCCTTTACAGACCGGGGCCCATGTCTTATATAGATCTGTTCATTCGAAGAAAGCACGGTAAGGAACCCATAGATTATCCACATCCCTGGCTGGAAGAAATATTGCAACCCACATACGGCATTATGGTCTATCAGGAACAGATTATGCAGACTGCGCAGATCATGGCCGGTTACAGCCTTGGTCAGGCAGATGTTCTGCGCAGAGCTATGGGCAAAAAGAAGGCTTCCGAAATGGACAAGCAGAAGGAGGTGTTTATTACCGGTGCAGCTGCCAAGGGTGTGGATGAAAAAAAAGCCATCGAGATCTTTGATGTTATGGCCAAATTTGCTTCTTATGGCTTCAACCGGTCTCATGCTGCGGCCTACTCAGTAGTGGCCTTCCAGACAGCTTACCTCAAAGCCCACTACACTGCTGAGTTTATGGCTGCAGTGCTCACTCACAATAAAAAAGACATAACCAAGCTCAACTTTTTCCTTAGGGAATGTAAGCGAATAGGCATTACAGTATTAGGGCCCGATGTCAATGCCTCGGATATGGATTTTACCGTTGATCACCAGGGAAGGATACGCTTTGGATTATCTGCATTGAAAAGCGTAGGTGAATCTGCAGTGAAGGAGTTGATCAGGGCTCGCAACGAGCATGGACCATTCACTGATATCTTTGATATGACTTCTAAGATCAGCCTCAGTCATGTCAACAAAAAGTGCCTTGAAAGCATGGCCCTTGGCGGAGCATTTGATTGCTTCAGCAATGCCCACAGAGCACAGTATTTTGCACCGGTCGGCAAGTTTGACACACTGCTGTCTGCAGCTACACGTTTCGGGCAATCAGTCCAGGAACAGAAAAATAATCCCCAGCTTTCACTTTTTGGGGGTACTGACCTGCAGGAATCTTCTATTTCCCCTCCCGATATCCCCGATTGTGAACCCTGGAATCATCTTGAATTGCTTGAAAAGGAAAAGGAAGTAACCGGTATTTTTGTGAGCGGTCATCCGCTGGATAAGTTTTTACTCGAGATCAGGAGCTTTACCAATATTGACCTTAACAAGGTCAATATTTTGCTGAGTCAGCCACAAAAAGCTGCCGCCTGGAGAAATACTTTAAAGTTTGCCGGATTTATTACCGCAGTACAGCACCGCACCACGCAAAGCGGCACCGGATATGGATTTGTAACACTGCAGGACTATAAAAGCAGCATCGAACTCCGACTGTTCAATACCGATTACAGCGACAACAAAAACCGACTTGAGCCCGGCCAGTCAGTATTTGTAAGTGCGGAACTCAGACAGCGCAATAATGGCCAAGAGTTTTATCTCAACAGGATCAAAATCTCCCTGTTGTCAGAAGTATTGGAAAAGAATGCCAAAGCATTAATAATCAGTAAAAAAATCACTTCCATAAATCAAAACTGGACCAATAACCTGGCTGACATTCTAAAGGACCATACCGGCAATCAAAAGCTATACCTCGAAATCGAACATCCGGAAAATAAACATCTGGGAGTGCAGTTGCTCTCGCGTAAACACAGCGTACTGGTTAACGAATTGCTGCTCGAAAAACTGAATGCCATGGGTGAGAACTATCGGATCAACTAATCTTTTGAGAGTATATCAGTCCTACTGGCTTTACGATCCATTGGTTAAACCGGGCAATATGATATTATTTAGGATATCTCTTTGTTGGCCGCACTCCGTGCGGCTGATAAAATGGTCATCATTTCCGGATCAGGCCTATTTAAGGTGTCCGGCAAGGGACTCCCGGGCAAACATAAAAAGCTATCTCGTGGGGGATTAAGTCTGCACCCGGTAACCCGTCCTTTTCGCGGAAAAAAGATATCCATCAAGAAAACTTCCAAAAAGCTGACACCGGGAAAACTGCAACCTCCAATTCTGTGCTAAAGACCCAGTCTGCGCCTGATTTCAGCAGTTATATCATACTTATCCTCAGCCCAAAGCACGATACCCGTACTGGAGTCAAGAATATAGGTGTATCCCTTTTCTTTAGCCAGAGCCTGAATGGTTTCGTCTATTCTGTTAAGCAGAGGTTTCAGTCGTTCCTCACGGCGTTGCTGAACTTTCTGGGATACTTCCATTTCATACTGCATAATGGCTGTGCGGTCTTCGCCCAATTCATTGGTCAGTTGTTCAAGCTGGCGGGGCGATAGCAATCCCTGCTGTTCTCTGCTCTGGATATCGCGAGCTTTTTCCTCAAAGCTTCGAACCATATCTTCAAGTCTGCGTGTCAATTGACGTCTGTATGCATCCACATCATTGTCAATCTGCCTTATCTCAGGCATCTCCAGCAGAAGAGCCGTAGCATTGAAATACACCATATGCTGCGCATTGGCCTGTATTGTGGTGGTCAGGACCAATGCCAGTGCAAGCGAAGCAGAACAGAAAGTTATCGTCATTTTTTTCATATCCGTGCAATTTAACTCCATATAGGATAATGAATCAGTTCAAAAGGTTTGGAATAAAAGGTATTAGCCGTTTCTTCAAAGGAAGGCGTATACTCTGATACGTAAAAGGTGTGCTGTATATCTGCGGTTCCGCTATTCGCACTATTGAGCAGATTATGCCTTGTGAGCTGCTCTCTTACTGCTTTGGCCACAACCTTGGTGGAATCGTACACACCCACTTTGCCACCGTAATATTTTTCAATGTATGACCTGATCACCGGATAATGAGTACAGGCCAGCAACAAGGCGTCAATATTGCCCATAACCGGGGCATTCAGGTAGTTTCCTATAATGGCGCGGCTCAGGTCATTGTCTACATAGCCTTCCTCAATCATGGGAACCAGCAGCGGTGTAGCCATGGCCTTTACTGTTGCATCGGGGATGAGTGTTTCGAGCTTCATTTGGTAGATTCCTGAATGTACCGTGGCTTTTGTAGCAATGATGCCAATATTCTGATGGCCACCGCCAGCTACTTCATGAACCAAGGGGTCAACCACATTGACAAAGAGCGAATCGCTGCCAAAAAACTCAAGCAATACATGATATGCTGCCGTGGAAGCTGAATTACAGGCTACCACGATCATTTTACAGCCCTTTTCCAGCAAAAATCTAGCAATCCGCAAACTGTAGTAACAAATAGCATCGGCCGATTTATCACCATAAGGCAAATGAGCCGTATCCCCGAAGTAGAGAATTTGCTCACCGGGCAGTTCTTCGATGATTGCCCTGGCCACCGTCAGGCCGCCAACACCAGAATCAAAAACCCCTATTGGGCTATTTTCACCGGCTTTGCGCATGGTTTTAAACAATAATAACTATCAGGGCATTCCCAGCTTGCGCTTCACTAATGGCGTAATGTCCTGCTTGTCATCTGCATACAGGATGCTTCCCGAGCTGGCATCGAGGATGAAAGAAAACCCGCCTTCTTTGGCAACGTCTTCCACAGCCTTGTTGATCTTATCGATAATCGGAGTAAGCAGCTCATTGCGCTTTTTCATCAGGTTTTCCTGCATTTGCTGCTCAAACTGACTGATTTTGGCCTCTTCTTCCTGAAGGTTCTGCTCTACCCTGCTTTGCTCTACAGGTGTCATTTCTCCTCTGCTGTAGCGCTCCTGTGCATCAACAAATTTCCTTTCCAGTGCTTCAACCATTTGTTCTCCCTGCCTCAGAAGCTGTTTGCGCAATGCGTCAAGGTTCTGGTCTGCCTGTCTTACTTCGGGCATCTCAGACATTATGAGGGCAGTATTGAGGTAGCCGATTTTTTGCTGAGCTAAAACTCCGCCGGTGGCTGACATTAGAATGCCCGTGCAAAGCAACAGGGCTGTTAAGGTACTTTTCATTGCTGTTTTTTAATAGTGGCCGTTAAAAACGGCGCAAAAATAATGAATTAATCAATACCCAGTCTTCTCATGATGTCTTCGGTAACATCATATCTGGGGTTAGAATACAGAATACCTCCGAGCGTAGATCTATCGAGAATAAAATCATAACTCCGCTGCGTGGCGTAATCTTCAATGGCTTTGTAAACTCTTTCCTGTATTGGCCTCACGAGTTCCTGCCGGCGGGTAAACAGTTCGCCTTCCGGGCCAAACTTCTGACGCTGAAGCTCGCGAACCTGCTGTTCTTTTGCCATGATCTCCTCTTCCCTTTGAGCACGTGCCGATTCGCTCAGTAACACTTGCTCAGCCTGGTAGCGGTTATACATACCCTTAATTTCGTCGTACTGCTGTGCAATAAGCTGACGCCATTCATCGGCAGTGCGATCCAGTTCGCGTTGGGCATTCTGATAATCAGGGATCCGGTTGAGGATCCGATCGACATCAACATAGGCAAAGCGCTGGGAAAAAAGTGAAGTACCGGTAAGCAGCAAAGCCAGCGTAAAAATCAGTGAAATTTTCATCGTTCAATATTTTTCTTTTAACAATGTACTATGATAAATCAAAAACCGTGAATTTTAGCTGCCGGCCAAACCTGTTTAACGCAGGATTAACCAAAACAACCCAAAATGTTATTCAGGCTCAAAGCCTAAAATAACGCTGAATCGTGCATATTCAGTCCATGATGAACCCTCAGGTAATACTTTGTCAAATCCAAAGCCATAATCAAAACCGAGAATGCCGAACATGGGCAAAAACACCCTCAGACCCATACCGGCACTTCTCCTGAGATCAAACGGATTAAACTCTCGCATGCTGTTCCATGCATTTCCGCCATCCAGAAATCCGAGAATATACACGGTAGCATTGGGGTTGAGGCTTATCGGGTATCTGAGCTCAAGGGAAAACTTATCATATACAGCCGCACCGCCATTTTGATTGGCAGGCAGATCACCCACGGCATAACCTCGCAGCGAAATAATCTCTTTGCCTTCCAGTCCGGTAAAATTGGAAATACCGTCACCACCCAGTTCATATCGCTCAAAGGGTGATAATCCGATGTCTCTGGTGAAATACCCCATGAGCCCAAACCTAGCCGAAGCTTTCAATACGAACTTATCAAACAACGGCGTATACCAGTCGGCCTTAAAACTCCATTTGTGATATTCAAGCCAACGGTATTTTTCCTCGGGTGGCAAGTCGGAGTAACTTTTCTCGCCAAACAGATTGTTGATCACAGAATATGGAGGGGTGATCTTGAGGCCCACAGAAATACGCGAACCGCTTCTGGGGAAAATGGGTTCGTTGATGGAATTTCGGGTTATGGTAGGCTCAAGGGCAATACTGTTGTAACTTCCCCTTCTCAGCTGTTGTCCGTTGTCAATAAAAAATGATCCCCAGTCATTGAGTCTGATATTCTGATAACTCAGGTTAAGTGAGGCGATAAAGAAGTCATCAGGCCTTCGAAGACGGGTACCGATGCCGACCGAAACACCGGCAATGGAAAGATCGGCAAATTGAGATGACTGCCTGTCAAGCCCGTTGGTGGAACGCTGAAGAAACGCCACTGTATTGAATGAAGTGGGCTTTCTGCCCCCCAGCCATGGTTCGGTAAAGCTGACATTGTAGGCCTGGAAAAACCTTCCTGTGGTTTGCGCTCTTAACGAAAGACGCTGGCCATCTCCCTGTGGAAGCGGATTCCATGCCTCACGGTTGAGGATATTGCGAACAGAGAAGTTGTTGAATGATACACCCAGTGTACCAATCACCCCTCTGCCAAAACCACCCCAACCTGCAGACAACTCCAGCTGATCACTGGGTTTCTCGGTAACCGTGTACTCTATATCCACTGTTCCCCTTGCAGGATTTACCGGGGTATTGATTCCCAGAGATTCCGGGTCAAAATATCCGAGGTTCATGATCTCGCGCTGAGAGCGTATAATATTGGCCCGGCTGAATTTCTCTCCGGGCTTTGTTCTGAGCTCTCTCCGTATCACATGTTCGTGAGTTCTGTCATTGCCCCTGATCACTACCCGATCGATAGTAGCCTGAGCTCCTTCGAATATCCTGATCTCCAGATCGACACTGTCAGCACCAATGACGGTTTCCACCGGGTTAACCTGAAAAAACAGGTAACCATTATCCATATACAGGGATGAAATATCCCGTCCATCAGGACTGAACCGCAGTCTTTGCTCGAGCAGCTCGCCATTAAATACATCACCTTTTTGAATTCCCAGTCTTTCCTTCAAAACTTCATCCGAATAAACACTGTTACCCGCCCAGGTTATATTTCTGAAATAGTACTGATTGCCTTCCTCCACTTCAATTTCGATCATGAGGTTCCCATTGTCAGGCAGGCGATAAATGGTATCATTCACTATCCGGGCATCTTTATATCCCAGTGTATTGTAATAGGCAATCACCTTGTTCTTATCCGCTTCATAATTGGTTTCCACAAACCGTGAAGCTGCGAACAATCGTCGCTTTCGGCGGGTATCTTTCATCAAGTTGATGAGTCTCCTGCTTCTGACATTTTCATTTCCTGTAAAAACAATATTCTGGATTCTAACCCGATCGCCCCGGTCAATGTGAATTACCACGTTGACGGCATTGGAGAGTATGGTGTCCTGTTGCTCTTCAATCCAAACCTCTGCATCCAGAAAGCCTTTGCCTACCCAATGATCAGTAAGGACACGCTGCACATTGGTCTTTACATTCTCGGTAACAATGGTACCCCTCGACATATACCTGGGGATCAGTTTGTTCATTTCATCGTGGGTACCTCTTCTGACACCGGAAAAGCTGTAAGCGGCAAGCCTGGGCCTTTCCTGAACCCGGATGATAAGAAAAATCACATCATCCACCTTGCGCTCCTGGATCACCTGAACGTCGGTAAAAATGCGCAGGTTCCATAATGCCGTTATAGCATTGGGTACTTCGGAGCCGGGAATGCGAATTGTATTGCCCACAGCAAGGCCTGAAATGGAGATAATTGCATTGGGATCACTATATGTGGCCCCTTCCACGCGAATGCCTCCTATTTCATACTCCTGCATCTGACTATAGTCTACAATGGGAAACGGAAGGGTATCGGTCTGTGCATAAAGACTCCCGGAAAAAAACCAGGATCCGATGGCCAGAGCTAAAATCATCGAAATATTACGTATAATCAACAGTTGGCTTTGTACAATCATAATTGGCTTCCAGTAAGCTTTTCGTTGAAGGTCAAACACGGTTTTCATCCAGTATCTGATCCCCGGTTTTTCCAAATCTTCTTTCCCTGTTCTGATAATCAATAATGGCATTACAGAGATCATCCTTGCTGAAGTCGGGCCAGAACTTAGGTATAAACGTCAGTTCTGCATAAGCAATCTGCCAAAGCAGGAAATTACTGATCCGCAATTCACCACTTGTTCTGATCACGAGCTCAGGGTCCGGCATATCGCGGGTTTCAAGCAAATTGGCAACAAGGTCCTCGGTCACTTCAGCTGGTTTCAATTCGCTATTTGCTGCCAATGTGGCTATTTTTCTTGCTGCGTTGGTTATTTCCCACCGGCTGCCGTAGTTCAGTGCCAGTGTAAGTACCATGCGCAGGTTTCCCGCAGTGGCATCCATTGCTTCACACAGCTCTCTGTAACATTTTGAAGGCAGCTTATCAATTTCTCCAATGGCATTGAGCCGTATATTATTTTTGTTCAGGGTTTTTACTTCATTTCTGAGCGTATGCACAAGCAAAGTCATCAGTGCATTGACTTCTGTAGGAGGTCGATGCCAGTTTTCCCTGCTGAATGCATATAAAGTGAGATAATCAACACCGATTTCGGCTGCAGCTTCGGAAGCTGCCCGCACAGCTTTAACTCCATTGCGGTGACCGAATACCCTGGGTTTATTGTTTTGCCTGGCCCACCGTCCGTTACCATCCATGATGATGGCGATATGCCTGGGCAGGCTATCGGTATCAATCATCTGTAACAGCAGGGGGTCGATTTTCTTCATGACTTCAGAGCGAGGGCAAAGATATAAAACTCATTATAAGGTGTGCAGAAACATACATTAACGGCTGAACAACTGAACAGGAATGGAAGGGCAAATAACATCACCTAGGTGATACATAAGCCCTACTTTGACAATTACATAAAAATCATTCCCGGACGGATCGCCCCTTTGGCGGCCGGGTTGGTTGATGAAAACCGGCATGCCATCAGGGCCAACTGATCTGTCTGAAAGGCGAAGTGCAATCTCACCACGTTCTCTCAACAGGTCGTCCGGATTGGGATAAACGGTACTTACATCATCCAGATAGTCGGTAAACAACTTGCGGCTGGTGAGTTCGGCATTAATACTCCAGTTGCGGTTTATGGCCCACCGGGCACCGAGGCCATAAACCAATCCCAATTGAGTAAGACTGTACTCCTCCCCCCTTCGCTGCCCTTCGGTACCCATTGATCGGAGACCATACCATTCTCCGTCGAGTTCAGCTCTGGGATTAAAATGAAATAAATTGAGGCCGCCAAAAAGGTAGGGACTAAAATAGTTATCCCTCATTCCCGGTATAAAAGGCAAAAAGTTGAATTCAAACTGCCCGAACAATTCAAATACGTTAGACTTAAAACTCAGATTACGGGTCTGTTGAAATACATCATCGGAGTCAGAATCATGGGCTTCGAGTACTAAAAAATTACCCCCGGCCTTAAATGAGGTACGGTTGGTAAAATTATACCTCAATCCAAGTCCACCTGCCGGCCCGGGCCGCGGAAAATCAAACTCGGGATTCAGATCACCAAAATAATGGCTCACACCTATCCACCCGCCCACTTCAGCAT
>JBJHCA010000017.1:0-23740 GCA_050485785.1 Saprospiraceae bacterium | reverse complement strand
GCTTCAGCCTTGGGCGAAGCAACAAGACAGACCAGCACTAAAAGCCATGAAAAACAGGTGTAATTCAACAAGTTACGATCCATAATCTTCCAAAAAAGGATGCAAAGGTACAACGATAGAACCAAAATCCTTATGAAAATCAGGCCATATAACGAAGCAAGTGATTAAAGTATTGGATATGTCGCCGAATCCGTGCAGGAGTTGCCCGAAAAGGCGGGATGGGTTGTTTACCGATTGCGTTTATCGATGCCCCACATGAGTTTTTCGCGCAGGGTTGATAAAAAATTGCGTTCGTGTGGTCTCACTATTTTAATGGTAAAATCAGCTTTGCGTACTGCCAGTTGATGGCCGGCTTTAATTTGTTCAAACCGCGAGTCGAGGGTACACAAAAAATGAGCTGACCGCCCTTCCACTTCGAAAGTTATGATAGAACTATCACTCACCACAATGGGGCGCACGTTGAGGTTGTGGGGTGCCACCGGTGTGATGACCAGATTGCCGGAATTGGGAAAAACTACGGGTCCGCCGCAACTGAGGGAGTATCCTGTAGAGCCGGTTGGCGTGGCCACAATGAGGCCGTCAGCCCAGTAGGTATTAAGAAACTCGCCGTTAATCCAGGTATTGATGGTGATCATACTTGAAGTATCCCGCTTGAGGATGGTGAAGTCGTTCAAAGCAAAGTTGGATTCACCGAAAAGAGCAGGGCTGGCATCAAGGTGGAGCAGGGACCGATGCTCGATGACATAACTTCGGTTGATGAGCGACTGGACTGCCCCGCTAATGTTTTGTTTTTCGATTCCGGAAAGAAAGCCGAGACGACCCAGATTGATGCCGGCCACGGGGATGCCCGATGCCCTGACCAGGGTGGCCGCATGCAGTATGGTACCATCACCGCCCAGAGAAAGGAAATAATCGGGCTGAGCTTTTTCCAGCTCCCCGGCAGTGCCGAAAAATTCAATGTTGGCTGGCCACTTGATTTTTGATTCCGATGACCGGTAGTATGGATGGTACACCGCAATGTCAACGTCATTGCGAACAAGCTCTTCGATCAGGGTGTTGATTACCGGCTGGTCATGAGCATAAAATCTGTGGCTGAAAATGGCAAACTTCACACAATGGCTTTTTGACCTGAAAGTCTGTGCAAATGTAAAAATTAATGGGTGTTTGGAGGGCGGTGTTACCTGAACCGGAGTATGGAAAGCAAAAGTATACAGGGCCGGAAGGCCCCCACAAAGAGTGATCCATAGACACATTTCCCCTAAACATCGATGTTTACGCCATTACCGGAAATATTTCTCTGTGGGGGCGTTATACCTGCACACACAAAATTTTTATTTATGAAAAAGTTGATTTTAGGGATCGCCGTGATGATGGTGATGGTAACTGCAGCCATTGCACAGCGTGGTGCACATGCCAATTCCGACGTGCGCATTCAGCAAACCGTTGATGCGTTCAGTGAAAAACATCCGCTGACTGATATGCAAAAAGCGGACATGAAGAAAGTGATGAACATGTATCATGAAAAGCGCAAAGCGCTGGGTCGTGAGGCAGGTAAGGACCAACACAAGGCATTGAGAATGGAAAAAACTGCGAATTTGCAGCATATTCTGGGCGATGACCTGTATGCTGCCTTCAGAGAATTCAGAAAAGAACAAAGACAGACTCAAATGGAAAAGCGCAGAAAGCACCGCACTGAAGGACAAAGGCACCGACAGGGTGAACACGGAAAAGAACGACCACAAAAACATCGCGAACAACGACAATAATCGGCTTAGCATCACTTTAATCATTTAAGCCACACCCATGCCAACAGTCCTCAGAAAGGATAATTTATACACTGCGGCTCTGCATCTGATGATGTGGAGCCTTCTTTTGTTTTATCCTTACTTGCTTGGCGGGAGCGAATTGATGGCCCCTTCCAGAATTTTATGGAGGACCTGGCCCTCCTTGTTGTTTGCCATATTGCTTTTTTACATCAACTACTTCTATTTGATAAGAAGGTTTTTGTTCAACAAGCAATTCCTTTTATTCTTCCTGGTCAATGCCGGTCTGGTCGTATTGAGTTACTATGCCCAGGATGCTTTGCGGGAGTATTTAACCGAGCATTTTAATCAGCGATCGTCCAGAGGCGGGGGTGGCCGAAGAATTATCGTATCCCGCAATATAATACTTTGGCTTCTGGCTATTGGGCTTAGCGTAGCAGAACAAACCACGCGGCGATGGTTACGTGAAGAGAAGGAGAAAAAGGTACTGGAAAATGAGCAACTGCTGTCCAAACTGTCACAACTGAAATATCAGCTTCAGCCCCATTTCTTTTTTAATGCTCTCAACACCATTTATGCTTTAACAGACGAGGAGCCGGAAAAAGCCAAAAAAGCCATCCATGCACTGGGCAAGCTGATGCGGTATATGTTACACGACAGCCAGCAGGAGACCATTCCCCTGAGCAGAGAGATTGAGTTTCTGCAGCGCTACATTGACCTGATGTCATCGCGCAGTGGTTCCAGAGTGGAGATTCGCTCATCGTTTCCCAACGATACCGAAGGCTTGCGGATACCTCCCCTGCTCTTTATTCCCCTGGTTGAAAATGCCTTTAAGCATGGTATGCAGGGCACTTCCGGTGCATTAATAGCCATTCACATGATCAGGGAGGGCAATCAGCTGGTGTTTACCACCTCCAATCCAATACCCCCTCACAATGCGGAGGACAGGTCAGTTTCAGGAATTGGGTTAAACAATCTGCAAAAAAGGCTCGAAATGACCTGTGAAGGCAAACATTCCTTTACATATGGAATTGAACATGAGCAGTTTGTAACCAGTTTAAGCCTCCAATTATGAAACGTTTGCTGTGTATAATAGCCGATGACGAGCCACCGGCTCTCAGCCTGCTTAAGCGGTATGTGGAAAAGACGCCCTATCTTGAGCTGGCAGGTGTGTTTGACCATGGTCATGATGTATTGGAGAATCTGCCTGCAGACAAGCCGGTATTGTTGTTTCTCGACATCCAGATGCCCGGACTGAGTGGAATAGAAGTGACGCGCAGGCTGCCTGAGCACTGCAGGGTGGTATTCACCACTGCATTTGAGCAGTTTGCTCTGGAGGGGTATAAAGTGAATGCACTCGACTATCTTCTCAAGCCATTTGACTACGAAGAGTTTCTAGCTGCAGCAGCGAGAGGACGGCAGTGGTTTGAGCTGGTGGCACATGCTGAAAAGACCGGAGATGAGGAAGAAGGTTCGCTGTTTGTGCGGGCTGATTACAACCTGGTCAGGATCCTTTACAGCGATATTTTGTTTATCGAAGGATTAAAAGATTATGTTCGGTTTCATCTGAAATCGACGGCCAAAACCATCATGTCGCTGATGACCATGAAATCGCTGGAAGAAAAGCTGCCGCAAACCATGTTTATGCGAGTACACAGGTCATACATAGTGCAGTTAAACGCCATTGAGTCTGTTGACCAGGGTAAAATTGTTATGGGAAAGTATCGCATTCCGGTAGCCCAGCAGCACAAAGAGAAATTTAAAAACTATTTGGCAGGACGTTCCTAAGCACATTCAACTTAAAATCAGCATATATGCAATCTGTATTGAGACAAGTTTTTCTTGTTTCCCTTTTTTTGGGGATATCTTTTTGTTCGCTGCTTGCGCAGCGGATAACGGTATTTGGCGAAGTGGTTTCAGAAGCCAACCGCGAAGTTATGATTGGTGCTACGGTACAGCTCATAGCCATTCCTGATTCGGTTCAGATCCACAGGGCGGTTACCGATACTGAAGGTAGGTTTATGATCACCGATCCCGAACCGGGAACTTACCGGATTCAGATCAACTATCTGGCTCATCATCCATACGCAGATACCCTGGTGATAAATCCCGGGCCCAACAGGCTGGGAACTTTGATAATATCCCCTGATGAGGCCCAACTGGATGAGGTAACGGTTGAAGCCATAAGAGCCAGAGCCACTCAACGTGGTGACACTACGGTTTATCATGCTGATGCTTACCAAACCCACAGGGATGCCAGTGCCGAAGACCTTGTAAGAAGAATGCCCGGAATCACTACAGAAGGCGGGCAGGTACAGGCTCAGGGTGAAGAAGTGCGTAGAGTAACCGTGGATGGCCGTGAGTTTTTTGGTGAGGATGCCACACTGGCACTTCGCAATCTGCCAGCCGAGATCATCCAGCAGGTGCAGGTGTTTGATCAGATGAGCGACCAGTCGAGATTTACGGGATTTGACGACGGAAATACCTCCAAAACGATCAATATAGTAACACGACCGGGTATGAATACGGGAAGGTTTGGCAGAATTTATGCCGGATACGGAACAGATGACCGTTATTCAGCCGGGGGGAACATCAATTTTTTTAACGGAGCTCGCCGGGTATCAATCCTGGGGCTATCCAACAACATCAATCAACAAAATTTTTCTGCTGAAGATCTGGTAGGTGTAGCTTCTGAAGGAAGCAGGGGTGGCCGTGGCGGTCGCCGAGGGCCTGGTGGCGGACCGGGAGTTGTAGTTGGCCAAGGTGGCTGGGGCGGTGGCGGAGCCGCAGGTAACTTTCTCACCGGTGATCAATCGGGTATCAATACCACGCATTCGGCAGGTCTGAATTATTCCGACGAATGGGGGAAAAGGATCAAGGCTCAGGGCAGCTATTTTTACAATCAAACAGAAAACAACACCTTTAGTCTGTTGGAAAGAACTTACTTTCTGCCGGATGAAACATTCAGCTATTACAACGAAGACGACAGATCCAACAGCACCAATCACAACCACCGGTTCAGCGGACGCATTGAGTTTGACATAGATTCGTTCAATTCAATTATCTGGACACCACGCTTAAACGTTCAGCAACGGAGTTCTGCGAGTATAACGGATGCTGAAATGTTCAATAACGATATGCATTTGCTGAATCGGTTATTTTCTGACCAAAGCAGGAAGAATGACGCTATCATCCTTTCGAACAACCTTCTTTACAGACATCGTTTTGCCGCTCCACGCCGCACATTTTCCATCAATCTGAACCAGACGTACAACTTGAGAACCGGTGAAAGCAATCTGTATTCTGTTCAGGAGTATTTTATGTCTGATATGGATTCCATACTGGAAACTGACCAATTCAGCGATCAACAATCCACGACACAGCAATATGGTGCCAGTTTGACCTATACCGAACCTGCCGGAAGACATGGCATGGTTCAGTTCCAGTATGCTCCATCAATACAGTTTTCTGGTGCTGACCGCCTGACCTTCCACCGCGACGCACCCGGTGGTGAGTATGAGTTAATTGACACCATGCTGAGTAATGTGTTTGAACAAAAAACTCATACTCAGCGAGGAGGACTAAGTTACAGATATAACCAACGCGGGTTTAATATCAGTATTGGTGTTGACTACCAGCACGTGCAGATTGAGAATTTGCAGACATTTCCATTTGAAGCGAGTACCGCATTGCCTTACAGCAACTTATTGCCTAATGCCATGTTCGGCTATCGTTTTGAGTCCGGTGCCAATTTGAGGTTATTTTACCGGACCAGAACACAAATACCCACCGTTCAGCAGTTACAAAGCGTAGTGGACAACAGTAATCCTCTGCTACTTTCTACTGGTAATCCCGATCTGGAGCAAAGCTATACCCACAGCACATTTATACGATTTCAAAAGACCATGCCTCAGACCGCCCGCACATTTTTTGTATTTGCCGGCGGAAGTTTAACCAGCGGATCAATTGGTCAAAGCACATTAATAGCTCGCACGGATACTGTACTTCCCGATGGAATAATGCTATTGGCCGGATCACAGCTCAACAGACCTGTCAATCTGGATGGCGCAGGAAGCCTGCGTAGTTTTTTCACCTATGGCACACCGCTGTTGTTTATGAAAAGCAATTTGAATCTCAACGGCGGAGTGAACTACAGCCGAAATCCCGGGCTCATTAACGGTGCTGCCAATATTGCTCATAATCTGGGTTTCAATGGAGGAGTATTCCTGAGCAGCAATATCAGTGAAAAGGTCGACTTTACCGTCAGTACCAACACCGGATATAACATCGTACAAAACAGCCTCAGACCTCAGCTTGATAACAATTACTACACACAGACTTCCTCAATCCGATTCAACTGGCTGCCGTGGAAAGGTCTGGTATTGCAAACAGATTATACCCATCAGTACTATTACGGCTTGAGTGATGATTTTGATCCCCATTATATGCGTTGGAATGCATCCATCGGATATAAGTTCCTCGACAATCAGGCAGCAGAGATCAGGCTGACGGCTTTTGATTTGCTGGCTCAAAACAACAGCCTTAGCCGCACGGTTACTGACGCATATATAGAAGATGCCCAGACCAATCTCATTTCCCGGTATTTTATGATGGTGTTTACCTACAATCTGCGGCAATTTAACCGCGGGCAACAGAGCAGACCGGGCTAAAAGGAATTCACGAATTTCCATGCTTATAAATCGGATTACGTAAAACATAAACCGCAGCCGGTATCGTTTGAAGTGCTAAACAAAAAGTACAAGATGAAACTACCAAGCCAATTTTTAACCACCTTTTTAACCGGTGCAGTACTGTTATCATTGATGAGCGGATGCAGAAAAGACGTTCAGGTTACCGAAGTGATGCTGGTGAATACTGCCATTAACGGGCCTGCTGTAGACTTTTACCCGGGGGGCAGTCTCTCGGGCCAGGACATCGGATACCTGGAGTCAACAGGCTATCAACGTATCGAAAAAGAAGAAGGAGAGCCCTGGATTGCTGAAATCAAACTGACCGGAACCGATCAGGCTATCTATTCAGCCAGCGACCCGGGATGGGAAGAAGACGGGAAATATTCATTGTGGTTGTACGGTGAAGGCAGCAGCCTGAATATACTTCAGGTAACCGATAATTTCACTACGCCGCCGGTAAGCAAAGCCATGGTCAGATTTTTTCATTTCAGTCCCGATGCACCGCAGCTGGATGTGGGGGTTTCCGGAGGAAGTAACTGGTTTTCCGGCCTGGAATATATTGGCAACAATATCAACACGGGAGGTACAGGTTTTCTGGAAGTGGAAGCCACCACGTTCAATATTGAACTCAAGATGCCCGGCAGTTCCAATGTTATCTTCACCCAAGACAATGTACAACTCCAAAGTGGCGGTGTGTACACGTTTTATCTCAGAGGGCTGACTGCAGAAACCGGAGGTAATGCCTTTGGATTGAGTCAGGTGAGAAATCGCTGATCAGGTCAGGACAATATCGTTCCTGTTCTTGGGCCAAACTCTATGACGTCTGCCGATGCAATTTTTCCCGTGTCCAGTGTAATTCTGACAGCTGTCATAGTTTTGTGAAATCCCGCCCGGCCACATGCCCCCGGATTGATATGCAGCAGATTGTTGACGGAATCGCGCATCACCCTGAGAATGTGGGAATGGCCACAGACGAAAATTCCGGGACTGTGGAGCTTCAACAATTGAGGGATGCCTCGTGCATAGCGTCCGGGATATCCGCCGATGTGGGTGATCAAAACCCGGATATCTTCACATTGGAAACTCAGTACTTCAGGGGTTAATCTTCTCAGTTCAGGGCCGTCAATATTCCCGTAAACGCAGCGCAGCTTGCCGGTTTCATAGAGCTCACCATAAACCTGGATACTGCCAATATCGCCGGCGTGCCAGATTTCATCGGCTTGTCCGGCATATTTTTTCCAGGCCGGTGGCAGAAAACCATGAGAGTCGGAAATGATGAGAATGTTCTTCATGAATGCCAATTACAGCAGCAGTGAGGAAAAGTGAAAGATATTGAATGCCTGTGGGATTAAAGTATGGTGCAAACAACTAAAATACATATATTTGCACTCGCTTTTGGAAAAGTAGGGCCAAAAGTATGGCAGTTTATGATCAATTTTCCTGCAAATCAGTAAGTTAAACCAAGCGTTACAAGATGCAACAAGGTAAAAGTTTAGTGCGGTTTTTTTTAGTTTTAATGGCTCTGGTATGTGTGTACCAGTTTATTCTGATGATCCCAACCCGCAATGTGGAGAAGAAAGCCATGGAATATGCGGAGGTGTTGGCCCAGCAGGCCAAGCAGGCCGACCCGGCCGTTGATTACCGGGCTCTGGCCAAGTTGTACTATACGCAATACATCGATTCGGTTTCCAACGAAACTATTTTTACCATACCGTTTGTGACCAGCTTTACCTACGAGAACCTCAAGCAGCAACAGCTCGCATTGGGACTTGACCTTAAAGGCGGTATGAGTGTGGTGATGCAAATAGATCTGGAAGAGTTGGTGTTATCGCTTTCGAATTACAGCAATGATGCGGATTTCAGGGCAGCCTTAACGGCAACACGCGACATACAGCGCACTCAGACCATCAATTTCATATCGGAATTTGGCAGTCAATACGACAGGATTACCAATGGTCAGGGCAGGCTGGCCACTATTTTTATACGCAATCAGCGTATGCAGGACCTCATCAACTTTGAATCGAGCAACAGGGACGTGCTCAGGGTACTGCGCGATGAGGCTGACCAGGCAGTAAGGCTGACTTATACCCGCTTGCGCGAGCGTATTGACAAGTTTGGTGTAACCCAGCCCAATGTAACACTTGATCCTATAACTGACCGGATTTTGGTAGAGCTGCCCGGTGTGGAAAATGCCGAACGTGCGAGAAACTTTTTGCAGGCCTCTGCACAGCTTGAGTTTTGGCGTGTATACCGCATTACCGATGCGGGTATATCCCAGGCACTTCAGAATGCCAATGAAGCATTGCGCAGAACCGTAAGCAACGGACGCACTGTACCTGCCGATACAGCAGCCATGGATACCACATTTATTGAAACCTGGGATTACGTATACGATGAAGATGGGGAGATCATCGACTCAGTGCTCAATATAGAGCCGGCAGTCACTGCTGACGAGGACGTACTCATCGATCAGCTGGGCATGATGGAAGGTCCATTGTTTGAGATATTCAGCCCCAACGGCACCGGCCCCACCGGCCAACTTGCTTTTTCATCAGCAGTGCTTGGAGTAGCCAACGAGCGCGATATGAATCGCGTGAACGAACTGATCGCGAAACCTGAATTCCGCAACCAGTTTCCTCAGGACATACGCTTTTTATGGGGCTCAAAGCCCTTTATCAGCGATAACAATGAGCGGTTATACCCGCTGTATACGATAAAAACCGAAAGGGGAAGCAGAAATGCACCGCTGGAAGGCGACCGGGTGAAAGATGCCCGTGCTGACCTCAATCCGCAAACCAATGAATATGTGGTTTCACTTTCCATGGATAATCAGGGAGCCAGCATCTGGGGCAGAATGACCCGTGAAGCTGCCGCTGACAATAACCGCGAAATAGCCATTGTACTCGACAATGAAGTAGTATCCGCACCATTTGTAAGAGAACCCATTACTGACGGTCGGTCTCAGATATCCGGCGGATTTTCACCTCAGGAAGCGCGCGACCTAGCCAATATTTTGCAGATTGGAAAGCTGCCTGCCAAAACTCAGATCATTTCTGAATCAGTTGTAGGCCCAACACTGGGAGAGCAGAATATCCGTACCAGTATCACTTCATTGATTATTGGGTTTATTTTGGTACTAATTTTTATGGTGCTGTATTACTATGGAGGTGGAGTAATTTCCATTATAGCCCTGTTTGCAAACCTGTTCTTTATATTCGGAAGCCTTGCGTCGCTTGGTACTGTACTTACGCTTCCCGGCATTGCAGGTATAGTGCTCACCATAGGTATGGCGGTGGATGCCAACGTCATTATTTACGAGCGGATCAGAGAAGAGATCCGGGACGGTAAAACACTTGCGGCTTCCATCAGAGATGGTTTTTACAATTCTTATTCGGCCATTATAGATGCCAATGTGACCACAATCATGATTGCCATCATCCTGTTCTACTTCGGTTTGGGTCCCATTAAGGGATTTGCCGCGGTATTGATCATTGGTGTGCTTTCATCGCTGTTTACTGCGGTATTGTTTACCCGTTTGCTCATTGATTACTGGACCGGGAAAGGCAGGGATCTGAAATTTTCAGCCGGATGGTCGGAGAATGTCCTTGCGAATATCAATACAGACTGGCTGATCAAGAGAAAAGTGACCTATGCCGTGTCCGGGGGAATTATTCTTTTGGGACTCGGTTCATTTTTTATCCGCGGATTTGAGACCGGCGTGGATTTTCAGGGAGGCTATGCCTACCGAATCATGTTTGATGAACCACAGGATCTTCAGGCCATACGCACTGCTCTGACACCGGAGTTTGGCATAGAGCCCATAGTAAAAACCGTGGGCAGTAATCGTTCGCTGGAGATTACCACGAGTTATCTGATCGATCAGGATGGTTCTGATGAAATGGTAATGCAAGCTTTGTTTAACGGGATCAGCACCATAGTGCCCGGGCTCACCTATGAGAACTTTACGAATTTTGACGGTGACGGTAACAATATAGTGAGTACCAACAAAATAGGCCCTACCATTGCCGAAGATATTCGCGAGAGTGCGGTATGGTCAACCATATTTGCCCTGTTGTTTATTTTCTTCTACATATTTGTACGTTTCAGAAAATGGCAATACAGTATGGGTGCGGTGGCTGCCCTGTTCCACGACGTGCTTATTCTGCTTAGCGTTTTCACGCTGTTCCATGGTATTTTGCCCTTCTCGCTCACTATTGATCAGGCGTTTATTGCGGCACTGCTCACCGTTATCGGTTACTCTATTAACGATACTGTGGTTGTGTTTGACCGGATACGCGAGGTGGTAGGACTTTACCGCAAGGGATACACCCAGAAGGAGCTGGTCAATATGGCAGTCAACAAGACGCTTAGCCGGACGATCATTACTTCATTGACCACTCTTTTTGTGGTTACCATTTTGTTTATATTTGGAGCAGGTGCCATCAAGGGATTTGCCTTTGCCCTGATGATAGGCATATTGGTGGGTACATATTCGTCAATTTTTGTGGCAACTCCGGTTTTCTTCGACTTGTCGATGAAAACTGAGCTGGCTAAACCAGCGGATGCTGCGGAGTCAGGCGAAAAACCCGAAACCACCCGGGTAAAAGTTTAACAGCGAGCGGGCAGCGAGCCCACAAACTGATATCCATCAACAAACAACCCCCGTTGAACAGTGAATTCGACGGGGGTTTTTTACATCTTTGCAGGCAAACACCACCTTGAAAGATGGCGATTAAAGCAAAGCCGGGCATAGTGATTGCCATTGACGGGCATGCATCAAGCGGGAAGAGTACACTGGCCAGGCGGCTCGCCGAAACGCTGGGCTACCGCTACGTGGATACCGGTGCCATGTATCGTGCGGTAGCACTTTATTTCAGGGAACACAACACCGACCTGAACAACGACCAGATGGTACGGGAGGCCATGCAGAACATCCACATCCGGTTCAAAAATGAAAACGGGAGAAATGTCATTTACCTGAATGATCAGAACGTAGATGAGGCCATCAGGTCAATGGATATTTCCGGTATGGTGAGTGATGTGGCCCGTATCAGGCATGTTCGCGAAGTGGTGGTGGCCCAGCAACAGGCCATGGGCAGGAACAAACGGGTAATTATGGATGGCAGGGACATTGGTACTGTGGTTTTCCCGGAAGCTGAGCTCAAGATATTCCTGACTGCAGACGAACAGGAACGAACTCAAAGACGGTATCTGGAAATGAGATCGCAGGGGTTTGAAACCAGCTTTGAGGAGGTGCATGAAAATCTGATCAGGCGCGATCATACAGACAGTACCCGGCAGGAAAGCCCCTTGCGGTGTGCCGATGATGCCGTTACCATTGACAGTACGATGCTCAATCGCGATGAGATTTATGAAAAAGTGCTGAGTCTGGCCTATGAAGCCATTGAAAAGCAGGCGGCTGCTTCGACTTAGGCCACTGCCAGCTTACTGAACCGTGATTTTTCGAGGCGCTCCATGGCATATTCTCTGGTTACTTCGAAATGCCCGACATCTTTTTTCCCCGGCAGGCTGAACATAGCTTCATTGAGGATGGCTTCACAAATGGAGCGCAGTCCCCTGGCACCCAGTTTATAATCCAGGGCTTTTTCGGCAATGTAGTCCAGGGCTTCATCGGTAAAGCTGAGTCGTATTTTTTCCATGTCGAACAGCTTGGTGTACTGCCTGATGATAGCATTTTTAGGCTGTGTCAGAATGGCTATCAGGGCTTTTTTATCCAGTGATTCCAGGGCAGTGAGAACAGGTAGCCTGCCTACCAGCTCAGGGATCAGCCCATAGGCTTTAACATCGGCATGGGTAATATACCTGAGCAGGTTATCGTGGTCAACCTGCTGCCCGTCTTTGGTTTTTTTGTACCCGATGACCCGGGTGTTAATACGCCGGGCAATATTTTTCTCGATGCCGTCAAAAGCGCCGCCACAAATGAAAAGAATATTGTGGGTGCGAACCTTGATCATCTTTTGCTCCGGATGCTTGCGGCCTCCGTACGGGGGAACATTGACTTCAGTGCCTTCGAGCATTTTCAGCAAACCCTGCTGCACACCCTCACCGGATACATCGCGGGTGATAGACGGGTTATCCTGCTTGCGGGCAATCTTGTCTATCTCGTCGATGTAGACAATTCCCCGCTCTGCCTGAGCAACATTGAAGTCACAGGTTTGCAACAGCCTGCTAAGGATGCTTTCAACGTCCTCTCCTACATAGCCGGCTTCCGTAAACACGGTGGCGTCAACTATGGAGAAAGGAACATTGAGCAGCCTGGCCATAGTACGGGCCAGCAAAGTTTTACCGGTACCTGTAGGCCCTACAAAAAGAATGTTGCTTTTTTCAATTTCAACGTCCTCTCCTTTCTTTCTGGCTGGTTGACGAAGTCGCTTATAGTGGTTGTAAACAGCAACGGCAAGGTGTTTCTTGGCATCGTCTTGCCCAATAACATATTCATCGAGGTGTGCCTTGAGTTGGGTGGGAACTAGATCATCATTGAGTGTAAACTCATCTGCCGATTGCTGGTGGATAAGTTCTTCATCAACAATTTGCCGGGCCTGATCAACGCAGTTATCACAGATATGTCCGTTAATCCCGGCAACAAGCAAACGGGTTTCATTTTTGCTTTTACCGCAAAAAGAGCATCGTACGTGTTCCTTCTTCATTGTCATTATTTACGAGCCTGCAAAGATACTGATAATTCAGTAAACAGGTCTTTCAGCCATTGCTTACCCCATTCTGAGTCGGGTGTCGGGAATTCGGGCCAAAGTTTCCTTTCCGGCCTGCAACACCGTGTATCATTCAAACAGATCAGTCTGTTTTGGCTGCAATCTTGCCCTTTCCGGTCAGCACCTCGTCGATAAGTTTATATTCCATAGCCTCTTCAGCTGACATCCAGTTATCCCGGTCGCAATCCTGCGCAATTTTATCATATGGTTGTCCGGTATGCACAACATAGATATTGTAGAGTTGCTTTTGCATGTCGCGCACCAGTTTATAGGAGATTTCCATATCGCTGAACTGGCCCCGCATGCCTCCCATGGGTTGGTGGATCATTACACGACTGTGTTTGAGGCCCGATCTTTTTCCAGTTGTGCCGGCAGCGAGCAAAACAGAACCCATGGATGCAGCCAGGCCGGTATTAATGGTGGCTATATCCGGAGAAACGTACTGCATGGTATCGTATATGGCCAGGCCGGCTATGATACTTCCACCCGGGCTGTTGATAAATATCTGAATATCCCTTTTGGGGTCTACTGACTCGAGAAACAGCAACTGGGCCGTAACCACATTGGAAACGATATCATTGATTTCCATACCCAGAAATATGATGCGATCCATCATCAGCCTTGAAAACACATCCACTTCCCTAAACTGGGCCTGCCGTTCTTCAATCACAGACCGGGTCATGTTTTCATAATTCACCGATTCGTGTGCCTGGCGATACTGATCGACATACATGCTGCCAATACCGCGGTGTTTTACCGCATAACTCTTAAACTCTTTCGTAAAATCCATGTCAGGTGATTTATCAAATAAAAAAACTGGTATCAAATACCCGACCAAGTAACAAATAAAAGTCAAACCTGACAATCAGGCAGAGGAGAATTTCGACCGATAAGGTAAAAACAGGCTTAAAATCCGCGTATTATGCCCGATTATCGGGCTCATGCACTAATTAGTGCTTTAAGATTGGCGGCCAGGGCTGTTTTATTGATCACTTTTTGTAAGCATTGCCACCTTCAGCCTCAGTACCATCATTGTGGTCGTGGTCGTGGACATGATCATGGTCGTGGTCGTGGACATGATCATGGTCGTGGTCGTGGTCATGATCATGGCTGTGGTCGTGATCGTGGTTCTCCTCAGCAGGCAGCAATTCATCGAGCTTAGCATTGAATTCTGCTTCGGGAAGCAATTCCTCTTTCATTGGAATATTGGCCTTGATAGCTTCCAGTATTTTAAAACTCAGGGCGGCCTGTGTAGCGGAGTTTACAGTTTCCTTATTCTGCCAGGCACGTTCTACAAAGTTCTCCTCGATTTGCGGGATGACCTGGAAATTCATGTACCTGCGGATCATATACCGCATTTCTTCCTCCACATCCTCTTTGGTTACCTTAATATCCCACAACTTAATGAGCTGATCGATGATCAGATCCCAATGAATATCTTCGCGGAGATGGTATAATCTGTGCTTGATTTCTTTTTCGTCCGGTTCATTTTCTGCTTTACTGCGGATGTAATTGCGCAAAAAGTCTTCCGAAAGCTCAATGGGATACATTTGCATGATCTGCTCGCGGAATGACTTAACGATGTAGGAGTTGGCTCTTCCTCCTTTTCGCGACTGCAATCGCTCACGAACCAGTTCTCTGAAATGATCTTCATCAGTCACCTCAACCTGCTCACCCAGTATACTTTGGTAAAATTCTTCGTTGAGTTCAGCAGGTTCCCGGCGGGTAATTTCCTCAATCAAGCCCTCCACGGTTTCCGGAAGCGGTTCGACATCAGGAACATCAAGAATATACTTACGGATATGTTCTTCGCCCTTGGTTGATAATTCAGCAATGCGAAACTGCAAGCTGTCTCCGGCATTCATTCCCAGAATCCGCTCGCGAAGAGAGGGATCGAGATCAACGGGTACAATTTTAAATCCGACATCAAAACCGTCATTCACTATATTGCCATCCTTATCCAATTCGCGGGCAAATATTTCAACAATATCATTCTCGAGGATATCTCCTTCGGGATAGCTTGACTTGCCCAACGCATTCTGAAGCTTGCTGATCTCATCGTTCAATTCTTCATTGGTAACTGTGGGTTTATAGTACGTTACATTGAGCTTTTCGGGAAGGGTCTCCAACTCTATCACGGGTTTTCGGGCCATGTCAAACCGAACGACAAACTCTCCGTGGTCAGGGTCACCAAAAGGCATCACGGAATCTTCGCGCAATACCGGTTCCAGCATATAGGTGTTTTTGTTGGTGTCGAGGAACTCCTGGATTTGCTCTTCAATCATTTTGCTGATGGTCTGAGCCTTTACTTCCCGACCGTATACTTTTCTGATATAGTTTAATGGGGCATTTCCTGCACGGAATCCTTTTACCGATACCTTTTTCCTTATACCTTTGAGTTCGTCGTTTAATACGGGCAAGTAATCATCAGGAGTAACAGATAATTGCAGGATATCGATAGCATTGCTGAGTTGCTCAATTTGAACTGAGGCCATATTGTTATTGGTTTGTACTTAAAAACTGATATATTTCCGCTGAAAAAACGCCTGACAAAATAGTAAGGGCATGGGTAAGCTTTGGCGAATCAGGGAAGATTTTGTGCGGGTGGAGGGACTCGAACCCCCACACCTCTCGGCACTAGATCCTAAGTCTAGCGTGTCTACCAATTTCACCACACCCGCATGGTCTTCCAAAAGTGGCGCAAAGATAAAAAACCCGCTCAACTTATTTTACAATCAGGCCCAAAATTTGTTATACCACTGATTTGCAAAGCCAAATCAGGAAAAACACAAGATTGAACGCACCTTATGTTAACTGCCATAAACAACACCTACACGCTGGAAGAACGACAGGAGATTACCCGGTCGTATCGACGCCTGTTGCGCAGTATCAAGGCCAACATGGATCAGACGGATAAAGCCAATATCCGCAAGGCTTATGAAATGGCTGTTGATGCGCATCACGGTCAGGTGCGGAAAAGTGGGGAACCCTATATTCTTCACCCGATTGAAGTAGCCCGAATATGTTCAGCCGAAATTGGCCTGGGCCCCACTGCCATAATTGCAGCCCTGCTTCACGATGTAGTGGAAGACAGCGAAGTATCCCTTGAGCAGATCAGAAAGCAGTTTGGAGACAAGGTGGGTATGATCGTAGACGGACTCACCAAGTTCGACAAGTTGTATGATGTGACGAGCCCGCAGGCTGAAAACTTTAAGAAAGTTTTGAGTACACTTACCAAGGATGTGCGGGTGGTACTGATAAAAATGGCCGATCGTTTGCACAATATGCGAACACTGGGGTCAATGCCTCATCACAAACAGCTGAAGATCGCCTCGGAAACTTCGTATATCTATGCCCCTTTGGCACACCGGCTTGGCCTTTACAATATTAAAACCGAGTTTCAGGACCTGGTGATGAAAATCACCGACCCGGGAAATTATCAGTACATAGCCCGAAAGCTCAAGGAAACCAAGCGCGAACGCGGCCGGTTTGTTTCCGAATTCATCAAACCACTAAAGGCTGCTATTGACAAAATGGGATTCCCCTACAAGATCTACGGACGGCCCAAGTCCATTTCGTCCATCTGGAATAAGATCAGAACTAAAGGTGTACCATTTGAAGAGGTGTACGATCTGTTTGCGGTAAGAATAGTGCTTGACGTGCCACTACACAAGGAAAAATCAGCCTGCTGGGAAGTATATTCCATCGTAACCGAAACTCATCGGCCCATTCCAGACAGGCTTAAAGACTGGATCACATTTCCCAAGGCCAATGGCTATGAATCGCTTCATACCACCGTGGTAGGCCCCAAAGGGCGGTTTGTGGAAGTGCAGATCAGGTCTGAAAGAATGGATGAAATTGCTGAGAAGGGGTTTGCCGCACACTGGAAGTACAAAGGTGTGCAGACCGTTCCGGACGTGTTTGACATATGGCTGAAAAGTGTCCGTGAAATTCTAGACAATCCGAGCGATGATGCCGTTGAATTCATCAACGACTTTAAAACCAATCTTTTTGCCGAAGAGGTATTTGTGTTTACGCCAAATGGCGATATGAAAATGCTGCCCAAAGGAGCTACTGCGCTTGATTTTGCCTTCCACATTCACACTGATCTGGGCTATCACTGTCAGGCCGTTAAAGTGAATAACAAGCTGGTTCCGCTCAGTTACAAACTGCAGAATGGTGATCAGATTCTGGTAAAAACAGCCAAAAATCAAAAACCCAATGAGTCGTGGATAAAATGGGTGGCCACGGGAAAAGCCAAATCCAAAATCCGTTCAGCCATGAAGGAAGAGCGGAAAAAGAAAGGTGAAATTGGCAGGGAGGCCCTGGAACGCAAACTTCGCCATTTGAAAGTGAACAATACCGATGACAGTATTCACCTGATTGCCACACATCTGGGTTATAAAAACCATGCCGATCTGTATTTTGACATTGCTGAAAACGGCTTAAACCTGAGTGATGTCTTAAAAGAGTTCTCCGTTGAAAACCAAAAACTGATCGTCAAAAAGCCTGCGGAAGACTTCTTCTTCAAAGAAGAGCGGGTGATCAAGAGTGACTTTCAACAGCCTGTATCCCGCGGTGAACCGCGACTGCTGATCAACGGTGAACCGGCAGACACCTATACATACTCCATTGCCAATTGCTGTAATCCCGTACAGGGCGATGAGGTTTTCGGGTTTCTGACGGCCACTGCCGGAATCAAGATTCACCGCACTACCTGCCCCAACGCCACTCATCTGATGGCCCATTACGGATATAGAGTAATGAAAGTTGAGTGGCTGGATTCGCGAAACACTTCATTCCTGGCCGACCTCAAGATTATTGGGGTGGATGGCATTGGCGTAGTGCAGCGCATAACCAATGTGATCACCAATCATCTTCAGCTCGATATGCGTTCCATTTCCATGGACGGCGACGAAGGCTATTTTGAAGGTTCCATCAGTGTAGTGGTGTTTAACCGCGATCAACTGGAGTTTGCCATTAAAACTTTGCAAAACCTGGACGGCATCAGTTCCGTTACCCGAATACAATAAAAGATCCATCAATATGAATGTTTCCGTCTCTTCCGCAGAAAAATCCAAAGACAACATCATACGCGAGGTGATGAGCATATTTACCATGCATCTCGAAAAAAACGGCCTCCGCAAAACCCCGGAGCGGTATGCCATTTTACGCGAGATTTACAACAGAGCCGATCACTTTGATGCGGAAGCCCTATATATTCACATGAAAACCCAAAACTACCGGGTTAGCCGCGCTACGGTTTACAATACGCTTGAACTGCTGGTCAGCTGCGATCTGGTGAAAAAACACCAGTTTGGTAAAAACCTCGCCCAGTTTGAGAAATCATACGGTTTTAAGCAACACGACCATCTCATTTGCCTCGACTGCGGTAAAGTGGTTGAATTTTGTGACCCGCGCATTCAGAAAATCAAGGACATGGCCGGTGAAATGCTGCAGTTCTCCATTACACACCATTCGCTGAACCTTTACGGTAACTGCAACGGACATTGCGATAACAAACCCGGGGAAGAACAGTAAATGCAGCCCTCAAACTCACCGCATATTACCCGCGACGAATACCCCGCCTGCACATTCACCTGGAACAACCTAACCCTGGCCTACGAGAATCAAGTCTACCGGCAAAACGTAAAGGACATGCTTGACCTGGGTTACCGCCGGTTTACCTTTGATCTGGGACAGCTTCGTTATATTAACAGTGAAGCCCTCAACTTTTTGCTCAGTATGCTCACTGCCATCCGCGGCGAGGGCGGAGAGCTGTTTTTATCCAACATTCCCCCCCAGGTTGACCATTTACTGGTGGTTACCCGCCTTCGGTCCATTTTTAATGTGGTGGATGAAAGTTGAGGATTAACAATAGTGATGTTTTTTGGGGATCACTCTTTGTTGATTGCATTTGTCAATTATTCAGCCAATTCCCGAAAAGGTGTTCGAATACCGGAAGGCTGATAAACCCGGACGGGTAAAAGACCATTTCTGTCAATGGTGGCCAAATTCATTAACTCGACTTCGGCATGTTTTGTCAAAATATATTATATTTGGCAGGCATTAACCGGTAGCGACTCAGTCTGTTCCACAATACTGCGGGCTCAGATACATTTCGATTTCAGAATTGCAACTGAGTTGCCGTATCAGTCATTCCCGGCTGAAATCCATTGTTCAGGTATATTAACCAGCTATGCTCAAATTCTACAACCTTCCCAATTCTCATCCATTTTCGTTTAGCGCATCTCATATTGTCCGCAGCCTGTGCTTGCCCGTCTTAGCATGGCTGATGTTTTCTGCCGGCCACCTTGCGGCACAAAACTCATTTAGCATTACCTATACTGACGGAAATCTACCGGTTTGGAACGAATGGCAACCGGCTGCAGATTCTGCTATTTCACCCTGCGCAGGAAAAATTCTGGTCAATATACCCCAGGGAATGTGGATTGACAGTGTGGATGTAAGTTATGAGATCACCTCACTGAGTGGGTCTGTATTACAAAGTGATCAGCGGTCAAGGCTGATTTCACCCGGCACAGGCACCGGAGAAGATGATTATTTTGCGAGCCCTGTAAACAGTCCCGGAACCTATGCTTATTCCCGAACCGGATTAACGCAATTTACTGGCCTCACCGGCAATGTAGATTTCTATCTGGATGTGAAACGCCACACAACATCCTCCAATGCTAACGGTTGGTGCGGTTATTCACAAATGGTTGTCAATAATAACACGTGGACCATAACTGTGCATTTAAGTGGTGCAGTACAGTGTGAAGTTCCTTACAATATCAGTTTCCCGTCAGTTTCAGGATATAATGCCATTATGACATGGCAGGGTACAGTACCGGGAGTAAGCTGGGAGCTTGGCCTGGATACTACCGGCCTGGGTGTTTCGTCGTTGTATGGCATTACTGCTGCTTCAGCTTACCATGAAATTACAGGCCTTGTGCCGGAATCTGAATATCATGTGTTTATCCGGTCAGTTTGCAACAATCAGGTATATTCGGAATGGTATGGCCCGTTCTCATTCACCACATTTCCGGAAAACATAATGCAATTGAGTCATACACACGATCCGATACCCTCTTCATACGAGTTTCCGGTAAATACTCAAAACATTTCACCCTGTGCCGGCTCATTGGTTGTTAAAATACCTGACGGGTTCTGGATTACAGAAGTGGATGTGGAATATACCATTACTTCCACCGGTGGTGCCTTTGTGGGTGAACAACGTTCGAGGTTAATGGCACCGGAGTATGGGCTTGGAGAAGAAAACTACTTTCATATTATAGGTGCCCTTGGAGGTATCGTCAGTTATCAAAGGGAAGGTCTGGAGATGTTTTACGGAATAACCGGCGAAGTTGAATTTCAGCTGGATGTGAAAAGGATCTTTGGAGTGCCGTCTCCTGAAGTTTGTGATATATATTGGGTTTACGTCAATCCGGGAACCTGGAACCTAACCTTGTATATCGACAGTGTTTCAAGCTGCCTGGAGCCTTTGCATCTGAACGTTTCAGCCAATACCGACAGCTCTGCTTTGCTGCAATGGACTTCGCTGGGCAATACCGAATCATGGGAGCTGGAATACGGACCGGCAGGATTTACTCCCAGCGGCAATCCTGATATTACCGGAATTACTGATGTGCCTTACCTGCTTACCGGCCTCAGTCCTTTTACCAACTACGATGTATATCTGCGAGCCAACTGCGGACCACTCGGCTACTCTGACTGGTCGGGGCCGGTAACGGTGATCACGTTGTGTAAAACCCCCGGTTTATCCACCACAGGCGATACCATTTGCGGAACTGCTCAAGCAATGCTGATTGCTCAATCCAACTCTCCAGGGGCAACCTTAGTATGGTACGATGCTCCGGCAGGAGGCAGTATTGCCGGCTACGGCGATACCCTCATCACTCCTCCGCTGAATTCCAATACGACATTCTGGGTAAAGGCTTATACTGATACCACCACTTACCAGACCGGAGCTCCTAACCCATTTATTGGCAGCATGTCCGTTTTTCAGAATGTGACAGCAAACGGTCTGCTTTTTGAATCTATGCAACCGGTCCATCTGGAATCCGTGACCATTTACCCCACCGGTTCAGGATTGTCAGAAATTGAAATTCGTGCCTATCCCGGCAATGAGTTGATCTTCTCCAAAACATTTACCGTTAACGGTGACAGTGTAACTCCTTTTATTGCCGATCTGAATGTTGATCTGGAGCCGGGATCATACCGGATAGGCCGTGGAAGCGCATCTGATGTACAATTGGTTCATCATCATTCCGGAGGGCAGTACCCTTATCAGATAGAGAACATACTGAGTATTTACGCCAGTACAGGGAACCTCAACCAGTATTTTTTCTTTTATGACTGGAAAGTACAATTAAGGTGCATTGCCGAACGGGTTCCGGTTGAAGTTACAGCCAATTCGGGTTTGTCCCTGGGGATTCCGGAAAATCACAGCATTTGTGAAGGCGACACCCTTTACCTTCAGGTGCCCGACGGCTTCAGTTTTCATGCATGGATGATTGAAACGGCATCCGGCACCAATTTTACCACCACTCCTTCGATAGCCGTAACCGAACCTGGTACTTACACACTTACCGCTTATGACTTCGACAATTGTTCAGCTACGGTTTCTTCGGCCATTTCGGTCAACCAACCGCCGGAGATTGATATAATAGCGACACCGTCGCAAGTTTGCACCGGTGACTCCATAAGCCTTTCCGTAAGCGTATCGGCAGACAGCCTTATCTGGAGCAGTAATATCGACGTCCAGCAACCATTTGTTGTGGAAGAAAATATGTCGTTTTCCGTAACAGGGTTTCTGGGGGGATGTTCCAATACTGCCACCATACTTATTACACCGTTACCTCTGCCTGAAGTGATCTTTGAAACTGACTCGCTGATCTGCAACAATACTGAGCCCTTTGAACTTACCGGCGGCTTTCCCGCAGGTGGTCAATACGAAGGCCCGGGTGTTGACAACAATGTTTTTAATCCCGCAGAAGCCGGCACCGGAACTTTTACGCTGGCTTACATCTTTCAGGATGATTTTGGGTGCAGTGGAACAGCCATGGCTGACATTACTGTAGAGGTATGCGACGCGGTGAATGATGTAATTGGCTCTGAGTATCTGGTGTACCCCAATCCATTCCGGAATTATATGACAGTAAACCTTGAAACGATTGCCGGCGAGGTAGAGGTCATCAGGCTGACTGATCTTACCGGACGCAGTCTGCTGCAGGTTACCTCGTCTTTAGTTCAGCAGGGCGGCCAAAGCTACCGGCTGAATCTGGAATGGTTACCGGCCGGCATGTATTATCTGGTGATTGAAAGCAGCCATGGTGTTTACAGTAAAGCCGTGACAAGGGTCGATTAGGCTGAAAAAACGGAGGCCACTTATCCTGTTCACGTTGTGAAATCAACCCTACTAGAAGGACACCATTGAGGAGAGTGGTACTGAGAACACTTGCCATTGAAGTACCGGAACTTTTCGCAGAAAATTGTGAAGGGCTTGAGGGATCAGGCTTTATTTAAATACTATCTTTGCCCGTTGGTGCTCATCAGCATAACCAATCAACAACTATGACAAAAGTAGACGTAATCCTGGGGCTCCAGTGGGGAGATGAAGGCAAAGGAAAGATTGTGGATTTTCTTGCGGAACACTACCACATCGTAGCCCGGTTTCAGGGCGGGCCCAATGCCGGACACACCCTGAAGTTTGACGGTAAAAAGTTTGTACTTCACACCATTCCGTCGGGGATATTCAGGCCACACCTGGTCAACATTATTGGCAATGGTGTAGTGATTGACCCCGTAATTCTTCAAAGGGAACTGGACAACCTGTCCTCTGCCGGGTATGAAGTAGGTGACCGGCTTTTGGTTTCAAACAAAGCACACCTGATACTGCCCACGCACAGGATGTTGGATGCAGCTTCTGAAATGGCCAAGGGCAAGGAAAAAATAGGAAGTACCCTGAAGGGCATCGGTCCAACTTACATGGATAAGACAGGCAGAAACGGTTTGCGCTTTGGCGATATTTTCAGGGATGATTTTGAACAGCGGTACCGTGCTTTGGTTGAAAAACACCGCCCTCTGCTGGCCATGTATCCCGAAAGCGGGCTAGAGCTAAGCGTATTGGAACAGGAATGGTTTTCCAGCATTGAGCAACTCAAAAAATTGCAGGCGGTGGATTGCGATTATTATATCAACGAAGCCCTTCAAGATGGCAAGCGGGTATTGGCCGAAGGTGCACAGGGAAGCATGCTCGACATTGACCACGGCACTTATCCTTTCGTAACTTCATCCAACACCACGGTAGCCGGGGTATGCAGCGGCCTGGGTGTAGCCCCATCATCCATTGGTGAAGTGTATGGAGTTACCAAAGCATATTGTACCAGAGTTGGCAGCGGACCATTCCCTACCGAGTTGCACGACGAAACCGGCGAAATGCTGAGGAAGCTTGGCGATGAATTCGGGGCAACCACCGGCCGGCCGAGAAGATGCGGCTGGATCGATCTGCCTCAGTTGTACTATGCATGTA
>JBJHCA010000016.1:0-48246 GCA_050485785.1 Saprospiraceae bacterium | reverse complement strand
GGTATTTCGGATTAGGCTCACCATCGGTATCACCTCCTCCTATTCTTTGAATACCAGGCCACATCTCATTTGGAACATTTGTAATTGTCCATCTAAGCCGGTATTGGTTAAAGTGGATTGATGCATAATCAAATATTAAAAAAGTCTCATCCGTTTGTATATCTTCTTGTGGCTCTTGCAAAACAAAAGCCGATGTATTTTGCGGGAAAATCTCGTGCAAATCGACAAAGCCTTTGTTTAACATGCGACATAGCTTATTTTGCTTGCGTGCTAAGCGACGCTCTTCATTTTTATAGAACTGCAAATAAAGTTGATGGTGATACAATGCTTTTTGCCTGATGTGCTGCTTAGCTGCTGCAGATAATCTAACATAAGCCGTATCCGAAATTCGATACCAGTTTGTAGCTGGAGGACAATAGAAAACTTGAGTATATACATTGTTTATTGTAAGTAAAACAAATATGGCAAATAATAATATTCTCATGATGCTATTCATTTTCTTTAGTTACAGTTAAAAAATCAATGTCTACTGCCGAAGTTGCTTTTCTTTTGTTTGTTGTTTGAAAGTTCATATTTTATTGGGGCACCAAGGCATTTTACTTATGTCAAGCATTTCCACAATTTTAAGCTGTATGTTACCGGTTTCCGGGTTTATTCTAATGTGCATTCGCCAGGGAATTTCCTTTTCCGGATTACTACACAGTTTGTTGAATCTTAACACTAACTGTCCACTTGATGGCATGTGCCACAGAATATACTTTTTTTGACTTGGAAATATTGTATAATTCGTACTCAAATGCGCAAGAGAAAAAAATGTTTTGCAACACTTATCCAAATCTTCGCAATAAGGATTTAGCTGCTCAGGCAAGATATTGTCCTGAATCAGGTTTCTTATGCGGGGATAGACTGTGTTTTCCATGAAACAAATATTTTGAACTGATTAAAACTGCAACTCTCTGACTCCTCCTCCTAAGTAGTATAAAATGAATATCAATATAATTAAAATAAATCCTAATATATGTATATAAATCATCCATATTGGCTTATATTCATCTTTTTGTAATTTATAAAATGAAATAAAGTGATTTGAAATTGTTATATACGCAAGTATATACATGAATAATGGGCTGTATATTATGTCATAGGGTTTTTTGGGAATCACCATTACATATAAGTGAATATGAATCAAAAAATACCACAAAGGAAAAAGTAATATGTGGTTTATATTGTACATTAAATAAGATATTATTTGCTTAATATTCATATCAAAGAAATGTTAGGGTTTTCGGATTCAAATTTTAGTTTTATATAGTAAGCATCCGACCAAATGCATATTGGTAGAGCTGCGTGGCTGCAATAATTTTGGGAGTTAAAAAAAGTTATACATCAAAAGTATGAAGAATCTCAGATTCGCCAATGGCTGGTTGAGTACAATGATTCCGGGTTGGGTATTTATGAGTTTTGCAAAGACAAGCCATTCAATGCTATCGAGTTTTCCCATTGGCTAGAAGTGTACCATTGTACTGATCATATAGTACAAAGTGCCATTGTTGATGAGCCAACTGATTTTATAGAAGTAGAAGGTCTTTCGCCAGCTGAGACTTCGCTAATTACGGTTAGCTACCCAAATGGTGTAAGACTTGACATTAATTTTGCGATGGATTGTGAGCAGCTCAAAATCCAGGTGCAATGATTTCGTTTGGCAACCACTCTCCATCAGCTTAAGGTTTATCCAAGTGGCTTACTTGATTATGGTGTCGTTTTTTAAAATTTTTGAGATATGAATTTGGTCCATGAGACTATTTTTGTGGATTCTATCTTACCTAAAACCAATAAATCAGAATCTCCCGTTACTAAGAAATCTGCTTCACTATCAACTGACAGGCTCAACAAGAAATTATCCTTAGAATCTCAACATTCTTTGATTTTTGATTCCACATTCACTAATTCTCCGAAGGTTTCAATTTGGGTCAGGAGCGTTTTGATATGCGATTTTTAAAAAAACTTTTTGAATTTGGGCCTTACTGCTACCTTTAAAAACTCTTCAAGCAATTCTTTCGAAAAAACCAATGTTACTGCTCTGGATTCAAGAAGTAAATCCAGTTCCACTTGTTTCTTTGAAATCAAAAAACTGATCCACAGATTAGTGTCTAGAATTACCCTTTTATTTTTCATACCGGGCTTGGCGAACTGCTTCAACCTCTTTTGTAATGTCTTCTAAACTTGGGGCTTCCGCTGACCTACTCCTGAATTTTTTTAAAACCTCAGAAAAAGCATTTTCAGATTTCTCTTTCCTAATCCTTATCAAATCCAAATTTGCTAAGTCTTGCAAGAGAGCTTTTGC
This sequence comes from Saprospiraceae bacterium, assembly GCA_050485785.1. GTDB lineage: Bacteria > Bacteroidota > Bacteroidia > Chitinophagales > Saprospiraceae > JBJHCA01. The sequence continues at coordinate 45,902 of JBJHCA010000016.1, read as the reverse complement.
TTTAGGATTCAATATCTCAATTCTAATAGTTTCCATTTTTTTACCTTTCCCAAATTTACGAGTTTTTTAATAATCCGGAGGGCATTTTACCATGAACCCAATGTTGCCACGGTTGTCGTCAGGCAGTTTTTCAGATAGATAAACTATCAAAGTAAACAATTGAGTTTCCACGAGCATAGGTTTTAAGATTTAATTTCAACTCTTCTTCAATATCACATTAAATTCTGGTTTAAAATCAAGTAAGGTATGGTTTGCCCCCCCACTACCCCAACTTCTCAAAAAACCCCGTAGTCTTATTCTTCACCACATTGTCCCATTGAAAAATGCGGCCGTTCATGGCAATGTACACCCCCGGTTGTAACGATTGAACTAGCGCAATGGCAAAACCCAGATTGAAAAATCCGTCGGATGAATTGCCGAATTTGTAGGGGATCATGGCTCCGGTGAGGACTATGGTTTTTCCGCGGATGTCTTCCTCGGCCAGTGCTTTGGCTGTATTGACCATGCGGTCGGTGCCGTGGGTGATCACAATGCGTTTGGCATCCACCATTTTGCAGTTGTGGATAATCAAGGCCCTGTCGCTGTCGGTCATTTCCAGACTGTCCACCATCATGAGGGTGCGCACCTGAATATCCGCAGTGCAACGGCCGCGCTGCAGCATTTCATTCACGTGGGTATCTTTAAAATACAACTCACCCGTAATCATGTTGTATTCCTTGTCAAATGTACCTCCGGTCACAAACAGGTACACCGGTTCTTCTTTGATCTCCCTGGCACTGGTATCCATGGCGCGAAATTATTGTATCTCCCCAAAAATGAAAATGGCCGCTAAAATAGCGATAAACAGCAGAACCACCAGCGTAATCTTGATCCACGACAAGGGTTTTTCGCCATGAACCTTGCCCGTTTGTCCGTTCACCAGAAAGCGGTAAAGCTTGCCCTTGTAATGGTACGTACTCATATACACCGGCAATACAACGTGTTTGAAAGTCTGATCAAACTTCTGACTGCGCACGGTGAGGTTGCGTTGTGTATCCCCGCCCAGCCGGGCTGCACACATGCTATATAGCTGGCGATCCATGATCTCATTGGCAGTATTATAGCCATCCTGCACTTCAATATTGTACACTTCCGCTTCCCAGCCCAGAATGAGGCGGGCATCAAAGTTCACCAGTTCGTCAAGCCGGTAGGGGAAGATGCGCTCTACAAAACCCTGAGTCAGATTTTTTGAACCCACTACCATCACCTCGCGGAAAAAGTGACTCAGATGACCTGAGCGCCACCGCCATCTCACCTTGCGAACCTGCCGGGTTTGCCATTTTCCGTTGATGTACACCCGCTCGGTAACGTAGTAGTAAGTACCGGCTTCGCCTCGCCACTGCGATTCTGTCTGAGCATTGTAAGTCCAGAACGGAAGGTATACCCCATGAAGGGCATCCATTTTGGCCAGCCGCTTGAGCGCATTGGGGTGAAACCAGCCTCTCCTTATCCATTTGTTGAAAGCGTCTGCGCCTTCACCGGCAGTCACCAAAAAGGGAATAATGCCGGCCGGTTGAATGAAGTTGCGGTCATATGCCTCCTGATTCACCTTGCTTGCCCCGCAAAACGCACAATGGGCCTTCACGTTCTCCGGCTCAATCATAATGCGGGAACCGCAACCGGAACAATGATAGACCATCCTGCCCAGATCAGCAGGCTTATAGGCCACAGCAGCTTTTACTGCTTCTTTGAGACACAATTCCGAAATCTGGTCATTGGCACGGTCAAAATCCTCGCCAAATCCACAATAGGAACAGGCCAGCTGCTTGCGGTTTACGTCGTAATGCAGCCTGCTGCCACATGAGGGGCACGGCGCTTCCACCACTGCAGGCTGTATTTCCGGTTCGTGCTCATGTTCTTCCATCACGTGGACGAAAGTACAACTTTGCGATCAAAATGATGCCTTAAAATGCGCTCCTTGTGCAAAAGTGAGGCAGTATTGAGCAGTTCAGCGGAAAAAAGGGATGTACCCTTAATGACCGTCTATAATCAGATGACTGATGGATTATTCAATAGCTGTTGTGGGAGTATTTTTATTTATCACTCTTTGTTGTACGGGAGTCCCTGATTTAGCCCGTGTCATCTCAGAGAAAAGGAGGTACCGCCCTTTACCTGAACAAAAAGTTATCCCAAAAACTAAATACCCCGGTTAACATCAAATGCCTCCAGATAGTCGGCCACCCTGCGGATGAAAGAGCCGCCCAGGTAACCGTCCACTACCCTGTGGTCGTAACTCATGCTGATAAACATCATGTGGCGTATGGCGATCAGGTCACCGTGGTCGGTTTCCACCACGGCCGGTTTTTTGATGATGGAGCCCGTACTCATAATGGCCACCTGTGGCTGAAGAATGATAGGTGTACCGGACAGGTTGCCAAAGGTGCCCACATTGGTCAGGGTGAAAGTTCCGCCTTGAATTTCCTCGGGTTTCAGTTTGTTTTGCCTGGCTCGCCCTGCAAGATCGTTCACCTGCCGGGCAATTCCGGCCAGGCTCAGCTGATCGGCATTCCTGATCACGGGCACTATGAGGTTGTTGTTGGGCAGGGCAGCCGCCATGCCAATGTTCACATCCTTGCGTATGATCAGGTTATCCCCTTCCACAGAAGCATTGACTCCGGGGAAATCGTGTATGGCCCGCGCTATGGCTTCCACAAACAATGGAGTGAAGGTAAGCCGGTCACCATAGCGCTTCTGGAACGCATCCTTATGTTTGTTGCGCCAGTTCACCAGATTGGTCACGTCTGCCTCCACAAACGAGGTAACGTGGGCAGATATCTGCTTGGATTTCACCATGTTCTCGGCTATTATGCGCCGCATGCGATCCATCTGTACAATCTCAATATTGCCCTGTACACTGCCTGAAGCTGCTATGGGCTGTGCCGTGGTGCGGGCAGCGGCAGGTTCGGCAACCTGACGGGTGGCAGGCTGAGCCGGTGCCGGGGCCTGCGTACGGTTTTCGATGTAGGCCAGAATGTCGGATTTGGTCACGCGCCCTTCATGGCCGCTTCCGTTGATGGATTCCAGTTCGTCCGTGGAAAGGCCTTCCTGCCGGGCGATGTTTTTAACCAGTGGTGAATAGAATCTGGATGTCTGCTTGAACGAAAGTACTTTAGCTTCCTGCTGTACCGGTGCTTCGGCCACTGCTGCCGCGGTGGCAGCCTGCGCTGCTGCTGCCGGCTGAGCCTGAGGAGTTTCAGCCTGTACTTCAGGAGCAGCCGTTTGTGGACTGCCGTTGTCCTCTACTGAGGCATCCGTTTCAATTCTGGCAATCACTTTACCTATTTCCACCACTTCGTCTTCCTTGTAGAGCAGTTCGGTGATTTTGCCGCTTACCGGTGAGGGCACTTCGCTGTCGACCTTGTCTGTTGCAATTTCAAGAATGGTTTCATCGGCTTCCACGGTATCGCCGGGTTGCTTGAGCCATTTAAGGATGGTAGCCTCCATGATGCTTTCACCCATTTTGGGCATTACCAGATCTACTTTTGCCATAATATCAAATATTTTAATGCAGCCAGGCGCACTCCTGTTCATTTAGTGCCGCGAAAATACGGCATTTTACATCGCCCTCAAAAATTTTCTGAGGGCGTTGAGTGCAAAGCCGGCAGTATAGGCAATATTTTTTTGCCGGTCAAGCCTGAGGGAAAGCATCCTTGTTCTCACCGCTGAAGCAGTACCCCAGGCTACCCAAATGGTGCCCACAGGCTTTTCGGGTGTCCCGCCCGAGGGCCCGGCAATTCCTGATGTGGCTATTCCGGCATCGGCATTGCAGGTGTTTAATACGCCTTTGAGCATGGCGCTTACCACCTGCTCACTCACCGCGCCATGCCGTTTGATCAGATTGGGATCAACATCCAGCAGGCCCGTTTTCAGGTTGTTGGAATAAGCCACCACTCCGCCCGTAAAGTATGCCGATGATCCGGGTACCCGGGTAATGCGATGCGCCAGCAAACCTCCGGTACAGCTTTCGGCTACAGCAAGCGTCATACTTCGGGCCAGGGCTTCCCTGCCCAGTACTTCTTCCAGACTGTCTTGTTCCCAGCCATACAGGTCGGGGCCAAGCAAAGTCTCAAACCGGCGAATGATATCGTTTTCCCAGTGCGGGTTGGCCAGTACTGAACCGGGATCCCGCAAAGTAAGCCTGATCCTTACCTCTGAAGCATCCGGCAAAAATGAAATGTCCATGCCTTCTGGCAAGCTTTCCACCAAAGGCTGAAGACGCAACTCGATCTCGGTTTCAGGAACTCCGGCAGTTTTGGCGGTCAGCATCCTAACCGGTCGCATGTCAAAAATCTCTGTAAGCCGCGGAAGCACTTGATGTTGCAACAGATGCTCAAACTCGTATGGCACGCCCGGCAGTGCCACCACTGCACCGCCACCGGACAGATCGTACCACATTCCCATCGCCGTTCCCAGATCATTGGTCAGAAGGTGTACACCTTCAGGAAGCATGGCTTGCTGCCGGTGTGCGGGCTTCAGCATAGCCGGATACCGGCTGAAAAAAGCTTCAATATGGGCATATGCGTCGCGGTTAAACTGCAGCGGTTTCCCCAATACTTCAGCCAGTGCCGTTTTGGTTACATCATCCCGGGTGGGGCCCAGGCCACCGGACAATATGAGGATGTTTCCGGAACTGACCAGCGGTTCAAGCAGGGTCACTAAAGCCCGGTGTTCATCGCGGCAGCTCACTATGCCCATCACTTCAAAACCTGCGGCAGTCAGCACCGCTGCGGCAAACCCACCATTGGTGTCGCGGATCTGCCCCACCAGTATTTCATCGCCTATGGTAACGATATGCACTTTAGCCATAGTAAAGCTTTATGCGGTAAAGGTAAGCTGAAATCAGGATTGTAATAATTACCGGTCAAGAAGTGCTTCATACCCGCACAGGCCGAATGGACACCGCCTTAAAATACAGCGAGCCGGATCCTTCCGGAACCGGCTCGCGGGTATGGGTTTGGGCAATGCACCACAAACTGAAGTAATTTCTTACTTCCCGGGGTTTGACGGCACTATTCCCGTAACAGTTAAATACTATTCACCAATCACCTCGAAAGTCAGTTTGCAGCCGAGGTCTTTGGTAAAGGTGATGTCTGCAGTGTAAACACCCAGATTTTTCACTTCTTCCTCAATAGAGATCCGGCGGCGCTCAATGTCGAGGCCTAGCTGTTCTTTGATAGCAGCTGACAACTGAACGTTGGTAACGCTTCCGAAGATCTTGCCACTGGTGCCGGCCTTAGCACCTATTTTAATCACTTCACCATTCAGCTGTTCGATGATCTCCCTGTACGATTCCGCCTCTTTTTCGACACGGCGGGCATCGCGTGCACGCAGATCGCTGAGTTTGGCGCGGTTGGTTTTATTGGCTACAACAGCCATTTTTTGCGGTATCAGATAGTTTCTTCCGTATCCGTCTTTTACGGTAACAATGTCAAACTTATCACCTACCTTTTCAATGTCCTTCAATAAGATAATGTCCATGATGCTTATTTTAAAAGGTCTGTAACATAAGGTAAAAGAGAGAGATGCCTGGCGCGCTTTACTGCAGTGGAAATGCGGCGCTGAAACTTGAGAGAATTACCGGTGATCCGTCGGGGCAGAATTTTTCCTTGCTCGTTCACAAACTGCTTCAGGAATTCCGGGTCTTTATAATCGATATACCGGATTCCATAACGACGAAAGCGGCAATACTTGGCGTTTTTCTGCCCAATCTTAGGATTGCTCAAAAACTTAATATCATCACGTGATGCCATGGGATAGCCTTCGTTAAATGGTTAAAAAAAATTATTCTTCGGTGGTCTTCTCGGCCTGGGCTGATTGCTCAGCAGCTTCGGCTTTAGCCTCGGCAGCAGCCTGCTCCTTGCGCCAGGCACCAATCTTGCCATCGCGCTTGTCCTGATTGTACTTCACTCCGTACTTGTCGAGTTTAACAGTAAGAAAACGCATAATGCGTTCGTCGCGGCGCAGGGCCAATTCAAAGCGATCAATAAAATCGCCGGTGTCATGTCCAAACTCGATGCAGTAATAAATACCGGAATTACGCTTTTTAATCGGATAAGCCAATTGGCGTAAACCCATTTCATCGATGTGGACAATCGTGGAGCCGGCTTCTTTCAAAGCTTCCAGGTAAGTCTCAAAGGTAGACTGGATGTCGGAAGCCGATAAAACCGGATCGATGAGAATAGTTACTTCATAATGACGCATAAATAATGGGTTTTTGTCAAGCGGGTGCAAAGGTAACTATAAGTAACTGAATAAACAATGCCTTATCCCAGGTTTTTATCCGAAGGAAACACATTTTGAACCTTGCCTGCACTTATCCTGACTATAAACTTTTCAGGTACTCATTGAGGCAGTACAAAGTGTACAAGCGTTGGCGATGCAGCAAACTGCCCCGGCTTGTTTCGCGAACCATTTTTTCAAGGGCAGGCAGCATATTACCCGGAACATGAGGCTGAACAGCGGAAATCAGCTCACCCGTACTGTTCTTGTGCATAAACTCTTCCAGCACGCCAAATGGTATAAGCCGGGGCGGTTCAGCCCAATGCCGGGTTTTGAGTGCGGGATTATAATGCAGCTGCATCTGTTGCAACAGCAGCTTTTGCTTCCGCTTGTGATGCTTCAGTTTTTCGGAAAGGTTCAGTACAAATTCCACCAGTGTGTGGTCGAGCAATGGGTAGCGGATGTTGAGATCATAATAGTGGGCTGTGCGGTCGAGCCGGTATAGCAAATCGTCCGGAAGGTAGTACTTAAAGTCCCAGAATGCCTGCAGATCATTGGCTGATCGTCGCTTCATCATCAAATCGACGGAGATCACGGGCAATACCTCATCCTGCCCCTGCTCAAAACCCCAGTTGCGCAATTCCTCCGCACTGAAAAAACCCTGCTCTGCCGAAAATGTATGAACCAGCAGATTATCGCGGGCCGGATACTGCATTAAGCGGTTTACCCGGTGTAGCGCATCCCAGGGCAGCCAGCTCAGCAGCGGGTACATCACCTTCCAGTAACCCGACCAGGCGCGGATTCGTTCCGGCCAGAAGTAGCGGCCATAACCGTGAAAAAGTTCATTGCCGCCTTCTGCCGTCAGTATGGTACCTCCCCGCTCTCGCAAGGCTGATGCCACTGCAACCGAATGCATGGCCCGCGGATCGGCCAGGGGCTCGTCGTAAACTTTGCACATGGCCTGCTGCCATTCACCGCTTTGCGCTGTGCTGAGCTGTAAATGCACATGGCGAATGTCCATGCCGGAAACCGCTTTGCCGGCATCGCTTCGCATGAACTCCTCTTTGGTACCCGTACCGGCACTAACGGTATGTACCGGTCTGCGAAGGTACTTTTGCATGGCCGCCACCAGCATTGCCGATTCTACACTGCCCGACAGGTAAACCTGCACCGGACTTTTGCGGTCGACATACCGGGCCATTACCTGCTGTAGAATTTTTTCAAGCTTCACCACGGCAATGTCCATATTCATGTCATGAGGGTCGGCTTCGGCAAAAATATCGGGTTTCCAGTACGGTTTTACCTGAATTTTTCCCTGGAAGTACTCCAGGCAATGACCCGGCGGCAACTTGTGAATGCCCTGCACCAGTGTCTGACCGGAGGGCAAAAAGCCAAGCAGCAAAAAATTGTGAACGGCTCTTTTATCGATCTGCGGTTCCACCACCAGCGAACGAATGGCTCTGAACTCGGAAGCAAAAACCAACTGACCTTCGTCAAAGGCATAATACATGGGCATAACGCCGGCTCTGTCGCGAAACACCCAAAGCTTGCGCCCAAGTTTGTCCCAAATGGCCGCCGCATATACGCCGCGAATATGTGAAAGCGAAGAAATGCCGTCTTTCACAAACAGCTCCAAAAGACACTCAGCCGCGGTACCGGTTTTAACGGGCAATTGAAACTGAGCATTCAGTGCTCTGAAATTGTAAATTTCGCCGCACATCACTATTACATATCGCCCGCTGTCATCCGTTATGGGCTGGCCATGGCTCTGTGCCTTGCTGCTGATCGTAAAATGGGATAAGCCGGTGAGGTCATCGGCAAAGTGACCATATACCGTATTGGCATGGTGGTCCATGGTACGCAGCATCTGGTAGAGATTGTCCTGCGCAAAAACCTGCCCTGCATACCCGGCAATTCTCGACATGGGTAGCTAAAATTTACGTTGACTGATACCGGACCTGCCGGCGGCTCCATGCTATTTTTAGCAGTGTGCAAAGGTATGCTTTTTTTTATATGCTGAAAACCACCATCATCAGGAGGCAGAATCAATATGCCCGCCAAAATGCAAAAATAAATTTCGATATTAGCTCTAAAAACAGCCATGTCGAAAGCCAGGATTGACAATGATGTGTATGCGAGGCAACTCAGGTTTTTCAGTGTATTTACATCGCTGGCCCTCATATTGGCCTCATTTTGGCTGCTGCTGGCGCTGTTTGGGCCTCAGGGCAGTTTCAGCTGGTTTGATGCGGGAATCTTCATTTTTCCACTGTTCATGTTCATCGACGTCTGGCGACGCCGACGCGAACTCCGGGGGCAGTTTATAGAACTGGACAGCGACAGGCTGTCATTCAAAGGTCATCAGCCGGAAGCCACCGTTATTCCGCTTGGCGATATCCGCGATATCAACATTCGCCTGCACAATATCGAGATCAACACCCGGCAGGGTGAAGCCCACACCCTGGATATCAGGGATTTTCAGGGATACGCCATCCGCAAGCAGGTGAAGGATCTTTTCAGCAAGCTGCAAAGCCGTATCCCGGCCTGATTGTATTGCCGGCAGCAGCATTTGCTCAGGGTTGAGAATTATGTTTAATGAGCTGGGTAGCTGAGTGGTGATTGTTTTTTTGATCACTCTTTGTGGCTGAGCGCTGCTCAGTGTAAAAGTTTTGGTTCCCCTATGCCCCGCGTGGAAGCCGGGGAACAGCATGTTGGCCGGCAACCGGTCATGAACCATCAGACGCCGGATTCCAACTATTGGTGCAGCGTACGGAATTGACTACATTTGTAGAACAATCTTTTTCAATATGATGGACGATAAAACCTTAGCCGGACAGCTTCGCTGCCCGTCCGGTGAAGCAGGCCACGAAGTTGGCAAGGCGATGAATGAACACAACCGCGACATGAACCAACTGGCCATCAGGCTTTTGGTAGTTGAACATGGGCACAGCATTTGGGAAATTGGCCCCGGCATTGGCGCATTTGTGCCGTTGATCTTTGAACGGGCACAGGATATTAAGTACACCGGACTCGACATTTCCCGCGACATGATCAGTGAAGCATCGGCCCGGAATCAAAAGTTGATTGAATCCGGAAAGGCCAGGTGGGTACTCGGCAGTACTGAAAACATCCCGTTTGAAGACAACCTTTTTGACCGGATAGTTACGGTTAATACCCTGTATTTTTTGCAACCTCCGCAGGAGCACATCCGGGAAGTGAAAAGGGTATTAAAACCGGGTGGCAAACTGATTCTGTGTATCGGCAGCAAGCAGTATATGCAGCAAATGCCCTTCACCGTGCATGGCTTTACGCTGTATTCACGTGAAGAGGCCCACGACCTGCTGAAGCAATGCGGCCTGGAAATTGAAAACTGCGTAATTAAACAAACGGAAGTAACCGGACTGACCGATGAGCCGATAGCCAAGGAAACCCTGTGTTTCATAGCCCGCAAGCCACAATAAATGTTTTGAACTGAGCCATGAAACGCCTCGACCGACTCAGCGCTATACTCACCCGGCTGCAAACAGGACGCAAACTGATTGCAGATGAGCTGGCTGAGCGATTTGGCGTAAGCACCCGCACCATTTACCGCGACATGCAGTCGCTCAGGGAGTCCGGCGTGCCCTTAATTGGCGAAGCCGGCACAGGGTATTCGCTGGTGGAGGGGTACCGCGTACCCCCGGTAAGCTTTACCATGGAAGAACTGGTCACCTTTAAAATGGCAGAAAAAGTTATTGAAAAATACACGGAAAAGAATTTTTGTCAACGCTTCAGTTCAGCGCTGGAAAAAATAACGGCAGTATTGCGGCAAGATCAGAAACAGGTGATCAACCGGCTTGATGAAACCGTGGTGATCAGGCAACATGGCGTAGTGCCGGGTGCCGGCCGATCGGACAATACCCTCAATACCGTACTGGCTGCCATCCATACCGGCGAGGTACTCGACATGCAATATACCGCTACATGGAGCAATCAGCAGACACAGCGAAAAATAGAACCCGTGGGCATTTACCTGTTCTTCAATCAGTGGTATCTGGTAGCCTGGTGCCGTTTGCGTTCCGATTACCGGGTTTTCCGCACTGATCAGATTGACCGCATAAGACCGACGGGCATTTTCTGTGAATCCAAACATCCCGGATTGCAGGAATACATCCGTAAAATGGAATCGGAAAAACAGCTTACCCGGGTTGTCATTAAAACCGATGAACACCTGGCCAAATGGCTGCACAGCGAAAAATACAACTACGGGCTGGTGATGGAAACCACTGAAGCCGGTACCACGGAAATGACCTTTATGGTGGAATACCCGCACGACATTGTCAGATGGATCATGTCATTCTACGACCGTGTAGAGATCCTTTACCCTGACGGGCTGGATGCTTTGATCAGGGAAACGCTGAACAAAATGTTATCCCAAAAAAATCAGCTCCCCGCCACCTGACACGAGCCGAGTTTACCGGTAAGATAGTTTTACCCTATCCCTATTCAATAGTGCAACTTGCCCCCGAACCGGCTTCTATCGCACTACATGAATCGGTTTTACTGCACGGGCACCCTCCGCAGATTGCACGTCAATCCAATACAAACCACCCGGCAAGGATGCCGGAATTTGAACGGTATGCGTACTGAGCACTGAAAAATCGGCTTCCCGGTGTAACACCGGCCTGCCGCTGAGATCGTATAATTGCACTGAAGCTGCGGCAAGTTGAGCACTTTTGGCGGTAATGTTGATGAAATTAACAGCCGGATTGGGGTATACCGCTATGTCGAACAGTTCCCCATCATGTGGAATTGCCGTACTTGTTACGTCAGGCTTCAGATTCAATCGCGCTACGAAAGCTGCCATCGTTTCGGTGTTAAAATCCAGGGTTGCCCCCGATGTATAGAGTTTGTCTTCAGAAGCAGCATACAAACCTAAAACTGCATTACTGTTGCCATCAAAATCGAATGTAAAAACACCTTCATCACCGAAACTTTCGTCCAGCGATCCGTCAGCCCTTAGCTTAAACAGCCTGGAATAGATGGATTCATTGTCAAAATCTAACACAATACAATTAACTATGCTGCCATTATCCGGCAAAGCAGCGGCAGACAATACAAACTGAAGATCCGTACCAATTTCCACAGTGCTCATTCCGGCTGTGCCAAAACTTGTATTGAGCCATCCGACAGCGTTAAACTGCATCATAACCAATTCCGTTTCTAAGAAAGTTAGCCCCATACCCTGGAAAACGACGTTGATAAAACCGTCTGTGGTCAGGTATATCTTTACCGGCTGCAGCATAGCAGTTGTTAAAGTGATGTACACAAAGCCCATGGTACCAAAGCTTGCAACCAGTTCGCCCGCACTGTTTATTGACGCCAGAAATGCCTGATCGAAGAGATCGAAAATGATTCCGCTTACAATGAGGTCTCCGTTGATATTGAATGTGGCATCAATCAGCATCCCGTCAAACTGAAGGCCAAAATCAAAAACTCCGTTTGTAGCAAAGTTTGCATCCGGTTGGCCGTTGGCCAGATGTCTGGCTACAAAGGGATATTCGTATACCGGCGATTGAATATCGTCATTATCGCGGTAACCGTAAACGTAAATGTTTTGCTGGGCATCTACGGCAATACCGTTGGTTTCTATCCATATTCCGGGCATCATTTGCTCTACCACACCATTGGAGCCAAATGAGAGCACCGGCGCTCCCGAAGCGGTGATTTTTGTCATCATATAGCCCATACCGCCAACGAAACTATTATAAACCGAGGCCAGGCCTATAAGATGATTATCCGTAGTGTAATGGACGTAAATGTTTTCTACCTCAGAACCCGGCGGTAAAAACAGCTCGATCTCCCCATTAATGCCAAAAGCTGAATTCACGCTGCCGTCAGCCAGGTGGCTTCGCACATAAATGGATTGTTCTCCGTCAAAAACTTTGGCCATAACTGTATAGGACGTCAGGTTAGGAGAGGCAACCACGGCATAGGCGATGGTTTCTGAATTATCGCCCAGGTTAAAATGAATGACCCCGGTCTGGGCAAATGTGGTGTCAAGATTGCCTTGACCATTTACCACGGCCAGGCTGAAGATCAATAGTAATGAGAGGAGTAGACTATGTTTCATAAAAGTTGGTTTTAAATGATTTTTGGGCATTTCATAGTTTATGACTGAAAAAGCAAATTCTGAAAAGCAATCTGCGCTAATTCAATCATGGCCACTTCCGGCTAATCTCTAAAGTGTTAACAAAACTTTACACCGTTAAATTCCACATTATACCCCTACATGCAATTGAGTAGAAGAGGGCTGCAGTTTATTGAGCAAAATGTTGCCACCTTCAGTTTTAATCTGCTCAAAATCCGCAGCGTATAAAGCTGCACAACAGTGCGCTGAAAACTTTTGAGGGCAGGTAAAAAGCTGCTCTCACGACTATGTACAACAAAGAGATATCCAAAAAAAAATCATCCCAATCCTCCTGACATAAGGCTGTCAACGAGTGTCGGTTTATTTGCACCAACAAAAACAATAAGACATGACATTGCTTGAAACATTCCGCGAAGAACTGGAGCAGGAAGCGGTGCGCACGCGGCGCATGCTTAAGCGCATTCCCGACAACAAGTATCAGTGGCAGCCTCACGAGCGCAGCATGACCGTGAAGAAGCTGGCCAACCACCTGGCTGAGCTGCCCGGATGGCTGGCGTATGTGCTGGAACAGGACGTGCTGGATTTTGCCAAAACCCCGTACAAGGAACACCAAAATGAAGACACGGCCGGCCTGCTTAAATTTTTTGATGAAAGTCTGCAGCAAGGGCGCAAATTGCTGGCCGGGGCAACGGAAGCCATGCTGGAGGAGCCCTGGGTGATGCGCGACGGGGAAACCATTTACATGGAGTGTCCCCGGCGGGTGATTCTGCGCGAAACTTTGAACCAGACGGTGCATCACCGGGCTCAGTTAGGCGTTTACCTTCGGCTGCTGGATGTAAAAATACCGGGCACATACGGCCCCAGTGCGGATGAGTTGGAAGGAGCAGAGGAGTGACCATCCTGCCTCACCAACACCCTAACAACAACACAAATTCCAAAAATCATTGGTTTCATAACAATGGGTTCAAGGTACATAGGGATTGGTACTGTCGGGCTTGGGGCTGAATGCCCGAAAATGATAATACTCATCAAGACTTTCAACTTTCCTTTTTTTGCCGGAAGAAGAAAAACGATATGACTCCGTAATATGAAAAGTAGTGTCATTTAATATAGTTCCTTCTCTGACATAGGCTGGTAGTGGTGGATTACCGGGATACCATCTTTCAAATTTGATATTGTTACCTTCTATTATATATAATCCCCACCTATATTGATATTTTAACGCTAATTTATAATAATCCCCTGATAACCACCCTTCCTCAAAAACTGCAATACCATTTGGCCTGATCGATCCTCCATGCAATATGATACCATTATTAAAAAAGAAATAAGATGCACCATCCTCATTTTCAATATAATACCCATCAATCCTCAACTGATCACCGTAATAATCCTGGAAGGGTAAAGTTAATGGATCGGTTTTAAACCAATGTTTACGGCAGGAAAAATTAAGCATCGCAATAATTGAAAACATTCCTATAACTATTACTTTCCTATAAAATATTAAAATGCCCATAAGCTGGTGTTTATTAAATCGTAAGACCAATAAAATCTTAGTTGCTGGTTTTTTGTTCTCCAATGCTGTTTAACAACCTTGTTGAACAATCAGAACAGAATTTGCCATCCTGATTAATATACTACAAACCATTAGCAATGTTAATCGATATTTACTGAATTGTCAACTAATGGTCAAAAAAAGAGAAGCTTACAGTGGCAGTAACACCTCCCCCCACGCCTTCATAGGAAAGGGAGCTAATTGTTTCAATATAAACTACTTACGCTCATAAGCTCTGCTAACTATCTCCCCCTGTCGTAAAACCAGGAGAGGGGGACGGGGGGTGAGGTGTTTGCCCAGAAGCGGGGTGGCGGTAGCGGGGTGGCGCGGTTTTTGCCCGGGGGAAAGGCCTTTTTCTGCTTCCGGCTTTTGCAAAAACCGTGACACCCCGATGGCAAACCACGCCCCACTCCATGCAGCAGACCATAACCACCAGCACCATGATAGAGTACCCTGCCGTTGTATATGATCTCAGCAACTAATCAGTATCAACCGCTGATCAATTCCAGTGTTTGTCGGGCCGCATCGTGGTCGGGTCTGATACGAAGCGCTCTTTTCAGCCACCTCCTGGCCTCCGAAAAGTTTTCCTGATGGACAGCCAACGCAGCGAGGTTCAGCATAGGCTGAATGTAGTCCGGATCGAGCCTGATGGCTTCGAGGTAAAGTTCACGCGCTCTTACAAACTGACCCCGGTTGGCATGCATAAAGCCAAGATTATTCAAACTGAGGCTCATGGTAGGGTTTTCACTAAGCACCCAGTTAAATATCTCTTCAGCTTCCTGAATTTCCCCGGATTGCGCTAAAGCCAGGCCCAGCTTCTCCCGGAATTCCAGATTGTAAGGCTGACCGTCTGCGGCTTTCCGAAAAAATGATACCGACTGCCTGCGATTACCCAGCTGGTGGTAGGCCTCACCTACTCTGTACCACGTCCATGGATCCTGATGCGGGATAAGACCAAGGTCAAGCCTTTCTGTAAATGCCGCAATGGCTTCATAAGCCTCAATAATGAAAAGGTAATGAACCATGGTATTGTACTTCACCGGCTCGGGATCGGCAGACTGTAAGATATAATACCCGGCTGAGTCGAGCATTTCTTCCGTTCCCGCAAATTGGTCATATAATGCCAGGTATCCTCTGGCCATTTCGAGGTCTGAAGCATGAGACTTGGTCAGCAATTCGAGCCCCAAAAATGCCGCACCACCATCGCGCATCTGATCGTACTCCAGCATAACGCGGCCCACATTGGCCTTGCTGATAAAATGGTCGGTTATATGTACATGCGGAATGTCAAGACTGCCTGATTTTGGCATGTGACACCCAACGCAATCGTGATTCCTGGCTTCAAGTTCTGCCATAGGGGCTGAACAAAACCCCGGATCCCGCGGAGCATGACAACCCTGGCAAGTCACATTGTAGTGATTGATGTCCGTTACCTCCACACTGTGATGCGGATGATGACAAGTAATACAGGTCATGGCTTTTGACTCGGTAAAACAAGGACTCATGCGAAGTCTGTCAGCCTGACTGGCCATGATAAATCGCTCATCACTGTTGGAAAAGCGAGGCAGAAAAACATTCATGATCTCACTCAGGGCCATGCCTGGTCTGAAGTCGAAAAAGGTTTTGCCTTCATGCAATACGGCTACTCCCTGCAGGTGACACCGCTGACATACATCCATCTGAAGATCGATAGGCAGATGTGCGGGATTAACAATGGTGTAGTCAATGTACTTTGATGTGTCAACAGTCCGTCCCGCCAGCATTTCCTGTACATGGATCTCGCCCGGCCCGTGACAGCGTTCGCATTGAATTCCCTGAGGTACGTATTCATACTTATTGAGCGAGCCTTCCACCATATCCGGATAGTGGTTGTGACAAGTCATGCATTCCGCCTGAATAATCCTGGCAAACCGCTCATTGGCACCGCGTTCATACCCCGGAGCCAGATCCCATGTTCCGCGTTGGGTGTAAAAAGTAATTGGTGCCTGATACACATACCCGTTGATGGAGATCATATGACTGTTGGTATGCTGACCGCTGCCCACTATATATGCCACTTTTTCTTCCCGAAAATGCGTAGTATCACCATCCTCTATTCTGTACTCCTGAATGTACATTACACTGTCCCGAAAAAGAGGCCTGTAGTACAAATTGAGGTAGTGATCATAAACCAGGGCATGCTCCCCGAACTCCGCCATGCTCTTATCCGGTGTAGCATTCGCAAAACTCCGGCCCATTCCCGTATGGATGTACGTATCATGTACATCACCATGACAACTCCGGCAGGTTTCCATGCCTACATAGCGCACAGAATCGTGGAGATTCAAAAAATACCCGCTGTGAGCCAGTATCACTTCTTCAGTACTGTGCCGGTTGCAATACACCAGGGTTATGGCCATGGCAGCCAGAAGCAGGTATATGTGTCGCTTGTTCAACATCGATGTGCTACAGTTTTCTCGTATCGGTATTCACCATTTTGGCAACAAGTACCACTGAAGGGTGAGTCTCAAACAGATGTTTCGCAGCACCCTTAATCAGACTGGTAACGCGGTCATATGGGCCAAAAACCTGCGTGCTCATGCTGTTTTCCACCACTTCAATGCCCGGATCTTCCTTCAGCAGGGCAATAAACGAAATGATTGGCTTTTTATAACTATCCTGCAGCGGATACAAGCTCAATTCGACAGAAATATCCATAATTATGGCTGTTTTAAGTATCGGTCAATGTTCACTTCCCGTGGCAAAGGCTCGCCGTTCAGCAGATGTCCGGCCATGACTTTGGCACACCACGGTGCCAGCGAAGCTCCTTTGGTTCCCAGGCCGCTCATTACCATAATCGGTACAGATGATCCCTGGAAGCGTCCCATTACAGGTCGGCGGTCTTTTACCACTGGACGCATGGCAGCTTTATGAGCTATGATGTCATAATCGGGCACCAGCATTTCATCTATGCGGCTTTTCAGCCATAGCCATCCTTCCCGGTCTTTTTTTACATCACTTTTTGTGGGCTCATGGGTGGCTCCCGCCCAATAGTTATCATCGCCCTCATTCGCCAGAAAAATATTATGCTTCACTACCCCATCAAAGGCAAGGCCGGGAATTTTTATTCGCATAACTTGTCCGTGAAGCGGCGTTACCGGCCACCCCGCGGTATGCTGATCGGGTACAGAAGCGCCGCCACACCAAACTATCTCCCGTGCTTCAATACCTTTCCAGTGATATCCTGAAGATTGATATTCCACATCGGCAAAGCTAAATGAATCGCTGATCAGCAGATCAGCCGACTGAAAGTATTGCCTCAGCACATGTAACAACCTGACCGTATTAACCCTGGCTCCGTTGATGTGCACATAATATCCCACCGGTTTCAGTACCCCGGGCCAGGGGGCATCCCGGTCTATTCCCCGTATAAAAGCACTCATCTCCGAACTCTCCAACCTGATCATCAGATCGTTGAGACCTTTGGTATGCATCACAGCACGGGAAACAATAGTTCGCGTAAAAATACGCTCCCCGGTTATTCGCTCAATGTTTTGATAAGTTTTTTCAGCTTCAGCCATCAGTGTTTCAAACTGCCAGCTCAGTGCAAACAAGCGCCCGGTAAGCGGATTGATTATTCCTGTGGACACTGCCGTAGCACTCTCTGCTGTTCCCCGGTCAACCAACTTTACTGAAGCTCCACCTTGAAGCAGCTCAATGGCCAGTAAACTGCCGGCCAGGCCTTGCCCGACCAGGAGAAAATCGGTTTTCATGGGGACAAGGTAGGGATAAAAACTCAGGGATCAAGGAACCGGACAATTGCCTCAGCTCTCATAAACCGGTCTGTCAAGGCCCAGAAGCTTGTTGATGAGCAGCGACAAATGATAGAACAGCCAGTACATCACCGGAACAACGATCAGGGTGAGAAATGTTGAAAACACCAGACCGTAAATAACAGTCCATGCCATAGGCCCCCAAAAGGCAACATTATCCCCGCCAATGAATATTCTGGGGTTTAGCTCGGTAACCAGGGTAAAGAAGTTAAAGTTGAAACCGATTGCCAATGGAATAAGTCCCAATACGGTGGTAATGGCAGTAAGCAATACCGGCCGTAACCGGATAGCACCACCGCGAATAATGGCCTCGCGGATCATTTCATTGGGAAGGCGAAACTCTTGTCCTATGCTAAGCTCTTCCCGCTTCCTTTTGATCAGCAGATTGATATAGTCTATGAGTACTATGGCATTATTGACCACAATTCCGGCCAGTGAAATGATCCCCACTCCGGTCATAACCACTACCAGATCACGTCCGGTAGATACATAACCCATCAATACCCCAATGATACTGAACAAAATGGTAAGCACAATGATAAACGGTGCATAGATGCTGTTAAACTGACTGACCAGAATGATAAATATCACAAAAAGAGCTATAACAAAAGCAGTGGACAAAAAGTCCATGGCTTCCATCTGCTCCTGCTGCTGACCGGTAAACTCGTAATCATACCCTCTGGGCATCAGAAATGCGTCCATATAACCGCGTAGTTCATCCACTATTTCATTGGCATTGTACCCGTCTGTAACATTAGAGTAAATGGTGATCATTCGCTGCATATCCTTCCGCTTCACTGCTGAAAATGTTTCCCCGTACTCAATAGTGGCTACGGTGTTAATAGGCACCTGACTAATACGGCCCGAACCCGGATCGCGGAAAGTGATCACCTGGCTCATCAGTGCATCCTTGTTGTAGCGGTAATGCTCATTGGCCCTGATATTGATGGGGAAGTCATCTTCGCCCTGTTTAAATTTGGACACTTCCATACCGTACAGCGCGGTTCTGATAGTACTGGCTATATCCCGGGTAGAAACCCCGTACATGCGGGCAGTTTCACGGTTGATATAAACGGTTTGCTCGGGCTTGGCCAGCTTAATGTCGGCCTGCAGCTCTTCAACACCAGGTACATTTTTCTCATTCAAATAGGACAGTACATCCTGACTCAGCACCAACAGCTCATTGATGTCATCGCCTCTCAGCTCGAGATTGACCGGCCGACCCTGTGGCGGACCGGCGGCATTTTTCTCCACTACTATGGTAGCCCCGGGATGGCCCTGCACGGTGCGCCTAATTATCTCCATCAAATCGCGTGTATTGACGCCATTGCGCTCATTGGCCGGAACAAAAGCCACAGTAAGACGGGCTTTATTAGGGGATACACCGGGTTCGGGCGGACCCGCCGGATCGGATGTTCCCTCACCAACCTGCGCCAGAATGGCATCCACAACCTGCACATAAGGTGCCATGGCCTGCTCCACATCGCGCTCCAGGGTTTGCATCAGCTCGTTGGTCACCTCAATGTCCGTACCCATGTCCATTTCAACAAATGCATTGACATATATTGGTTCGATGTCGGGGAAAAAGATCACCTTGGGCGCATTGATAGCCAGCAAAATTATAGCCAGTACCAGCAATCCAAAAGTGCCTAAAAACACAACAATCGGCATAAAAGCCCGCAGGGCCAGCCTGATAAAGTTGTCATACACTGACTCCAGCAGCGGTATGACCTTATCCTGAAAGTAAAATGATGCCGGCCTCAGCACATACATATTGAGCAGGGTGACCAACGCCACAATTCCACAAATGTTACGACCCGCATCCCAGCCTAACATGTGAAACAACATTACTCCACCGGTCAATGCTGCCACCAGTATCCAGCGATTGCGCTGTTTCCGCCGGCGACGTTCGGGGTCTTTGGAGCGGGTATCCACTTTCATAAAACGGGCCGTAAACACCGGATTCACTACCAGTGCTACAAACAAGCTTGAAGTGAGTACCGCAATGAGCGTGATGGGTAAATTGGACATAAAGCTGCCCATGATACCCGGCCAGAATGCCAATGGGAGAAAAGCTGCCAGAGTGGTGGCCGTAGACGCAATAATGGGCAGAGCTACCTCCCCGGCACCTTTTTTCGCAGCCTCCACCCCACTGAATCCCTCCTGCATATACCGGTATATGTTTTCCACTACCACAATTCCGTTATCCACCAATAGTCCCAGAGCCAGGATCAGCGAAAACAACACGATGATATTCAACGTGCTGCCGGTAAGGTAGAGAAACATTATCCCCATCAGCATACTGAGCGGTATCGCAATCCCTACAAACAATGCATTGCGGATACCCAGGAAAAACAGCAGTACCAATACCACCAATATCACTCCGCTGATGATGCTGTTTTCGAGGTTGCTCACCTCACTCCGGATATTGATCGACTGGTCATTGAACACATTGATGCTTAGAGCAGCGGGCAGCTCCTCCTGCTGCGCACGTTCCACTGCCTCTTTGATTTTGTCTGAAGCACTCAACAGATTAGCACCACTTCGCTTGATGACGTCCAGCGAAACTACAGGATGCTGGTCCATACGGGCGTAGCTGGTCCGGTCCATAAAGCTGAAACTCACTTCGGCGATATCACGGAGGTAAACCGGCTGAATATTCTCACTCTTGACCACAATGTCTGCTATCTCCTCCACCGAGGTGAATTCGCCGATTATGCGCACGGCATTTCTAAAACCACCGGCCACAATTTCACCTCCCGACATAGTGATATTCTCCGCCTCAATTGCCGTCTGAATATCCCTGAATGAGACCTGCCGGGCTTCCATCTGTTTCAGGTCAACCTCTATCTTCACTTCACGCTCCAGTGCTCCCTTGATCTCAACCCTGAGAATCTCATCGATATCCTCCAGTTCGTCCTGAAGGTATTCGGCATAATTGCGCAATTCATCGTTGGTAAACTCCCCTGACAGATTGACTGTCATAATGGGAAACTCGCCCAGATCAATGTCCTGCACTACCGGATCATTGGGCAGGTCATTGGGCAGCTCGGCTTTGGCCCGGTCTACAGCGTCTTTTACATCCACCATAGCATCGCTGATATCAACATCGGTATTAAACTCCACCACGATCACAGAAAAGTCCTGCATGGAAGTGGATTCCACTTTTTTAATTCCGTTGATAGCCTTCAGCTCCTTCTCAATGGGCCGCGTTACCAGGTTTTCTATATCCACTGCCGAGTTACCCGGATAGGGCGTGTTCACAAAAATGGTGGGAATATTGATTTCGGGAAACTGCTCCTTGGGCATGTCATTGTATGAGTTATACCCAAAGTACAGGATCATGAATGCCAGCAGGAACACGCTTGTTGCATTGTCAACAGCCAGGGTGGTCAGCGGAAACTCCCTGAAGCCTTTCTTCTCGTTACTCATTTTCCGCTTCGTTTGATATGTTTACCGGCTCTCCGTCCTTCAACTCGCGGGCTCCTTTTACTATGACTTCATCATCACTGCTCAGCCCGGTTTCTACCACTATGTCTCCCATATAAGACCTGCCTGTTTCCACATATTTTTTGCGGGCCACGGGTATCGCATTGGTGCGGTCGGCCACAAACACATAGTTTCTTCCGCTTACTTCGCGACGGATCACCTGTTCGGGAAGGAGGATCACTTCATCGCGGTTGTACTCTTCAATGTGAACTACTGCCGTAAGATTGGGTTTGATAACAGTTTGCCGGGCATCCACAGCTATCTCTACATTGAAGGTCCGATTAGCGGGATTGATCACATTGCCGATCAAGGTTACCGGAGCTTCAATTTCACGGCGAATGGTCGGAAACTCTATCCGTACCCGATCACCGCGCTTTACTTTTCCCAGGTACACCTCCGGCACCGATGCCACCACTTTCAGGTTGTTCATGTCCAGGATCTGAACAATGGGGCTGCCGGGCTGAGCCATTTCTCCCTGTTTGATCAGCACATTCTCCACTACGCCATTAATGGGTGCATATACAGATGATCGCTCCTTTTGCAGTTGCAGATTGGCCAGGTTCTTCTCCAGCCTCTCTTTGTTGTTGCGCAATTCCAAAAGCTGTATCTCTGAGCCTATCTGGCGCTCCCAAAGATTTGACTGCCGCTCATACAGGGTTGTGGCCAGCTCCAGAGCAGTTTCCAGCTCTGCAATCTGATTGTCAATCTGCTCCGTATCGATTCGTGCTATGAGGTTGCCTCTGCTTATCTGCTGCCCTTCCCGTACATTGAGCGCAATCACCCTGCCCGGCATTTCGGCAGAAGCACTGATAAGGTCCTGTGCAGCTACCTTTGCCTGAACGGCAGCAAACCGGGTAAACGGTCCGGGCTCAGGAATCAGCGTAGTCACCAGTCGATGTCGGTCTGTAGTAGGAGCAAGCTGCTCTATGGCATCCTCCAGTTCCATGATCTCGCGATTGAGGCGGTTAGCTTGCTCGCGCTTCTCAGCAAGCTGACGACGCTTGCTGTCCAGGTCATTCTGTACGGCATCATTGTTACCGTTACAGGCCGTAAGGCCCCACAAAATGATACCCCAATAAAGTAAATATCTCATGATTATATTCATTTCCAGTTCGTTAAAGCTTGCCAAGGGCACGCTTGAGATTGTTTTGTGCACTCAGCAGGTCAAACAGCGCCTGAATGTAATTGGCCTGCGATGAATAGAGCTCGCTCTCAGCCTGAGTTACCTCCAGACTGCTGCCTATACCCTCGCGGTACTTGAACTGCGTTGTTTCATATATGCGCTCAGCCAGATCCATAGAACGCTGCCTGCTCTGTACACTGCGTCTTGCATTGCTGTACTGAATCCGGGCATTGTTCACTTCCATCCGGGCCATTTCCAGAAAGGCATCTTTCTGCAGCCGGGCTTTGTCGAGGTCAACCCGGGCCCGCTGAACATTGGATGAACGGCCAAACCCGTCAAAAACCGGCACCTGCAGGCTAAGGCCTACCACCGAGGTCGGGAACCAAGGGCTGCCAGCAATGGCATCTCCCTGCAACACCTGCGAGTAACTGGCAAACGCCCTGAGCGTCGGATAGTACTTCATCCGGAACTGATCCACATTCACTTCATTCATCTCGATGGCCTGATTCAATACGTGGTACTCACTGCGCAAGGAAGGATCAAATGTTTCTTCAGCCAGCACAGCCGTTATAAGTGCCTCATCCGTCAACCGGTCAATTTCATCGGCTATGGCAATATCATCGGCCATGGGGTAACCCATCTCCCATTTCAGGATGTTGTAACTGAGATGTAAAAGACTTTGCACATTTTCAGCTTCTATCCGGATATTCTCCAGCGATAGGTCAAGGCGGTCAACATCAAGCCGCTCAACAAACCCGTTTTCAAACATGGCCGTAGTTTCATTGAGTGCCCGCTCCAGATTGTTGATATTGCGCTCCAGAATTTCATTATTCCTAATGGCTACCAGTACTGCCAGGTATGCTTCCGTCACATTATTGCGAACCTCGGTTTCGGTATGTGCTATTTGTCTGCCCACCAACTCCCGGTACATGCGCATAGCCCGCAGGCCCACAAAAAATGACCCGTCAAACAACAACTGACTCAGTTCGACACCGGCCGTGATATTGTTCTTAGTGCCAAATTGTACTTCCAGGTCTTCCTGCGGATTGGGCGGTATACCCTGATCGGGATCACCCTCAAAAAAACTTCCTTCAGGTAGTATCTGTGTAGGTATGGCTAAAAAATGCTGATAAGAGGCATTGCCCGTAACCTGTGGCAAACCACTGCTTCGGTATCCACGGATCTGCTCATTGGCATCTTTGATGTTTAAGCGCTCTGACTTGAGTCCGGGATTATTCTGAAGCGCATAGGCAATAGCTTCTTCCAGGGTAAAAGTCTGCTGTGCACTGGCCAGGGCAAATCCCAGCAGAAGAGGGAGTAGGATCCAAAGCTTTCTCATATCTTAAAGGCTGTTCGTTCATTGTATTTTTTTACACCCTCCTCCGACAGCACTCCATGCATGTGATAGTCCAGTACATGGTTGATCAGTTCCTGCAGGCTGAACCTGTCGTGCGGAAAAAATGCCTCATCAATCAGGTAGGAAGAACGGTAAACGTACAACCTGGAAATGATGGCCGGATTCAACTGGAGCCGGTAAAGACCCTCCCGTTTGCCGCGTTCAAGATTCCTGAAAACCACATCGTAGATCTGCTGTTCGTTCTGCCGGTTCAGCAACTTCCACATGTCGGTGTAATATTTCTTCATATCCTGCAGCACCAGAGGATTCATTTTGCGCAAAAGCTGCATCACATGGCGATTGATGGTGAGCATTTCATCCACAGCATCCTCAGCTTCGTGATTGATCCGGTTCAGATCGCTCATCTCCTGCTGCATGTGCTGCATAATGACCTGCTCCAGCAGTTCGGCCTTGTTGGCAAAGTACAGGTACAGCGTTTTTTTGGATGCGCTTAGTGAGGCGGCAATGTCGTCCATAGTTACACTGCGTATGCCGTGCTGCAGAAAAAGCTCTTCCGCTTTGGTCAGTATTTTGAGGCGTTGCTCCATGGAAATTTACATGAAAGGTGCGCAAAGTTATGGATTAGGAAACTCTTAAACCATTTAAAGTTTCCAAGGTTCGGTGAGGAGGATTTTTGTAATGATGGATCACATTTTTTTGCAGCACAAAACCGCTCACATAATTTTGGCCTAAGCCCCGTACTGCGTAACTTAATTGCTTACCCGGGCGACCTGGCCATACATTGTTGCGTCAAGCCTTTAGGCGATGATTATCGATAAACGGCACCAAAAAACAGACCAGGCATGCAAGTGTTATTTCTCAATAATCACAATTATGCTGAAATACCTGACCACTGCTGCCCTGCTGTTGATTTTACTGGCCATGGCCTGCGAACCGGCTACCCGCAGCAATGCCACCGGACAAAGTAGTGCAAGCCGGGCTGAAGACGACAATATCAGTGTAATGCGGGGTGAACAAATCTACCGCCAGCAATGTGTGCTTTGCCATGGCACCGACGGTAAACTGGGGCTCAACGATGCCGGTGATCTTACAGAAAGTCGTGCCACGCTTGACGAGCGAATCCACATCATCACACATGGTAAGGGGCTTATGCTTCCATACCGAAGAATTCTCACTGAAAATGAAATCCATTCAGTAGCTTTGTATACCATGGAACTGAATGGCCAGTAAATGGATGAAACACTGCTTTGTGTGGGGGTAATGTCAGGCAGTTCGCTTGACGGTATCGACCTGGCTCTGGTAGCTTTCTCAGGGCGGGATGATGTTCCTTTCACGTGGAATGTTTTGGCCCTGCAACAAAAAGATATCCCCAAAAATATTCGCAAAAAGCTAAGCCTCAGCGATACGCTTTCCTCTTCGGATTTGTTTGCCCTGGATGCCGAATTTGGCCGGATGGCCGGACAAGCGATCGGTGAATGGTGTGCTGGGCTCAACGTGAAACCCCACATTGTGGCAGTGCACGGGCATACGGTATTTCACGAGCCGGAATCATCTTTCAGCGTGCAGCTCGGTAGCGGCGCGCACATAGCCCATGAGTGCGGATTCAGCGTACTTACCGGCATCAGATCTATGGATATGGCCGCCGGAGGCCGTGGTGCTCCTTATGCTCCACTGGCAGACCGGGCACTTTTTGCAGGTTATGATGCATGGATTAACCTGGGCGGCATTGCCAACATGAGTGCTGAAGTGAATGGCAGGCTTACGGCATGTGATGTGGTGATTGGCAACCAGCTTCTCAACATGCTGGCTGAAAGAAAAAATCAGCGGTTTGACGAAAACGGCACAATGGCTTCCACCGGAAAGGTTATCCGGCCTCTGCTGGACGAGCTTCGACAGCTTTACCCGGCCATGGATCGGGTAGAAGCCATGAGCAATCAATGGGTCCGGCAAAAACTGGCTGCACCTTTCCTCAGCCGCAATGAACCTCCGGAAGATCTGCTGGCCACCGCTGTGGAGTGGATTGCCGAAAGCTTGGTACGGCAGTTACACAGCCGGTTTGCCGGTACTGACACGGACATAAAAGTACTGTTGAGCGGAGGCGGAGCGCACAATAAATACCTGGTTGATCGTATGCAAACCCTGGCCGGCAACCGCATCGCACTGATAGTTCCCGAAAATGAAGTGATCGATTTTAAAGAAGCCATGCTGATGAGTTATCTGGGTTACCTGTATTTAACCCAAACTCCTGCCCCGCTGGCGCAAACTACCGGCGCTTCGAAAGATCACATTCAGGGATCACTCTGGAAAATTGCAGGTTGACCCGAATTGAACCTTATTCCCGCTCAAGTTTGGCCGCACCATCACGGCCCGGCACGTTCAGACTAAGAATGCCGTCACTGATGGAGTAACTATGTGTGTTTTCCAGTATTTCCGAAAGCTGATGCTCGTTTTCCATATCCTCACAGGCCATGCGGGTTGCAATTAACTGAGAAAATGACAAACTGCCGTCTGTACTGATCTCATAAATACCTGACATGTGATTACAGCCGGCAAAAGCATGCACCCGCTGCCCGTCGCCATGAAAATGCACATAATTGATCTTTCTGGGGTCGCGAACTCTTTCAATAATTCTTCCATTAAGCTCAATCAATATCCACCGTGCATTTTCCAGTTGAGGGTCTGTCAGTTCGGCATCATCAGATTGTATGCGGGCAGACTGCTGCGCGGAAGCCGGAGATTCTCCGGCATTGGCCTGAATATCCATGGTTTCGTTATCTGCTGTGGAGCCTTGCTGATTGGCATACTCGGCAGATTCGCACGCCAACAGGGATATTCCCATTAAAGTGATGAGGAGGAAAAGCATATTTAAGTTCATTTTGTCCTGGTTTTGTGATGAATGGCAGATTGAAAAACGCCTCAACTTCTGCCTTGTTTTTTGCGCGATGGTGAATTGTGGTTTTCAACCCTTAAGCTCATTAAGCGCAAATTACTATTTTAGCCGAAAATAACTACACAAGCCATGTACCGATTTTTTGTTTCTGTTGCACTGCTGCTTATTCATGTCACTTTGTTTGGCCAGGCTGCCACCAATATTGGCACCCGATTGTTCCTGAATGAATACAGGAATGTAGCAGAGTTGCCTTCCCTGCCTCCTTCATTCATCGCCGAGTATGATCTTACACCTCACTTGGGAACGTGGTACATTGGCGTGTTGTGTCTGGTTGATCACAATGAACTCAATTCTTCAGCCCTTCAATCGATGGGCGTTATCAACGACACCCGCCTGCAGGATTTGTGGACATTCCGCGTACCGATTCATAAGACAGAGGCCCTGCTGAATGTTCCCGGCATCCGGTATGCTGAAATTGCCGAGCCCGTCGATCCCTACCTGAGGGCATCAACCATAGATTCGAGAACCGACAGCGTTAATCATGGCCTGGGTGGGCTGGCGCAGGGTTATTCAGGCGAAGGTGTGGTAATAGCCATTATCGACTGGGGATTTGATTATACCCATCCCACTTTTTACGACACCACGCTCACCCATTTGCGTGTTTCACGGGCATGGGATCAGAACAAATTGTCAGGACCTCCTCCGCAGGGATATTCCTTTGGCACAGAGTATATAGGTATGGAAGCTTTGCTACAGGCCCAGGAGGACACGCTTTACGTTTTTGGCCCGGGCTCTCATGGCACACATGTAGCCGGAATTGCCGGAGGGATGGGTGCGGGTACACCGCACAAGGGAGCTGCACCTGAAGCAGAATTGATTTTTGTTTCTCTGCGTAGGGATGCCCCTTCTCTGATAGATGCATTTTCGTATGTTACCAATTATGCTGCCTCGGTTGGTAAGCCCTTTGTGGTCAATATGAGTTTTGGCAGCCATCTGGGGCCTCACGACGGCTCATCACTGAAGAACTACGGCATGGACATCCTGCATGGTCCGGGTAAAGTATTTGTGGGTTCCGCAGGAAACAACGGTACCAATTTATTCCACATCGATATGGACTTCAATGATAACCCGGGTGACACCATGCGCACCATTGTAGGGTTTGGCAATTTCGCCGATCAGTTTGGCCAAACTGTATCGATGTGGGGATCTGCAAACAGTAGTTTTGCCGTAAGTGTCAAAGCGATCAACAACTTCAATGAAGTAGTTTATGAAACACCATTCCTGTGGTCCGGCAATAATCCGTCTATTAATGAAACTGTACAGATTGGCAACGAAGAAGTCCATGTCATTCTGGAAGGCCAGGCTCAGTTTTTCCTGAACGATAAGCCCAACTTCAGGCTGCAGGTAGCCCGCACCGGAGGGCTGCGCATTCTGCTGGAACTCACATCCGACGACAGTCACATTCATTTGTGGAATTGTGTTCGCCTTCATAGCCGTTATACCAATTGGGGGCAACCTTTTTTAGCGACCTATCCCGGTTCTGTTGGCGGAGACTTCTACTATGGCCTGGGTGAGCCGGCAGGTGTGGGAAAAAACGTGATCACTGTAGCCTCCTACCTGAAGAATGATGTCAATGTGCTTGGACAGGTATTCGGTGGTCAAATGTCGACATTCACCAGCCACGGCCCCACCGTGGATGAGCGCACCAAGCCGGATATTGCATCTACCGGACAAAACGTGATCTCTTCTGTCAATTCGTTTGATCCTACCCAGAGCGGCTTTAGTACCACTGTGGCACACAACGGCAAAACCTACGGATTCAGGGCATTCAGCGGCACTTCCATGTCAGCGCCCATGGTTACGGGGATAGTTGCCCTGATGCTACAGGCAAACCCGCTCTTATCAGCAACGGAAGCCAAAATGGTCCTCAAAGAGACAGCCCGGCTCGATCAGCACACTGGCAACATTGGCTCCGAAGGACACCTGCAGTGGGGATGGGGAAAGGCCAATGCACTGGCCGCAGTGCTGGCTGTGGAATCCATCACCCGGGTATCTTCACTGCCTATGCAGAACGACCTGATCACTGTATTTCCCAATCCTGCCATGAACACTGTGAGTATTGCCGGCAAAAACGGAGACATCGTGCTGCAGCAAATCGATATTTTCAACCTTGAAGGTCAAGCTCTCAAAACACTGTCCAATCTGAATACCGGAAACCTTGAAATCAATATCGGCAATCTGCCATCGGGAACATACCTGGTGCGGTTTGAATCAGCATCCGGGTTTGGCGTACAAAAACTCCAGATAGTGCGGTAAATTAAGCTTTGTGTAAAGGGCGCTGTATCAGTTGACCATTTTCTCCAGCTTCCCTGGCTCCAAAATGGTGATATTACTGGCCCTGATGTCGATGAGTTTTTCCGATCTGAAGTCAGACAGCGTCCGGATTACTGTTTCTGTGGCTGTGCCTGCCATACCGGCCAGATCCTCTCTGGGCATGGGCATACTGAATGGTTCCTGTCCATCTTTTTTGTATCGGTTCCGCATCTGGATCAATGCGTTGGCTATGCGTTTCCTTACCGAATTGTAGGCCATGTCCAGTAACTGCTGTTCTGTTTCTGCTACAGAATGACACAATAGTTTGATAAAGTGCGCAGAAACATCCCGGTTACTGTGAAGCAAGGCAAAAAAGTCGTCCTTAGGGATCAGCATCAACTCTGCCGGCTCCAGGGTAATGGCCGTATCGTGATAAGGTGCCTGTTCCAGCAAAGCCCGGTATCCGAGGTAATCACCCTGCTTGTATAGACCGGTGATCAACTCCTTGCCATCATCGTGCACCTGAACGGTTTTTACCTTGCCTTTTTCGATGAGAAACATTCCCACCGGAAAACTTCCCTCCGTATAGATCACCTGCTTCTTTTTAAATGACCGCGATTTGCCCTGAGTATTCAGTTTCACCAGTTCATCACGGGCTCTGGCCAGATCTATGAGTTGTTTCAGGCTCTCGGCAGGTTTTTCGGTTGCCTGGCTTCCGGTTTCGCGAAGGAGTTTACTCTTTCTGAGTCTGGTTTCTACAACATTCAGCAGTTCCGTATCGTCAAAGGGTTTGGTGAGGTAGTCATCGGCTCCCAGGCTCATCCCTTTGCGAAAATCACTTTTTTCGGATTTGGCCGTGAGGAAAATAAAGGGAATCCCGGCTGTGGCCTGGCTGCGACTCAACATATGCAGCACCCCGTATCCATCCAGCTCAGGCATCATGATATCGCAGATGATGAGATCGGGTATGTGTTCCTGAGCAAGCCTTACACCCTGCTTGCCATGCGATGCGCTGAGGACCTTATACCCTGCCAGCCCGAGGATCTCTGCTATATTCTCTCGCATTTCTTCGTGGTCTTCAATCAACAAAATGGTATGCATACAAAAGAAAAGTTTTCGGATTTACCTGATTTTAAACGGATGGTCAATGTGCATTTTCTGCATGATCCTGATCAGCGCGTTTTGAAGTACTTTTTAAGTTTCCGGAATCCTGCATAGTTTGGGTGGAATTGAATGAATCACTTTGGTCCGGGTTTTCCTTTTCTTGTAAATCAGCAATACCGGGCAGTACCACAGTAAACACAGATCCGGTTTGAGGGCTGCTGGTAAAGCGTATATCGCCGTTCATCAGTAAAACATACTTCCTGGTTATGTTCAGGCCCAGGCCAGTCCCCTGATAGTTGGTTGCATTTTTTGCCCTGAAAAAACGCTTGAACAGGTGAGCCTGGTCGCTTTCAGGAATGCCGATACCCTGATCTTTAACCTCCAGCCTGAGAAACTCCTTTTCATTGCGGGCCGTCACGGCAATAACCTTATCCTCGGCACTGTACTTGATGGCATTGGAAATCAGGTTGATCACCACATTCTTAACCATTTGCCTGTCGAGAAACACCTGTGCGGGGATATCTGCAGTATCAAGCCTGATCTCCTGACCAGATTTGCTGATGGCTGACAGTTCATCGATGGCTTCATGGAGAAGATCTGCAGGATCAAACCACTCCGGCTGTGGTTTTACTTCGCCTTCCTCCAGCCTGGCCAGGGACAGAAAGTCATTCAATATGCTGGTGAGGTTGGCTACAGCCGTTTTGATGCGATAAATATGCTTTTCGCGCTTTGGCTGATCTTCTTCTGTTGTGTAACGCTGAATCAAGGAGGCAGAAGACAGAATGGTAGCCAGAGGCGTTCTGAATTCATGGGATGCCGTGGTCACAAAACGCGATTTCAACTCATTCAGCTCACGCTCGGTGGCCAGTGCATTGGTCAGCTGTAACTGAGAATGCCGGAGGTTGGTGTTGAGATTTTCCAGTTCCAGGGTTCTTTCTTTGACCCGGGCCTCCAGGGCAGTGTTCATTTCCCTGATCTGGCGCAACGACTTTGCACGGGCCATACTGTACCGTATTGACCGGTCAAGCATTTCTGCAGTTACAGCGCCTTTTACCAGATAATCAGCGGCTCCGGCCTCTTCGGCCTCGGCATCTACCTGCTCCGAACGTATACCGGTCAGCAATATCATGGGAATGTCATAACCACCGGCTACTGATTCGCGGATCAGGTCCAAACCTATAGTCGGCCCAAGGCGGTAATCCACCAGGCACACATCGTATTCGTTATTGTGGGTTTCCTGTTTACCACGCTCATAATCAGACACCCATGTAACTTCATATTGCTTACCTTCAATTTCTTCGATCACCTCCATAGTCTGGAGATAATCTTCCTCATCATCGTCAATGAGTAATACCCTGATCTTATCAGCCATGGTTGATGTTTGAAATCAAATGGCTAATTTCGATATTTTCTGCGGACTTTTATAATTTGATATTCCTAACCTGTCTGTGAAACCGGCAAAGTAACCATAAACGTTGCCCCCTTGCCGGGACGGCTGCGGGCAGTAATGCTGCCACCATGGTTTTCTACTATGCGCTTACATACTGCCAACCCTATTCCCGAGCCCTCGTATTTCCTACCCTGTAAACGCTGGAAAGCGGTAAAGGCCATCTCAAGCTGATCTTCATCAAAACCGATACCCTGATCCTCAAAATGTATAGTAACAGCATCCTGTATGGAGTGATCAGTGTAAATCTTTACCACGGGTTTTTCACCTTCCGGCACAAACTTGCAGGCATTGCTTATCAGATTCTGGAAAAGACGGTGCATTTGTCCGGAATCTGCCTCTACTACAGGCAATTGAGCAACAGAAATATCGGCCTCTGACTGGTCGATCAAAACTTCAAGGTCTGACAATACATCCTCTACTACTTTTGCAAGATCCACCTGCCTGAAGCCGGTGGGCCTTTTGGAAATTTTGGAAAAAAGAAGCAGGTCGTTAATGAGCTTCTGCATTCGCGTAGCTGACTGAACAAGCCTGTCGAGGTGATCTTTTCCGCGAGCAGACAGTTTATCTCGCTCCCTGGTGCTAACCCGGTATGCATAGGCCTGAATTTTTCGCAACGGCTCCTGCATGTCGTGAGAGGCAATGTAGGCAAACTGCTCAAGATCGCGATTGGAAACTTCCAGTGCACGGCTGTAGTCTTCAAGTTCCCGGTTCATTTTTTTGATAAATTCTTCCTGCTTTTTACGGGCAGTGATATCGGCTACAAAACTCAGTACGAACTTACCCTCAGTAGTTGTAAAATGGCTCAGCGATATCTCGACAGGGAAAACCGACCCGTCTTTTCGTTTTGCGTACAGATCAAAACCCATACCCATGTAGCGGGGATGCGGATCATCTGTGTAGTGCCTGCGATGCTCTACATGCTTTGAGGCAATGTCGCCGGGAACCAGGTCTTCGATAGTCAGGCCGATCATGCCTTCGCGCTCGAAGCCAAATTGCTCCTCTGCAGTCCGGTTGGCCATCACTATTCTACCTGACACATCACTAACCACAATCCCTTCGGTGGCGTACCTGAAAATGGCATCCAGCATTTCGCCGTGCTTTTCCATGTATTCCTGTTTAGCTGTAAACATACAAAGGTAATTGTGTTAGTGAATCTTTTATATAATCGCCCGTCAAATGTCTGAAGTAATTTTTGGTCGGTCAGTATAGGTTTGTGTGCTACGTAAAGCAGCCATCACAAAACAAAATGTGATGGCTGGAGACATATTAACATCAGATTTTCCTTGTCATTCCTGTTAACTTGTAGAAAGGAAAGCCGGGAGATTTGACTCCCGGCATCCTTCCCAAAAAAACGATCAGAACCCCACAACTGCTTCTATCATGAAACCGCTGAACTTGCCATTATTTCTGATATCCGTAAACTGGCCTTCTGCATTTTTAGCGTCAAAACCATTGTAATTCTGTACTGTATATTCTGCCTTGAGCAATAGATTAGGTGTTGCAAACCAACCCGCACCTATTTGTAATCTATCAACAGATTGAGTTCCCAAATCGGGATTGTTGCGGTATACACTTGAGTTATACATATCGCCGGTCAATACGTTGTAACGAGCACCTATAAATGCCTGCTCATTGCGCAGGAAGCGGAACACCAACTCAGCCATAATCTGATTAACCGTACGGGTTTCAAACTCGATAGCGGTAGCGGTCGGGTCAACATCTGCCTGATAATTGTAACCGGATGCAATTTCATACATGCCAAAGAACTCGAGGCCTTTAAACTTGATGAAGGGGTTTATCATAACACTAGTTACACTGCTTGTAAAGTTAGGGTTGATACGGCCACTTGTAAATTGACTCGCAGCAACAGCAGTAGTGTTTTCCATCACCATGTAATACCGTGAACCGGTGCGATCGCCCGCATACAAAGTATTCCTTGAGCTGCCGGGATTCATATACACAGAACCGGAAAGTCTGAAGCGGAAGTCATCACTGAATTGATTGTCATACCCTAATTTGGCCAATACAGACGGCATCTTCCGGATTTTCATAGAGTCGCTGATGTCCGGATTCGGGTGATAAAAGTATCCTTTGTCTTGTACATCACCGTTTATAATACCACTTGTCATACCAACAAGACCAAAAAACGGACCATTAAAGTAAGTAAGTTCACCACCTATTTCAGTCGTAAATGCGTCCATAATGGTATTGCCAACAAAGGGGTTGTATATTGCATTACCATTATCGGTACGACGGAACATCTGATCACCATAGTTGGGCTGGAAGTGACCAATTCTTACTCTGAAGTGATTGTCAAACCATGCTGTGTTGTCAAACATCGGCAGCTTATCCATCTGGATGTAACCGCCTTTTACCCAAAACTCAGGGTGGTGACGGCTTGACATGTAGTTCTCCAGTGAAATCCGGATTCCGTCTTCCAATTGGATGTCAAAAACTAAATTGGCCGTGGCAAGGTTGAAACCGGGGCTTAGTCTATAAAGTTCAGGTACTGCGTTGTTGTTGACATCAAAGGCATTGCTGTGCGAGAGTGCCTGAAACTGCTGGGTAAAGTTACCGCCTATCCGTACTTTGAGTCCTTGATACTCGGTAGTGTCGGTAAAAGGAGCTTCAAAAACGTTAACTCCTCTCTGGTCGTAAGCGCGCCAGTACTGCATGTCGGCGCCAAGGTTGATTTGTGCAATGGCTGAAGAGGCGATCAGCAGGAAAGCAGCAGCCATTAAGATCTGAAGGTTTTTCATGATTGTTTCTTTTAAAGGTTAAATTGAACTTGAAAATTTACGGTTACATCGTCTCCTGTTCTCAGTGTCCCCATCATCATGGAGGGCACTTCGATATTGTAGTCACTCATTTTAAGTTTGTACGAGCCGCTAAAGTGCGCTTTGTTACCCTGTACGCGTGCCTCCACCGGCATGCTGATGGTTTTGGTAACACCTGCCAGTGTTAGTGTGCCGCGCGTTTGTAGAATTACTCCCTGACCACCGGGTCTGCTTGAAACCACTTCAGTGAGCCGATATGTAATTGTGCTGTGCTGGTCGGCCTTCATAGCTTTGTGAGCGTTGTTTGTCATGGTTGAGCGGCTCGCTTCCAGTGATTTGCTGGGTATAGTAATTACCAGGTCACTAACACTACTAATTCTTTGATTCTCCATCTCTACTTTGCCTTCTCCCCGCGCTGAGGTCGATTTCATCTCCCAGTCATGCAGGGTTGAAGTTCCTGTAACTGTAAAATTCGGATTGCTGTCCAATACCATCCTTTGCTGGCTGATATGCTTTGTTAGCATAACAAAACCGGAAAAGAACATCATTCCCAATCCGAGGGCCAGAAAAATTGTGAGCTTGTTCATAACTTGTTCGTTTTTATTGTAGCACAAAGATGCAGCGCACCCCATGCCAAAAAAATGAGCATCCTCACGCGGAAATATGATCCTCGTCAATGGATTTTACCATAAAACAACCAGGCAGAAATATTAGAAATTAAATCGCACTGGCTTGCCTGCAATGATGTACAAGGGGATAAAGTGATACCACCTTCAATGTAATCTCGCGTTTAGGATTTATTCCGGTAACAGGAAAAAACCAATAACTGAACTTTGTGGAATTAAGCAGTTAATCTCCCCTACAAATGCAACCTCGCCTTTTTTTCCAGCAACTGATCTTCCGTTTCGGGGCGGTCGGGATCGGGGACGCAGCAATCTACGGGGCAAACTGCAGCACATTGTGGCTCTTCGTGGAAGCCCACGCATTCCGTGCATTTATCGGGTACTATATAGTAGTAATCATCTTCAATGGGTTGATGCCTTTGGGCAGCATCGGTATCACTGCCGTCCTCAAGGGTATAGGTGCCGGTTACGGTGTTGCCGTCGGCTATGGCCCACTCCACACCGCCCTCATAAATGGCGTTGTTCGGGCATTCGGGCTCACAGGCTCCGCAGTTAATACATTCGTCAGTGATAATTATGGCCATGGCAAATGGATGGTTATATGTGGCAAACAGGTTAACCTCTTGTTAGGTTTAGCTGTTTTGTGGATTGCAAAAA
Source organism: Saprospiraceae bacterium (assembly GCA_050485785.1). Taxonomy (GTDB): domain Bacteria; phylum Bacteroidota; class Bacteroidia; order Chitinophagales; family Saprospiraceae; genus JBJHCA01. Next base: position 10,367 of record JBJHCA010000016.1, on the reverse strand, counting down.
TACAAAGGGAGCTTCAGAAACTGAAACTCCCTCCATTATTGTCTTAGTAAATTCTCTGCAAACTATTGCTACTGAGGATCAGGCATCCCGATCCTTCAGCCAACCGGCAATGGCCGGAGTCAGTACTTTTTGCGAACGGCTTCCCACAAACACGCCAATATGCCCTCCGGGGAACTCCATCAGCTCATGGTCAGCAGAGCCGACAGCTTTAGCCAGGGGCACAGTGGTGGCTGGCGGTACTATGTGATCGTCTTTGGCATAAATGGTGAGCACAGGCATGGTGATGCTTTTCAGATTCACCTTGCGTCCACCCATTTCCATTTCACCTTTGATCAACTTGTTCTGCTGGTAACATTCCACGATGAACTTCCTGTATGCTTCTCCGGCCTGGGCGGGTGAATCGGCCACCCACTTTTCCATGCGCAGAAAGTTCATCAGCTTATCGTGGTCTTCTACAATACCGGGGAGACTTTGATATTTTCTGGCTTTGCTCAGGGGCTTCAGCAGGTCGAATCCCGTATTGAGATAATCTCCGGGAATAACGCCGCCAAATCCCTCCACCATGGTATCTACATCCATGTCCTTGGCCCATTTGAACAACAGCCCTTCTTCATTGTCAAAATCAACGGGAGTAACCAAAGTCACCAGATTCTTTACTTTTTCAGGATACAGGGCAGTATAGATCACACTGTAAGTACCTCCCTGACAAACTCCCAGCAAATTAATGGCGTCCAGCTTATGACTGCTGCGGATAAAATCCACACAATCGTTCAGGTTGCCGTCAATGTAGTCTTCCATGGTCTTGTACCGGTCAGCCCGGGAGGCGTATCCCCAGTCAATGAGGTAAACGTCCATCCCTTCATCGATCAACTTGCGGATAAAGCTGCGGTCGGGTTGCAGATCCATCATTTCCCAGCGGTTGACCAGGGCATAGGCAATAAGCACCGGCGTTTGAGCTTTGGCTTTGCTCTTGCGCTCAAAATGATACAGTTTCACTTTGCCATCCTGCCATACCACTTTCCGCGGTGCCGTGGCAATATCCACTTCCTGTACCCGCTCCATGGTTGTAATGGCCTCACTTACCTGTATCATCTGCTCAGCCAGGGCCTTCGTATAATCCATTGTGTTTTGCATGCTGCTTGCTTGTTTTTTCGTGATGGTGCTGAGGGGCCTTACTATGCCCCAAAATCAACTCCGCTTATGCATATTATTAAAACCGGAGCAGTCTTAAATACCGCTCACTGCTCACCTTGCCCGTGCTTTGTTCAAGCACCAGTGCCGGTGCCGGGCTTAACCCCCGGGTTATGGCTAAACTTCTGCAGTTTTTGCCTTACCTGTTCTGCCGGTTTTTGCTGCCGGTGTTGCCGTTTTTTTTCCTGCAGTGTTTTCCAGTTCATTCAGCCTGTTTTCAAGCATGCGGATCTTATCGCGCAGTGCTTTGGTTTCAATGGCATAATCATCTAACAGACTGCGGGTAACCAATGGTGTATCCTCCAGGGCCATTTCAGTGAGTTGGTTGGTCAATTGCTTGACACGAACACCGGAAGCGGCCATTTCTGACTGTAAACGGCTGTATTCAGCAGTGTGAAGCACACCGGTCATCATGGTTTCCATGTTGTCGGTAAAGGCCTGATAAAAGGCTTTGAATTCGGGCATCGCTTCACCGGGTTTGTAAGCGGTTGACATTTGCTCAATGGTTTTAGGCATGGCCACGCGGGTGCCTTCCATCACGAGCATCTGTACCTGCATTGAGCGGGTGAGGTAGGTCATATAAGCAAATTGCAGATCAGTCAGCAAGCGCATCATTTTTTCTTCCCTGCCCGGCTGAAGCATGTTTAACCAGGGCTCCATGCGGCTTCTGAACATGTCAGACACTGAGCTGCCCATGGTGGTCCAGGGTGTAAAACCGGCTTTTTTCATCTCTTCGTTCCAGTTGTTCCACCACGCTATTCTGTCTTCGGGCTTACCGGCAATGGAAGCCATATTGTCCATCAGTTTTCGGGCATTGTCCATCATGGTGTTCAGGTCACCCATGGTGTGCATGCCGGTGTATTTGCTGATGAAATCAGCATACATATCAGGTGTGTACCAGTTTGAAAACGCGGTATTCCCTTTTTCTCCTGTAATTACTTTGGCAATGTCGCCCCAGTGCTTCATCAGGTGATCCACCGAAGCCTCGTACTGATTGTAGTAAGGCTGCATGGTTTCAGGCATCAGGCGAAACAGGTTGCTTTTGAACAAGTCGCGGCTTTGCTTCATCATGGTTTCGGCAGCACTGAAACTCTGCTTCATAAAGTCAGCCGGAGTTTCCGCAGCTTTGCGCTGACCGGTAATACCCGTGCTTTGAGCATATTTGAGCCATTGCTCGGCAAATTCCGTTTGCCATTCCATCCAGCGGCTGAAGCTTTCAGTACCTTCCTCCATCATCTTCGCAGTATCGCCGGTTTTCGTAATGTCAGCCAGCTTTTGCTGCTGTCCGGCCAGCCATTCCATCCAGTTTCTGGATTTAGTCTCCTGTTCCGCAGCCGCTTTTGCCGTGCCGTTCACTGCATTGTCCGCTACTTTCTTCTGCATGTTGATCCAGGTACTCATCATTTCCTGCTGAGCCTCCAGCATCTGATCAAAAAATTTATTCATGGTAGTTTAGTTTGTGTCGCTTTAATAATGATGCAAAGGTAAGTCATCCCTCCAATTGCAGGCCAAGTTATTTCACAATTACCTCATCGACTAAGTGGTCTTTTTTTGACTTTATTAATTATATTTAATTGCTTTTCTGCTATTTATGATCTTGATAATATAATCTGACTAAAGGTTTATTATTCTCACTTATGCACTCACAGTGTTTTGTTTACGGACCTTGGAAAGGTAATGGTTTTTTGAAGCCATTCGGGTTCTTTTTCTTTTTTACATAGCTTTTTGTTGAGGCCGTATCCACGGCCTTGATAAAGATTGTGGTCATACCCAAATCCCCTGTTTTAAAGTCGGTCCATGGAACTAACTCATTTAACATGCTGTGGAACAGCACCACAAAGAGTGATCAATCAAAATCATGCTACAGTGTCGCCCCGCACTATTACCTCCCGGTGTCCTGTCCTTTCCAAAGCTTCAGGCTATATTCGGCGGCAATTTTTAACAAACAGATAAAAAAATAAGAGATGAAACTACAAAATCAGGTAGCCGTGGTCACCGGAGGAGCCAGCGGCATAGGAAAGGCCACCGTAGAGCGTTTTGCCGATGCGGGCGCAGTTGTGTACATCTGGGACATCGACGAAGAAAAGAGCATGGAACTGGTTACAGCCTTGCAGCAACGCGACCTGCGCGTGTACTTTCAGAACGTGAACACCACCCGTGCCGGTGAAGCTGAGAAGGCGGCTGAACTCATTGTTGCCCGGGAAGGCCGCATTGACATTCTCATCAATAATGCGGGCATTACCCGCGATGCCACTTTGCGCAATATGAAGCCCGAACAGTGGGACAGCGTTATAGCCGTCAACCTGACCGGAGTGTTTAACTGCACGCAGGCTGTAGTGAAATACATGTACCAACAGGAATACGGACGAATTATAACTGCCAGCAGTGTGGTGGGTGTGGATGGCAATTTTGGCCAGACCAATTATGCGGCCACCAAAGCCGGCGTAATTGGCATGACCAAGGTTTGGGCCCGCGAACTGGGTCGCAAGGGAATTACGGCCAATGTGGTTGCTCCGGGTTTTATTGCCACTGAAATGATGGAAACCATACCGCAAAAAGTGCTGGACATGGTATGTGGTAAAACCCCGGCAGGCCGCCTGGGCACACCCGACGAAATCGCTTCGGCCTACCTTTACCTGGCCTTGCCCGAAGCCGGATTTATCAACGGTGCTGTTCTGCAGGTTGACGGCGGCATCAGCTTGTGATCATCCGGAATAAAGAGGCAGTAAAGGTCTGCTCTGCTGCCATGCCTTATTACCCTATAAGGTGGGAGTGGAATGGTTTCCGTCAATTTTTGTAATTTAGCGCCCCTGATCGGGCCCATAATGCCCTTTCATCAACCCAATGATGAAACGTGTTTATTTTGACAATGCAGCGTCTACGCCCATCCTGCCGGAAGTGCAGGAAGTGATGGCCGATTGCCTGCAACATTGCTACGGCAATCCCTCCAGTATTCACCATGAAGGCAGGCAGGCCAGAGCACTGATTGAAGGTGCCCGCAAAACCATTGCCCAATCACTGAATGCCGGTATCGGCGAAATCTTTTTCACATCGGGTGGAACCGAAAGCAATAACATGGCCATTAAATGTGCCGTCCGCGATTTTGGTATCCGCCGGATCATCACCACGCCGGTAGAGCATCATTGTGTGCTGCATACCGTTGAATGTCTCGAACGGGCCGGCATGCCGGTGGAGTACCTGGCGGTGGATCATCTGGGTCTGGTAGCTCCGGAAACGCTGGATAAAGCGCTGCAGGCAGCAGAAGGTCCGGTGCTGGTGAGTATCATGCACGCCAATAATGAAACGGGATCAGTTCACAACCTGGCCGAAATGGCCGAAATCTGCACCCGGCATGGTGCATTACTGCATTCAGACACCGTACAAACGTATGCCCATTTCCCCATTGATGTAAGCTCTATGAACATCGCTTTCCTCAGTGGTGCTGCTCACAAATTTCACGGCCCCAAAGGCACGGGATTTATTTATATTAACAGTAACAATCTCATTAAGCCCTTTATTGACGGTGGTGCTCAGGAGAGAAACATGCGGGCCGGCACCGAAAATATTGCCGGTATTGCCGGTATGGCCAAGGCAGTTGAATTAGCCCTAAAAAACATGGATGCTCATCGAGAATACATCAGCTCCCTTAAAAACTACCTTCGCGAGCAACTCATACTTCGGTTTGAGGGGGTAGCGTTCAACGGCGATGTGTCGGACAATAGTTTATACACTGTATTGAATGTCCGTTTCCCGCGCACGCCCATGACCGAACTGATGGTGATGACGCTGGACGTGAGCGGCATAGCCGCCAGCGGGGGCAGTGCGTGCAGTTCCGGAGCTGAGCAGGGGTCCCATGTGCTTCATGCCATGCAGGTTCCCGCCGATACGCGTTCGGTGCGTTTTTCATTTTCTCACTTGAATACCCGCCGGGAGGTTGACTTTTTGCTCGACCGACTGGCCGAATTACTGCCGGCAGCGCAAAAAACCAGCCTGATGTATGAACAATGAAACCAGCCTCAGAATAATGCTGGCCGGATACGGCAAAATGGGCAAACTCATCGGCAGCCTGGCTGAAGCAGCAGGCCATGAAGTTGTGGCCAAAATCAATGACGATTCGGCTGCCGAATGGTCGTGGGCCATGGAAAACCGGCCCGATGTATGCATTGAGTTTACCCGGCCTGATGCGGCATTTGACAATATCCGTCGCTGTATTGAACATAACATTCCGGTAGTATCCGGAACTACGGGATGGTACGCGCATTTACCCGAGGTAAAAAGACTTGCGGAGCGTCACCGCGGGGCGGTGTTTTACGCTTCCAATTTCAGTATGGGCGTCAATATGCTGTTCAGGGTTAATCAATTGCTGGCCTCCATGATGAGCCATTTTCCCGAATACCATTGTACTCTGCACGAAACTCACCACGTTCACAAGCTTGATGCACCCAGCGGTACGGCCATTCAACTGGCAGAAGGCATACTCAGCGGACACCGCAATTACCGGTCATGGAAATCCGATGCCGATAAGGAAGACGGTGTTTTACCGGTCCACTCCGTCAGGGAAAGTGAAGTGCCCGGCATGCATACGGTCAAATGGCTTTCCGCTACCGATGAGATCGTGATCCATCATGAAGCCCACAACCGGAGAGGCTTTGCGGGAGGTGCGCTGATGGCGGCAGCATGGTTGCAGGGCAAAATAGGTGTATTCACCATGGACGACCTTTTCAAGGATCTGCTGTCAGAATAGTCCGGTTTGCCGTATGGGGCTTATTCTTCCCTTTCCTCGTCTGTTACGGCTTTGAGGTAGCGCTTCCAGCTTATTTGGTCAGCTAGTCCGTAATTCTCCAGATGGTTACTATAATAAAACAGCAACCGAAGATCCTGACTCACAATATTTTTCTGCCGGTTGAGCTTCAAAGGCTTATTGACGTGATAAACGCCCAGGTGCTTCAGCCCGTGGTTCACCATGGATTCGGCATCCATGTGGACCTGCTCGGACAATTTGAGCTTGCCTTCCTGTTCCATGCGGATAAGTACACCGCGGATTTCTTCCATCAGGGAAAGGAACAACTCTCGCGAAATGACAAAATCCTCAGGTGGCAAGCGCAGCAATCCGTACAGATTAAACCGGGCATTGTCCTTCAGTATCAGGTGAAATGCAGCAAAAGCCACCACATGGCTGCTCAGCACGATATTATCGCGATGAAACCTGGATACCACGGCCTCCACCAGATGCTTGGTATACTCGTTTTCGCGCTGAAGGTCGGCTACCACCTCCCCGCCGGAAACAAAATATTCCTTCAGGTTGAGAGGGCGGTTCCAGCGGTCGTAACTCACGCCCTGATCATCCACAAAGTTGCCGAGTACGTCCATGGGCTTGCCGAATGACAACACCACTTCCGAACTTTCGGAGAAAAACTTCCAGCTGAACTTGGTGAGTTTGCGGAAACTGTAAAATTCGTCCTTGGACCGGATGTATTGCTCTCTGCCGGTTTTTCTGAGATATTGCTCAATGAGGGTTTTGGCTTCTAATACAAAATGGTATCCCAACACAACGGGTACGATGAAGATCTTGTCATCGCGTCCCTGCATGTAATTGCTGCGCTGAGCTTCAATGGTGGTGCTCAGCAGCCCCAGTTTAAGCTGGGTTTCTATTTTGCCCGACCGCGACCGGGTGCCTCCCGGAAAAAATAGCGAATGTACACCTCGCTGTATGGAAAGATTGGAAACCGCTTTAAGTGTTTCGAGATACAAAGCATTGCGTTTTCGCCGGTCAACCCGGTATGCACCCAGCCGGTTCATGTAATAGGCTACTATACCTTCATTGAACAGATTGAGGCCTGCGCCGTAATAGAAAGCCGGCAGCCCTATTGAATCACAGGCATAACCTATTAGAATTGAGTCGAGATTGCTGAAATGCGTAGGAACAAGTACAACAGTTCCTTTGGTGACCAGAGAGCGTACTTTCTCTATTTCCCCGTAACTTCTGATCCGTTCCTGAAGCTGGTACTGAGAACCCCATATCCGGTTGAGATTCCGTCCGGCAGCCGTGTTGAGCAAACGGCTGAAAAATGCCGTCAGAAACTTGCGGGCAAAGCTGTAGGTGGAAGGTTTGAAATTGCCCACCACCTCATCGGCATAGCGGTGAACGATCTGACTGACCAGCTCGCGATAGGCGTCAAGGTGCTTTTCAACCGGATCATTATGAGGAATATCGGCCAAAGCCAGCCTGATCTTTTTCCAAAATTGATTCTCATCCGGTGGATCGACTTTCCACAAATGCTCTTTGATGCGTATGCGCTCAAGGTAAACCGTTTTTGAAAGAACATCGCGGATATTGTGCGATGAAGTTTCCATGATCCGCTGAATGGTGAATTCCGCTATTTCCTTTACAAATCCTGCTCTGTCCTCGCTCAACAGCAGAATAGGCCAATCCTTCATGTCGAGGACATGCGGATAGAGCAATTCATTTTTCGGTTTCCCGGCCATGGAGTCAGGTGTGTTTTATGCGGTTACAAAGCTATGAATGTATAGCATATTATTGAACTTTGAACTGCAGGTTAATTGAATTTATAAACCCGAGCATTTCATCGCGTCCTGCATTGGTTTCACCGGAAGTGACAAACTCAGTGGGTATGGCTGTCCAGCTGGCCAGCATGTGTTTGCGGTAGGCTGCTATATTGGATGCCAGTTTGTTTTTGGTTAAACGGTCGGATTTGGTGTAAGCAATGGCAAAGGGGATCCGGTTTTTAGCCATCCAGGCCATAAAATCCTGATCGGAGCTCTGTGGTGGCACATTGATATCGACCAGCTGAAAAGCGCAGGCCATATTTGGTCTGTAGCGCAGGTATTCTGTAACCATAAGCTCCCATTTGCTGCGCGTTTTTTTGGCCACTTTGGCATAGCCGTAGCCCGGCAGGTCGGCCAATTGCCAGGTATCATCAATCAAATAAAGATTGATCAACTGGGTTTTGCCGGGTTGTTTTGAGGTACGTGCAAGATCTTTTCTGCCGGTTAGCATATTGATGAGCGACGATTTGCCCACATTGGAACGCCCGATAAAGGCATACTCGGGCAATACCGACTTTGGGCATATTTTATAGGTCGGATAACTGGCCAGATATTCGGCCCGGTTAATTCGGAGTTCATCCATATGCTGAGTTTGAACTTAAGGCATTATATCAGGTTACACCAGTTTTTGCTTTTATATCTTTGTACAAATTTTAATGCCTTGGATAAGACTAAACAGGTAAAACCGTACAACAGCGGCGAAGATAAGAAATCTCAGATTGCCCGAATGTTTGACAATATTGCACCTCGTTACGACTTGCTCAACCGGGTGCTTTCAGCAGGCATAGATGTCAGATGGCGCAAAAAGGTGATCAGGATGCTTAGTAAATACCGTCCAACCAATGCCCTTGATGTAGCTACAGGCACTGCTGATCTTGCGCTGGCCATGGCGCGGGCATGGCCGGAAGCAAGAATTACCGGTATGGATATATCCAAAGAAATGCTCGCTATCGGGCGGCAGAAAGCCGCCAACAAAAAGTTATCCCAAAGAGTACACCTTGAATACGGTGACAGCGAAAACATGCAATACAGCAGTGAAAAATTTGATGCGGTAACTGTTGCATTCGGCGTGCGCAATTTTGAAAACCTTGAAGCGGGGCTGGCTGAAATGCTCAGGGTTTTGAAACCGGGGGCTCCATTAGCCATTCTTGAATTCTCCAAACCCAAAGTATTTCCGCTCTCGCTGATGTACGATTTTTACTTCCGGCACGTTTTACCCCGTATAGGTCGGTTCACCTCCAAAGACCCCAAAGCTTACACCTACCTTTATGAATCGGTGCAGGCCTTCCCCGAAGGAGAGGAAATGATCAGTATTTTATCATCGATAGGATTCGGGAACATTACATGCAAAAGACTAACACTAGGAATCTGTACATTGTATTTAGCCGAACGGCCCCAATAGCTATTCTTGCCTTGCTGCTTTGGCTGCCCGGTGGTACCATGGCTCAGTCGCAGGCCGAGTACAACAGCAATTTTAACTTCCTGAACTTCGACAGGAAAAATTACTATTTCGGCATTAGTCCGCTGGGGCCAAATTTTTCGGATTACAAGATAACCCGATCCCGGGAATTTATTGGCCACGACAGTGTTTTTACCGCCCAATCACTCCGCAGTTCCGGTATTAACTTAGGTATTGTGACCAATATGAAAATTGGCCATTATTTCGACATTCGATTTTTGCCTACGCTTTCTTTTGTCAATCGAAGACTGCATTATTCATTGTCGGGTGAAGCTGAATTTGACCGTGGCATTGAGGCCGTAAATGTTGAACTTCCTCTTCATTTCAGGTATAAATCCGAACCCTATCGCGATATGCGCGCTTATGTGCTGGGTGGTATCAAGTATTCATACGATGTGGCCAGTCAGTCACAGTCACGTCAGGCCATAGCCGGCGAATTGGTACGTATTTCTCCATCCGATTTTGCACTGGAAATTGGTTTTGGATTTCAATTCTTTTTCCAGTATTTCATTTTTTCGCCGGAACTCAAGTACTCCCACGGCATCCACAATATTTTGCTGTACAACCGCGACCTGATGTATTCTACCACCATCGAACGGGTGTTATCACGCGGTTTTACCCTTTCTTTTCACTTTGAAGGCTAACAGGTAGAAATTTTGTTCTTACAGGTTGGGGTGATAACATTTTTTTGGCTGCTCCACATTGCGCATTTTAGCCGAGGGTGCAGCCGTAGCATTTATGTTTTCAGGGTATCGGACGTTTTTGTTTTATTGCCCGGATTTTGTACCCTAAGCTATTACTCACTATCTGCTTCACTCCATCACTGCCAGCCTCCCCCGGTAAATATGCCCGCTCTGCCCGTAGAGCACAGTGATGTACATGCCGGCAGGCAGCGATGCAATGCTCATGGTGTGGCTGCCTTTAGATACCTTGCCGTACACCAGTACCCTCTGCCCTCTATTGTTGTACACATGAAGCTGACTGGCCTCCGGTGCTTGCATCTGCACGTACTGTCCGGCGGGATTGGGATATACGAGCACTTTTTGATCCACATCCGTTTCCACCGGTTGGGCAACCCTTACCGTAGTATCCGGCGGAGGATGGCAAGGATTTTCATGCAGGCAGCCGTCTTTGTCCAGCTTGAGCATCC
>JBJHCA010000015.1:40772-50236 GCA_050485785.1 Saprospiraceae bacterium | reverse complement strand
TTATTGAACACCAATGTCCAGCGATCTTTTCCCGGTATAGTAAAAAAGGAATAATCCCCGGCAGGCAAATTCTTTCCCTCTATACGGACATCAGTACTGAACGATAACCTGGTGGCTTTGTTAGCTCCGGTTCTCCACATTTCACCGTAGGGTATCATATCCCCAAAAATAGTCCTGTCTTTTACCCCGGGGCGGTTGTACTCAATTTCCACCTGGGTCAGACCAACATCCTGTATGATTTTCCCATTCGGGCTGGCCATCGGCAAGGTTTGACCCGACATGCCCGCAGCAATCATCAAAGCCAAAAATAACATAGTAAAGTTTCTCATACTTAGTGGGTTTTAGTTTATTGAGAATTAAGAATTGAATCACAGGTTATGCATAAAAGTAAAAAGCCTTCCATGTATTGCATAAGTTAACATGAAAGGCTTTTTATTGGTTTAAGGTCGGACTCCTTCTCGGATCAACCCTCTCCTTCTGAGCAGGGGCTCAATATTGGGATCACTTCCTCTGAAATTCCTGTACAGTTCTGCAGGTTCCACTGTCCCGCCGGTTTCCAGAATGTACTTCCTGAAAGCATCTGCCACCTCGCGGTTAAACAAGTCACCGGTTTCAACAAATGCTTCATATGCATCCGCATCCAGTATGGCGCTGTAGATATAACTGTAATACCCCGCTGAGTATCCGCCTGAAAACACGTGATTAAAATACGTGGAACGATGACGGGCAACTATAGATTTGGGCATTTTGTGAAATCTGTGAAGCAGTCTGTCTTCAAACGCATGAATATCGTCAAGATTAAGTGAATTAACACCGGGTGAATTGTGAAATGCCATGTCAAGAAATGATGATGCCAGATACTCGGTAGTGGCAAAGCCCTGATTAAAATACTTGCTGGCTTCCAGCTTCTCGATCAACGCTGCCGGTATGGCTTCTCCGGTTTGATAATGACGGGCATACATGGGAATTACTTGGGCATCCTTACTCCAGTTCTCCATCAACTGACTGGGCAATTCCACAAAATCTCTGGGTACCGATGTGCCGGCCAGAGAGGGGTAGGTAACATTAGACAGCAAACCGTGCAATCCGTGGCCAAACTCATGAAAAAGCGTGGTAACCTCATCCATGGTTAATAATGATGGTGTGTGCTCGGTGGGTGGTGTAAAATTGCACACGTTTACCACTACCGGGTGCACAAATCTGCCGTTCCGGTCAACATGCTGCCCCCTGAAAACGCTCATCCACGCACCGCCGCGCTTGCTGTCGCGGTTATACAAATCGAAGTAGATTATCCCTATGTGTCTTCCGTCCTCTTCCAGTACTTCGTACACCATCACATCTTCATGGTATTTAGGCATATCTTCCAGCTTGTTCATGCGAATTCCCCACAAGCGCTCGGTTATGTCAAACATGCCTTCAAGTACCGCATCCATAGGAAAGTATGCGCGAAACTCCTCGTCATCCAGATCAAACATGTCCTGACGGATCCTTTCGGCATAATACCTCCAGTCCCAGGGCATTACCTCAAAATTGTATCCGTCGCGGCGTATCAGTTCACGCATCATTTCCTCCTCCTGCTGAGCGCGTTCAATGGCCGGTTGCCAAAGACGATTCAACAAATCCATCACCGTCTGTGGATTTTTAGCCATGCTTTCCTCAAGCACAAAATCAGCATGTGTTGGATATCCCAGCATGTTGGCCCTTTCATGTCTTAAGCGGACCAATTCGGGGATAATGCGGGAATTATTGTATTCGTTGTTATTGTTTCCCCTGTTGACGTATGCTAACCATATTCTTTCCCGTAAATCACGGTTTGAACTGTACTGCAAAAACGGCATTACGCTAGGGTTGTGCAGGGTAAATACCCAGGCCCCCTCGTGCCCGCGACGCTTGGCCACGGCGGCAGCATTTTCAATCAAATCCTGAGGAAGTCCTTCCAGATCACCGGAGTCAGTTATGACCAGCTCAAACTCATTGGTTTCTGATAGCACATTCTGCCCAAACTGCAAGGTCAGTTCCGACATACGGGCATTGATCTCACGCAAGCGCTCGCGCTCATCTCCCTGAAGCAAAGCTCCACCCCGGACAAACATTTTGCGGGTCTCCTCGGTTAGCCTGAGCTGCTCAGCATTAAGCGATAACTTATTGCGCATCTGATAAACAGTCTCCACTTTCTGAAACAGCTGCTCATTCAAAATGATATTGCTGCGGTGTGCTGAGAGCAAAGGTGATAATTCCCTGGCAATAGCCTGCATTTCAGCATTAGTGTGGGAACCATTGAGGTTGTAAAAAACCCGGCTTACTTTGGTGAGCAATTCACCACTGTATTCAAGAGCAGCTATGGTGTTCTCAAAGTTGGGAACTTCCCTGTTGGAAACGATTGCATCTATCTCGGCTGCCTGCTCGTCTATGCCCCGCTCAAAGGCCGGCATGTAATGCTCCAGCTTGATGTCTTCAAACGGTGGTACCCCAAACGGAGTATTGTATTCCGAAAAGAACGGGTTATCGGATCCGGTGCGCTCGGCTTTTAACGAACCTGCGGCTACCGACAGCATCAACAGACTGCTGACCATCAGTGATTGATTCATCATATTACTTGGATTGGTTAAAAAATAATGGGCAAAAATATCATAATCAGACGACATGTCATAAGCTACACCCACACAACGTGTGGCAAAAAAGAGTTATGTACCATAAACATCCAATGATATTCCCGCCATTCATCCTTTTATTATACCACCGGCAACAATCCTCCGACCAAAATGCACACTGAGCGCTACTTGTTAAAAGCAGAGGCCAAATCATGACTTTTGAAACAATGTTTTGTTGTGGAAATATTTTTATTGCGTTTATGGTAAAAAATGACAAGTCAGCCAATTAATTGTATATTGGGCTCACAAAAAAAAGCATATGGAAACACTTGACCAACCACTCACGGGAAGCCCGGTAATGGGCGTTAAAGATTGGCTCATTACACTGATTATCACTGCCATACCATTGGTAGGACTCATTATGTTGTTTGTATGGGCATTTTCTGATGGCAATAACCCCAATAAGCAGAATTTTGCCAAAGCTGTTTTGTTGTTGTACCTGATTATCATTGTACTTTACATTCTGTTGTTTGTAATTTTTGGTGCGGCATTTTTGGCCGGATTAGGGTCCTGACAAGGTTAAACAAGATTTCACAGGCTGTCCATCAGCCTAAATCGTCAGCACAAAAAGCTTTCGCACAGTAGTGTATTGCCTTGTGTAACAGTTTGAATCGCGTTCTTTACCTGCCAGGTAACAGAAGCAACAGTGATGTGCTGATAAATATCGCTATCTTTGCGGCCTAAACAAATCAAAACCACTATGATGAAGTATTTTCTCATGCTGCTGGCAGGTGCGGCATTCATGCTTACTGCCTGTAACAATGATCAGTCAGCCGAAGGTGACAATGCAGCCTACTCTGAAGATGAACAGGTTAAAGTGAATGAGCTGGCACTCAGCGACGATGGCATCCATTACGGCGAAAAAATTACCGATGAAAACGCTATCCCGTTACCTCAGTTAATTGCTCAAATGAGTACTCTTGAAGACTCCGTGGAAACCAAAACCTACGGTACAGTAACTAAAGTTTGTAAAAACAAAGGTTGCTGGATGACACTCGAAACAGAAAATGGTGATGAGCTCTTCGTTCGATTCAAGGATTACGGATTTTTTATGCCATTCGATATTGAAGGCAAGGAAGTAATTCTGGAAGGAAAAGCTTTTATTGAGTACACTCCCGTAGACGAACTGCAACATTATGCAGAAGACATGAATAAGCCGCAGGAGGAAATAGACGCTATTACTGAACCTGTTAAGGAAAACAAGTTTTATGCCCGGGGAGTAATCATCAAAAGCTAAGGAATTTTTAAAGCAAAAAGTGCAGGTTATACTTAAAAGCCTTATCTTTGCGCTGCTTTTGGCGAAAAATTGATTCCGTAGCTCAGCTGGTAGAGCATATCACTTTTAATGATAGGGTCCTGGGTTCGAGCCCCAGCGGAATCACATAATGCATTAAGCCCCGAGTTTGGGGCTTTTTTTGTGCCTTTTCCGATGGGGCGAGAAGTTTATCCGCGCAAGGGCGTAGAACTGCGGGAAGCCCCAGCGGAATCACAGGAAACACACAGCCCCGTCAGGGGCTTTTTTATGGGTAAAATTGATCGTGCACCACTACAGATCAATTGCCCCTGCAGTAGCTAAAAAGGATACCCGATCCCTAAATTCAACTCGGGCTCTCTCCAGAATCGACCGAACAAACGGCCGCCTGAACCAAAAAAATCATCAGCTCGGGTATAGTTCCAGTATGTGCCTCCTGCTTCATCGGTTCGCGGTATCCTGAGCTTCCAACCCAGGTCAAATCTTATAACAAACAAAGAGTAATCAAACCTGAAACCAACCCCGCCCGCTACGGCAATGTCATCCAATAACCGGGCAAATGTCAGTTGCGCTCCAAGCCTGGCTTCATCCTCATTCAGTAGCCATACATTGCCGGCATCAAGAAAAAGCGCACCTTTAAAGAAGGTATATATGTCAAAACGGTATTCAGCAGATAGCTCGAGTTTTACATCTCCGGTCTGATAAGGCTGAAAATTGATAATGCTGTCAATATTGGGGTCGTTGTATGCCCCCGGGCCCAGCTCGCGGATTCTCCATCCTCTGATGCTGTTAGGGCCACCCACAAAAAACTGCTTGATGTAAGGCATAGTACGGGCATCTCCAAACGGGCCACCTACTCCCAGTGCACTGCGCGTGGCAAACATGCTGCGTTGGCCAAACCGTTTGTAAAAACGCAGATCTCCGTGGATCTTGATGTAGGTGGCATAAGGCAGGTCACCAAACAAGCGTATATTGGTATCAAAGCCCATACCCTGTAATATGCGCTCAACCGTGTACACTCCGGGACCTGCAAAATCGAGATTGCCATTAAAAAAAACAGAGCGTCCACGGTCATCGGTTGGCCCCGTATAGGTCCAGTTGATTTCAGAACCGATGTAAAATATCGGATCAAAACTCCTGGCCAACAGTACGTTCCTGTCCAATATCTGCTGATAGGCCGGCTCAATCCTGATGGGGTTAAAGTAGCCCAGACTGGGGACACTCACAGTCCAGCGTTTGTGACGTGACTCATACCAATCCCAGCTGTAGGAAGCATTCATTGAACTGTAGGTGAAAAAATTGAGCAATGACAAGTAATTCCAACCCAACACCAAGCGCGACCGTTCCATTCCCACAGAGGTAGTGTAGTAATCATTCACCATCCGCCTGGGAAGCGGGAAAAAACGGGGAATGGTCAACCCAATCTGTCCGCCAACATCAACCTGGTTAAACAAGTTTGTGCTGATGGTATCACGCCGGGTGAGCCTGTACTCTACCCCACCTTTTAAGTTGACACTGAACATTTCGGCTCCGCGAAAAAAATTCCTGCTCTGATAATTTAGGCTGATGGCTGTACCCAATGCTGCACCCAACGAAGTGCTCGAAACCGTATTCACTTCGAGGTCAGCACCAAACTCCATCTTTTTGCCGGGTGTCAGATAGATCATGCAGTTTAACGAATCCGATGCAGGATTATCCCCGTCATACCTGAACCGCACATTGACAAACCGGTACACATTTAAGGCTGAAAGCCTGCGCACTGTTTCCTCGTAGTCGCCCTGCCGGTAAAATCCCTTTCTTCTGCTGATCCTTATCGATCGCATTAAAGGCTGTATCCTGATGCCCAATTCCGGCTCACCTTCACTTCCCGGTTTGGTAAAACCTATAAAATGTACCCCGTCCACATACACCGTATCCAACCTAGAAGGGCGATACTCCAGTGGATTGTAATTGAGGTGAACATAGATATCTTTAATGAAAAAGCGCCGGTGACGGCCACTGACGTCTTCCTGAATATATGTGGTAAGATCAACCTTTGAGCCGACACTGTCTCCTTCAAATACAATGTAATTCGGGTAAAACTCAAAATACCCTTCATTCCGCATAAGCCTTGTTAAATTATTGCGCTCTTTGTCAAACAACTGCCTGTCAACCGGCGACCCGGGCTTAAGCAATGACCTGCTTTCCAGTTTGTCAGAGTGCCGTGAAATTCTGGACTCTTCATACACAAATTTGTTACTCCTGATAGTATACCGTTCTCCGGCATCCACAATATACCTGACCCTCGCCCGCCTCCGTCTTATTCGTGTTTCGGAATCTACGGTGGCATCGAAATAACCCTTGTTGTTGAGATAATATTCCATGGAGCGTTCGGTAAGTGTAGTGGCAACACTGTCGTACACTGCCGGAGGCTCGCCTATACGGGTGGCAACCCATTGTTTGAACCCGGTTTCATCGCCCTGTGTACTTTTGTTGTAAAACCACAACCTCATGGGGTACAAGCCGAAAAATCTTCTGTTGGGCTTCTGTTTGCTCAATGTGCTGAGCTCATAGCTCAGATTGCTGCGATCCTCCACTTTATGGTCGCCGGTAAACTCAACTGAATTTTTTCTCAGCAATGCTTCGTCATCTTGCAGGTATTTCAGATTATTACAGGCCTGAAACAGGCCGGCTAAAATTACCAAAGGTAAAATCCTGAAAATACCCCTACCCATGCTGACGCGAGCTGAAATAAAGTACATAGACTCTTTAAAACACAAGAAGTTCAGGCAAAAGTATAACAATTTCGTAGCCGAAGGCGACAAATTGGTCTGTGACATCATTTTATCAGGCGGTATTAAGCCCGTTATGATTATCTGCACCAGAAAATGGAGCGATGACCGGGAAGAATTACTAAGGCCCTACACCCGTCTGATCAAAATTGTTCCCCAAACCGAAATCAGCAGAGTAACCGGTTTCACCAATCCCCAGCCGGTGCTGCTCATTGCTGAACTCGCCATACCACCCACATCTGCACCTGCAACTGACACCATCAATGTAATGCTCGATGATGTCCAGGATCCCGGAAACCTGGGCACAATTATCCGGGCTTGTGACTGGTTTGGCGTTAAGAAAGTGTTTTGCTCCGAAGGTTGTGCCGATACGTTTAATCCAAAAGT
This sequence comes from Saprospiraceae bacterium, assembly GCA_050485785.1. Taxonomy (GTDB): domain Bacteria; phylum Bacteroidota; class Bacteroidia; order Chitinophagales; family Saprospiraceae; genus JBJHCA01. The sequence goes on along the minus strand of JBJHCA010000015.1, from coordinate 43,175 downwards.
GGTTCAGGCGGCCATGGGTTCTGTTGGCCGTATTCCCGTGTACCGGGGCGACTTGCTGAAAATTATACAAAAATCTGATAATATGCTCGTATATGGCGCAGTAATGGACGGTGCCGGATTGTACGACCATACACCCCTCAACAGTGGATTTCTGATCATTGGTAATGAATCCAAAGGAATCTCACGTGAATTACAAGCACTCATCACGCAAAAAATTACCATTCCGGCCTATGGTAGTGCTGAGTCATTGAATGCAGCCATGGCCTGTACAACCATACTGAGCCATATACGTTGCCGGGAACACGATTTGCAAACCAAAAAAAAACCTAGTAAAACAAAATAACTTTCAACAAATAACCTGGCAGAACTTAATCCTCTTGAACCAGCAATTGAAAACCGTTGCCGTGAATATTGATGATCTCAATATTGGGATCATCTTTCAGGTATTTTCGCAGCTTGGTGATAAATACATCCATGCTACGTGCCGTGAAATAGTTATCCTCTCCCCAAATCTCCTTCAATGCTTTGGAGCGGGGTAATACATCATTTTTATACTGACAGAACATTTTAAGCAATGCAGCTTCCTTAGGGGATAATTTTTCCTGCTCTCCGTTGATGGTAAGAATCCTGAGCGGAAAGTTAAAGTGATATTTCCCTATATTGAATTCCCGGGGTTGGTCCTTATCGCGTTCTTTGGCCGACGTGCGCTTCAGTACCGCCTGAATCCGGTAAAGCAACTCTTCAGTTTCAAACGGCTTGCTGATGTAATCATCCGCACCAATTTTAAATCCCTGTATCACATCTTCTTTCAGGGTTTTTGCAGTCAAATAGATCAATGGAACTTTGGGATCCTGTTCACGAATCTGGCGTCCAAGGGTAAAGCCATCCATTTTTGGCATCATTACATCCAGGATACAAAGGTCAAAGGGTCTTTTACTGAATTCTCTGGAACCTGCTTCGCCGTCTGTGGCCAATGTCACATGATAGTCATGCATCTCAAGATAACTCTTAAGTACATCTCCAAAATTCTTATCATCCTCTACCAGTAATATTTTGGCCTTGTCTGACATGTTACGGGGGTTTAAGGTTTGCGGCTTAGGTTTATCTCTTTGGCTTATTAACTTTCAAATGTTAACATTCATTGTGGCACTAAACTATGAAATTTTAACATTTCGGGGAAAGCGCAAAATGAACCGGCTGCCTTTGCCCGGCTCACTTTTCACCTTAATGCTGCCCTTGTGCAGATCAACTATCTTTTTGACATAACTCAATCCAAGCCCAAAACCCTTTACATCATGCAGGTTTCCGGTATGAACTCGGTAAAACTTGTCAAAGATCCGCTTTTTATCTTCCTGTGTCATCCCAATACCCTTATCCTCAATCTCAATTTCAATATGCTGATCATTATCACTGGTTCGAACCGTTATGTCAGGCTGATCAGGTGAATATTTGTTCGCATTGTCCAGCAGATTGTGAAAAACATTGGACAAGTGTGTTTCATCTGCCAAAATTACCGGCGATGCCGCACGGTACTCACAGATAATGGTTCCACCCCGGTGGTCCACCTGCAGACTCATATGGTCTGTAGCCTTTTCAAGCAAATCGTGAACATTCACCGGCCTTTGGTTGATCTCAATCTGATTCCTGTCAAGCAGAGCCATTTGCAGGACTTTCTCCACCTGGCTGTTCATTCTCCGGTTTTCTGCCTTTATAATGTCGGCAAACCTTCGCACCCGTTCAGGCTGCGAAGCAATGGCAGGACTGGTAATGGAATCCACGGCCAGAGAAATGGTGGCTATGGGCGTTTTGAACTCATGAGTCATGTTGTTGATAAAATCAGTCTTTATCTCCGATAGCTTTTTTTGCCTGAATATTACAAATATGGTATAAGCAAAACTGTAGATCACAATACCCGTAAACAATATAGTACCCATCAGCGTAGGCCATACCGAACGCCATATATATCCCACTTGCCCGGGAAAATGCACCATCAGATAACCCGGCACATTAAAATCAGCCGGAAACAACGGCACGCGAAACGCAGTATTCTTGAGCGGTTCCAAATTCTCAATCTGTTGCATACCTCCATCGGGACAGTTAAACTGCTGAGTGATCACAAAACTTCGCTGCCTGGTGTCAAAAATACCGTAGTCAAAATCAAGGGTAACCCCTCTGTTCCTGAGTTCCACAACCAGCAACTCGTCCAGTACAGACAGCTCTATGCGTTCAGCCACAGGAAGCGGGCTCATCACCCGCTTGGCCATAATGATCTCAAGCTGCCTCATCACCTCGTCGCGACCAGCCAGCTTGTTCATTTCCTGAGGCAGAACTTCAGGCTCAGAGTTTAAAAAATGATCCAGGTCAAAGGCCGCCATCGAATCATCATCCAGCTCGGCCTGCGCC
>JBJHCA010000015.1:0-40762 GCA_050485785.1 Saprospiraceae bacterium | reverse complement strand
TACATCTTGTCTTTGGCTACCATATTCCGGTAAAATGACCGCGTTGTGTTGTCAATTTCCTGCTGCTCTATGCGATATGCCACGGCATTGATGGCTGCAAACACATTCTTTTCAAATTGCTGCTCATTGATCCGGATAGAATGTGTAATCCAATAAGCCTGCATGATAATGATCCCCAGCAATGCCAGCGCCATTAAGGCAATTATGATCAGTATATTCTCTCTCTTCATAGTGGTAATTACGATCAGTTAACGCCGGGCATCTTCATTTGGATATCACCTGCTCCTGATGCGACTGCAATTTAAGGCTTTGCAAACATTTTACCATTCCCGGCCCTCACTGCTGAGAGTGTTTCCTTAAACATTCAGGCCACGAATAAGCGACTTCACATTTCCAATTCACGGCCTTCAACATTGAACGTCGAACATAATACCTGTGACATATCCTTCTTTTTTGAGCATGGAGTGCCTCTTTATTTTTGATGACTCTTTGTTGTGCGTTTCTAGTAGTTTTAGCCTCAGTGCCTGATGATTAAAGTTTTCGGATGCATTTGTTTATGCAACAGCTAAAACTTGTTACCCACAATCCGGAGCAACCCATCCGGACAAATGAGACTGCTACAAGGTTGGGTTTATCATTTTACTGCAGGACTTCAACTGTTGGGTTGATTCCTGTTCAGACTACGGTAAACAAGTGTTTATGGACTATTAGAGCACAATGGTTGTTAACTAAATTTTAACATTTTTAACATTTTAAAAAAGAGGTTTTAATGCCTTACATGTCACTCTGCGGTTACAGTACCATCGATAAACGTCCGGAAAAAAAACGTCCAAAAAATCATAAAATCCGATAAAAATCAATTGACAGGTTGCTAAAAAATGTTACAGGTGTCAATCCATAAGTGGTTGTTTTTCATTTTTTTATCATGCATTTTTATTAAACCATTAACCCTTTCTTAATAGTTGCGGGCTGCAATAGAACCTACTTTTGCACCAGGCATTGAATCAATATCAAAAAAAACACAACCATGAAAACACTTATCAAATTCTTCAACCTCTGCTTGTTATTGACAGCAGGTTTCTCAATTTCATCACAGGCAGCACAGGCCGGCATGTCGTCCGGTACTTTCGGTCACATTCTCACCGTAGTATGCAATACACCAGCCGATATGCCAACCGGTGATACCGCCAAATTTCCGGCAGTGGCGTCCATTGAACCGGCTAGTGCATACTATGGGTTACCCTGGTCTTCATTCGCCATTCCCGATTCGCAGTTTCAAAAGGTGTTAATTACCCTTGACCGCGCCATTGAGGATATGTTATACCTGGGCATAGTAGCCAAAGAATGCAGCACCGGAATTATTCTGGAGCAAATTATTCACGAAAGTCCCGCGCATAAAGCTGCTCTGAAGCAAGGCTCCCTGGTGATCAGCGTGAATGGCTCCGAAATCTCTACACTTGAGGCATTGAAAGATGCATTAGCCGATGCCCGTGAGCTCATACAGATTAACTGGCAGCATCCTGTTCAATCTCTTGACCGGGCACAAGTTTCCGGCCAGCAACTCACCGGCAGACACCGTCTACCTTATGAAGCTGTAGCAGATTCGGAACAAGACCTCTGGTATGAAGCCATGAACAGCGAAACCACCTTGCTGGAATCCGGCATTGATGCTGTTTCAGGCTACTTTAACCTCAAAGCAGAACTCACCGATATCAGTGGTGGAACTATCCGCCTGGTGAATGAAGCCGGGGAAACGGCATGGTCGGGAATCATTCCTGCCGGTGAACCGGTGTATCAAAACCGAATCGATTTGCAGTTACTTCCCCGTGGTATATATACAGTAATCATTGAACAACCCGGAGGAGTTTCCAGCCATAAAGTACTTATCCATTAAAAATGGCCATTATGTAAAGGCAGATAAACTTCTGCCTTTACATATCCCGGCCACATCGGCTAACCACGAAATCCTGTTTTATAATACTTTCAGTGAAATTACCGGTCGGTCACAGATTCAACTGTTCTATGTGGGATTCGGATAAAGTTACCCGAAAACAGGATAAAGAGATTAAACAATATTGAGCTTGCTGCGGATGTACCTCGCGGTATGCGAAGCTTCACATTCAGCCAGTCCTTCCGGCGTTCCCTGAAAAACGAGATAACCTCCGCCTTCGCCACCTTCCGGTCCCAGGTCAATCACATGATCGGCACATTTGATAACATCCGGGTTGTGCTCTATAATAATGGCTGAGTGTCCGTGCTCTATCAGACTCTGAATAGCCGACATCAGCCTGACAATATCGTGAAAGTGAAGCCCTGTGGTCGGCTCGTCAAACATAAACAGAATGTGCTCCCCTGCCCGCTCACGGTTGAGAAACGATGCCAGCTTTACCCTTTGTGCTTCCCCTCCCGATAAAGTGCTGCTCGACTGCCCAAGCTTCACATAGCCAAGTCCCACATCATCCAGTGGTCTGAGCTTTTGGGCCAGTGACGGATGTTTACTGAAAAAACTGAGCGATTCCTCCACGGTCATGTCCAGTACATCGTAAATGTTTTTTCCGTAAAGCTCCACATCCAATACTTCCTTATTGTACCTCAATCCTGAACAGTCTTCACATTCCAGTCTGATATCAGCTAAAAATTGCATTTCAACAGTGATCTCTCCCTCACCTTTACAGGTTTCACAGCGACCACCCTCCACATTGAATGAGAAATGCCCGGGGCCGAATCCTCTGATTTTACTCAGTTGCTGTTCGGCAAACAACTTTCGGATATCGTCAAACACCTTTACATAGGTAACCGGATTGGATCTGCTTGATTTACCAATGGGATGTTGAGAGATCAGTTCAATCTGGGTAATTTTACCGTATGCTCCATCCAGGCTGTCATGATCTCCGGGATTTTGATAGGTGTCTGAACCCAGGGCCCGCATCAGCGCAGGATACAAAACTTCGTCCACCAAACTCGATTTACCCGAACCTGAAACACCGGTAACCACAGTTAAACTGTGTAGCGGAAAATCGACATCAACTCCCTTGAGATTGTGATGGCTTACACCTCGCAATTTGATCCATTCGTTGCTTTTTCTTCTTACGCCTGGCAGAGGTACGGATTTATGACCCAGGAGATAAGCCGCAGTCTGGCTATCCCCTGTGGCTTCTGGTAACTCAGCAAAAGAGCCGTTGAAAACTATGTTTCCCCCATGCACACCGGCCAGTGGTCCCATATCAATGATACGGTCAGCTTTACGCATGATGGCCTCTTCGTGTTCTACTACAATCACAGTATTTCCAAGATCCCTGAGCTTAAGCATAATGTCGGTAAGGCGTTCAGTATCTCTGGGGTGAAGACCAATGCTGGGCTCATCCAGTATGTACATGGACTGAGTGAGGTTGCTACCCAAAAGCCTGGTAAGTTGAATTCGCTGAGCCTCCCCGCCGCTAAGTGTTGAAGCAAGTCGGTCAAGGCTCAGATAAGGCAAACCCACATCACACAAATATTGAAGCCTGTTGCAGATTTCCTCTTTCAGCCTGCCGACAATCTGCATTTCGTGGTCAGTCAGCCGGATCTTTCTAAAAATGTCAAGTAGTTCATCTACAGGTCTGGGTACCATATCGGCAATGTTATAGCCGTCAATTTTCACATAACCGGCTTCAGGTCGCAGTCTTACCCCCTTACATACATTACAGGTGGTTCTGCCGCGATACCTGGCTAACATTACTCGGTTCTGAATCTTGTAACTCTCCCGTTCCAGTTGACCAATATACTGGTTGATACCTTCAAAATATGAAGTTCCGTTCCACAGCATATCCCGCTCATCACCGGAAAGAGTTTTATAGGACTTATGGACCGGGAAGTTGAGTTTGTGGGCATTATCTATTACACCCTGCCACCACTCCTGACCCTTTTCACCACGCCAGCAGGCTACAGCTCCATCATACACCGACAGGTTGCGGTTGGGAATCACTTTGTCCTCGTCAATTCCCATGATTTTTCCAAACCCCTCACATACCGGACATGCTCCATAAGGATTATTAAAACTGAACAATTGCGGTGTAGGGTTGGGAAAGCTCAAACCATCCGCTTCAAAACTCATACTGAATTGCCTGGTTCCTGCATCGTTGATAATTACACAACGACCTTCACCTTCATAAAATGCAGTCTGAACGGAATCTGCCAATCGCTGCTCGAGTAATTCATCATCTGGCATCAGCCGGCTGCGATCTACCATCAGCCATATCTCCTCATTGCCCTCAATGCTTTCATCGCCGGCCAGCAGTGATTCAATCCGCAAGGGTCTGCCATCAACCAGCAAACGCAAAAATCCTTTTTGCAAGGTTATGTCAAGGTCTTGTTTAAGTGATCTCCTTTCATGTCTTTTCCAGGATGTAGCAATGAAAAATGAACTTCCCTGCTCCAGTGTTCTGATATAGGCCATAACATCGTGAACCTCATGCCGTTTAACTTCTTCTCCGCTGACTGGTGAATACGTCCTTCCGATCCTGGCAAACAACAGCCGCAGGTAATCGTATATTTCTGTGAGACTGCCCACGGTTGAGCGACCACTGCGGTTACTTACACGCTGGTCAATAGCTATGGCGGGACAAATTCCTCTGATAAAATCAATATCCGGCTTTTTCATTCTCATCAGAAACTGCCGGGCATACGATGACAAGCTCTCAACATATCTCCGCTGTCCTTCTGCATACAGCGTATCCATGGTAAGTGTTGACTTTCCGGAACCGGATACTCCGGTAACTACAACCAGCTCATTCTTGGGAATTTTTACACTGATGTTGTTGAGGTTATTAGCCCGGGCTCCGTGAATCCAAATATATTCGCGAAGCTCCCGAAAATCGTCTTCTGCAAGTGTTTCGTTAATTTCGGATAGATTATCCATTCTTTCACTTTCTTTAGCGTTGGAAACAAAAGTCCAAAAGTGAGGTTTTTCCATTGGTTCAAGCTCAGGCAAGGCGCAAAAATTACCCGAAACTTGTTAACAAAATGTTAAAGGCCCGTATTTGCTGTGCATGAATGTCAAAAAAATTCCATTTTTGGTGCTGTAAATATTTTTATCTGAATTTTCACACCCACTCAAAACGAACGTCTATAGACCTGAAATTCTACATGATAAATTTTCTCCAAACGCAAAATTTGCCTTATCATGCAGAAAACAGACGTTCAGCAGCTAACGGATCAGCAGCTTATTCAAACCTATCTTGCAGGAAGTGAGCGTTCATTTGAGATCCTTCTCAATCGCCACAAAGACAAAATCTACACTTCCATTTACTTGTTTGTCAAAGATACCGAACAGGCAGAGGATATTTTCCAGGATGTTTTCATTAAAATTATCCGAACACTCAGGAAAGGAAAATACACCCACGAAGGTAAATTCAGCCAGTGGGCAATGCGAATCGCCTACAATATGTGTGTTGACCAGTTCCGCCGTGAAAAGAGAAAGCCATCCGTGGCTTCAACGGACTCATTTGACATCTTTTCTGTTCTGGGCTCTCCTGATGACAATGCTGAAACCAGCATCATGAAAAGCCAAACACACCAAAAAGTACGTCAGCTGGTAGACCTGTTGCCTACAGAGCAGCGCGAAGTGGTTATTCTGCGCCACTATGCCAACATGTCCTTCAAGGAGATTGCCCAACTTACCGGAGTGAGCATCAATACCGCCCTTGGCCGAATGCGCTATGCCCTGATCAACATTCGCAAACTGATTGAAGAAAAAGAAATCAACCTGATCTGAGCAGAGTTTCGAACTCTTCAGGATTCTGATAATGCAAACTCTTGAGACTTCTGTATTCCCAACCGGAACACAGAAGTTTTTTTATGCCCTTTTTTGAGCGAAATTTCTACTTTTGTGTTCATCTGATTAAAAGCCATTCCCATGATGTTTACGCTAACCGAAGAGCATATTGCCGTTAGAGAGGCCGCCAGAGATTTCGCACAAAATGTGCTGAAACCAGGAGTTATAGAACGCGACAGTAAAATGATCTATCCCAAAGATGAAGTAAGGCAGCTTGCCGAACTAGGTTTCATGGGCATGATGGTAGATCCGCAATACGGCGGTGGCGGCATGGACACTCTCAGCTATGTGATAGCTATGGAAGAGATATCAAAGGTTGACAGCTCCTGTTCAGTCATTATGTCGGTAAATAACTCTTTGGTTTGCTGGGGTCTCGAAACATTTGGCACCGAAGATCAAAAAAAGTACTACCTCTCCAGGCTGGCCACCGGGGAATGGATTGGTGCATTTTGCCTGTCCGAGCCTGAAGCCGGTAGTGATGCCACCAGTCAGCGTACCACGGCTGTAGACATGGGTGATCACTACGTGCTTAACGGCACCAAAAACTGGATTACCAATGGCGGCACTTCTCAGGTTCATTTGGTGATTGCACAAACTAATCCCGAACTGGGACACAGGGGCATCAGTGCATTTATTGTTGAAACAGGGTGGGATGGTGTAACTGTAGGTGCAAAAGAAGATAAACTGGGAATACGGGCATCCGATACCCATACCATCATGTACAGCGATGTTAAAGTGCCCAAAGCCAACAGAATCGGTGAGGAGGGATTTGGGTTCAAATTTGCCATGAAAGTGCTTTCCGGAGGAAGAATAGGTATCGCTTCACAAGCGCTGGGAATAGCAGCCGGTGCATATGAACTGGCCGTGCAATATAGCCATGAACGGCAGGCATTTGGAAAGCCCATTCACCAGCATCAGGCTATTGCCTTTAAACTGGCTGACATGGCCACTGAAATTGAAGCTTCCCGTTTGCTTGTTTACCGCGCTGCCTTACTTAAGGACAAAGGCATGAATTACGATACCGCCAGCGCAATGGCCAAGGTGTTTGCCTCAGAAACAGCCATGAAAACCACGGTTGAAGCTGTACAGGTACACGGCGGATATGGCTATGTAAAAGAATATCACGTAGAACGGCTGATGCGGGATGCCAAGATCACTCAAATCTATGAAGGCACGTCTGAAATTCAGCGCATTGTAATTTCACGCGATATCATCAAGGGGAATCTGTACGTGCCTATGGTAAGCTCGTAAGCAGCCAACTAAGGCAGAATGTTTTTAGAGGTTAATTCACTCAGTACGGCATAATAATGAATCGATATTCTGAAGTTTCTGGAATATCAGGTCGAGTTATTTCGGCACAAAGCCTGCAGATTTCAGTTCAGATTTTAAAGAAGGCAATGCCGGTTTTCTGGCATACAACTCATTGATCAGGCTTTGAGTTTGTTCACTGTATCCCGGTAAGCTATTAATAACCTTAATAGTTTCAACAATCTGACTGTAAGTATCCCTGTTTCTGGCTGTCTGTAAAGTTTGGCGAATTTTATTACGAACCAAAACAAAACATTCATGTGGCCGATCATTACTAATTCTCTTTACCAAATCAGCTATTCTTATTATATCAACGTTTTCTTCTAAAAATCTCAATGCATCGTCATAACGTGAATCCACTGACAACAACGTTATATACAGTTTATCGTCATGCCTGCATCTTTCTACAAAAGCATATCTTTCATGAATCGTCAAATGTTGCACAACTTCACGATAGTAAGCCGCATCTTGTCTATTATATGTCAGATATAACCGAACTTGCTTATATAGCTCCGGACTTTGCTTAAACTTGATGTATTGGTTAAACTGTTGAGCGAAATCAGATTTAAACAAATTTCCTTCCCATAGGGATTCAGCCATTAGAATATAAGAATTAATATCATCTTCTAAAAAATACTGAAGTAGATCAGATGCCAGAAATTTATCTGTTTTGTACCAATCCAACGCTGTGTTTTTCCATGCAGCCATTCCATGCACCAGTTTAATGGATGTAGCAAAGTTCCTTGCCAGTAAAGGTGGAGAAAGCTTTAACGATTCATAATTTTGAATAAAAGCAGAAGCAATTGATTGATTACATATTATTACATCTAAAATTGGTTGGATAAATTTGATCAAATCATCCTTATGAGCCACTGCAATATTTATCCTCTCAAGCAAGATTTTTAAAATTGTATGGGCTTGATTGTCCGGTACAATAACTTTTTCTAATGCTGTACAACGTTTCTTTAGTGATTCAGTAAAGGTATAGTCCACCTCAATCTCCAGCTCTGTAGTATCACATTCAATGTTAGCCACTAAGCTCCCCTCATAAAATGCGACCATTGAAATCACAGCTTTATCGTAATGATGTGAGCTTAAGTATTCAAAACTCTTGCCAATGAAACCTCCAAGAACATTATTCAACTTTTCTTCAACAAGCTCACTAACGATATCGTAAGCAGGCACATAGTAATCTCTCAGCTCAGCATATTCATCGTAGTCGATATCATTAAAATCTACGGCTTCCAGTTCGCGTATTATAGCCTGTTTTTGGGACTTAAAAAATTGATCCACTTCATCCATAACAACATCCAGCCCTGCTGCATAATATGCCAGAAATTGTTGAAACTGAATGTAGACGGATTCATCGGTTTCAATCAAATGATCAAAAAACTCAAGTTTTAGGGTTTCCATTGAACTTTGAGGAAAAAAGCTTTTCTCTTCCACAGTAAGGGTTTTTTAGTGTATATGTCTTAAAACAGACCTTTGGCTAGTCAATGCTGAATTGCAATCATGTCCCCATTATGTGGTTCTTTGATTTGGGCAAATATATCGAAAATGCCATTTTGTGAATGATCAATAAATATATGTAGTTCTATGTATTGAGCATGCATATCTAATTCAGAAGTTGAGCAAATCAAATCAGCCAAAATGACCTGAGATTGCAATGGAAGAGCTGCATAGTAATAAAAAAAACCGCACCTTGCAAGCTACCTGGAGAACAGTGGATCAACTTTAATATTCAGCGGAGCTGAAACCACAAAGAGATATCCCCGATCATCCCTTATCTGACCTGTCTGCACCTGTGATTAAAGCACTCGAAAGTAAACACAAGTGGAAGTTATGAAACTGCGGCTATGATGAGTCCGATGATCGAAAAAGTGAGAAAAATGTAAAAAATGATTTTGGCTACTGCTGCCAGCCCTTTGGCTATACCCGTAAATGCGAGTATGGCTGCGATAATGACAATGGCGAGAACTCCTATGATGGCTCCAAACATGGGTAAAGATTTAGTAATTTAGGTAGGGTAAGTATTTTCAGTGAAACTGTGGACCATGAACGAAGATTTGAGGTGGAATACGACTTCAACAGGGCTTGTTCAAAACCACTAACCAGTCTTCCATGTGATTTTTTATCACCGCACAAAAGTTCATCAGTTCCAATGAATCTGAAAACTACTTCAATATGTTATACATTCATTGTTAACCCCCAAACCCAATGAAATGAATGTACTCATTACTGGTGCATCGTCCGGCATTGGCCGGGCTACAGCCCATTATCTCCACATAAAAGGATTCAATATTGCGGGCACATCCAGGCATCCTGAACGCATTTCTGCTCCATTTCCCATGTTTCGACTCGATTTACATGAGCCCGGTTCGGCTGAAGAATGTATAGGCGATGTCATAAAAAGCCTGGGGCAAATTGATGTATTGATCAACAATGCCGGGATCGGAATCTGCGGCCCTTTGGAGAACACTTCACATGATGAGGCCCTTCAGCTTTTTGAAGCCAATTACTTCGGAGCCGTGCGGATGAACAATGCCGTATTGCCTCACTTTAAAGCCCGAAACAGCGGGATCATTATACACATCAGTTCAATTGGCGGCCTGATCGGACTGCCTTTTCAGGGACATTATTCCGCGTCAAAATTTGCGCTGGAAGGTTACACGGAAGCATTGAGGCTTGAAGTGCGACCCTTTGGTATTGTGGTGTTCAACATTAATCCGGGCGATTTCAAAACGGAATTTACAGCCAACCGCAAGATCATAGCCGGCATCGGACCGGAATACAAAGAGCGGTTTGGCCGGTTTTTAGCCATGTACGAAAACGATGAACAAAACGGCTCAGATCCCACTGCAGTGGCCAGGCTGGTTGAAAAGCTGATCGCAAGAAAAAACGGCCATGCAGTCAGATACCTGTGTGGAAGTTTGATGCAGACGGCTGCAGCCAAAACCAAAAGCCTGATAGGCAATAAACTGTTTGAAAAGTTGCTCATCAGGCTTTGGAAAGCCTGAATGTGCGGAAAGGAACATAGATATTTTACCACTTCCGCAAATAAAAAAAGCACTCAAAATGAGTGCTTTTGTGGGCCCACCAGGACTTGAACCTGGGACCACCTGATTATGAGTCAGGTGCTCTAACCAGCTGAGCTATAGGCCCTAAACTAGACAATGACCTGGATGGTCAAATCCATTAATTCAAGACTGCAAAGATACGTACAAACCATGGCAAATCTGCTATGCCAGTGGCAAAAAAAGTACTGTTAAAAACATACACCATGCTGTCAGGTCATGTCGAAATTGGGACTCAGACTGCCATCCTCCTGCGAGTAGAATTGGTTGATATGCACAATCAGTTCCTCAATATTATCCGTCACCATAAACAGATCCAGATCCTGAGGGCTGATGTTGCTGAATTGCTTTAGCATCACCTGTTTCATCCAGTCAACCAGACCGCTCCAGAATTCAGAACCGACAAGCACAATGGGCATTCGGTCAATCTTTTTAGTCTGGATCAGCGTGAGAACCTCAAACAATTCATCCAGGGTGCCAAAACCGCCGGGAAGTGCAATAAATGCCTGAGCATACTTTACAAACATCACCTTGCGCACAAAAAAGTAGTTGTGGTTGATGTTCTTATCTTTATCAATATACACATTACTGTTTTGCTCAAAAGGCAGATCGATATTAAGCCCAACCGATGTACCTCCTGCAAGGCTGGCACCTTTATTTCCGGCTTCCATTATACCCGGGCCTCCACCGGTAATAATACCATAGCCCTCTTCCACCAAGCGGCGGGCAATTTTTACAGCCAGTCTGTAATTGAGCTCGGTGGGCCTGGTTCTGGCAGAACCAAAAATTGAAATACAGGGTCCAATGCGGTCCATTCGTTCAAAACCATCCACAAACTCTGCAATCACCTTAAACATGGTCCACGCGTTGTGGCCTTTCAGTGCCTGCCAGTTTTTCCTGGGTTTGGCGGGAGTTCTCAGTGTACCTTGTTCGTTGTTTTCATTCATTGATAGCTTTTTTTGGTGCCGCTAAGCGGCATTAAAACATTTGGTAAAAATTGAGAAGCTGACTCGACGTTTCCCTGGCCTTAATTTCTTCAATCATAGACGACAGGTCAGCAACCAATTGAGCCAATGCTTCGGAGTCTTCATCCTCATCGCCCTGCAGAGCCCAGGCAAAATAATTCCGGATACTGGCAATGCTTCGCGTGGCTGCAAAACGATGAAACGGCGAACTTCCCATGTTGGTTGCAATGTCAAAAAACTGATCGAGTGCCGTCATCAGCTCATTTGGCTCCATTTGCAGCAACAAAGCCAGATACATTTCATAAAAATCAAAGCTGTGATAGCCCTGTACCCTGGTCAGGTTTTCTCTGAAAAATGGAATATATGCTGGATCGTTCTCTTCAAAATATATTGTGCCTATATCCCCCAGCAGCATGTAAGTAGGCTCATTGCGGTAAAGATGTGCTAATACAAGACCCTGAGAAGGATTTTGTTCATAAATGGCCAGCATACATGCACCTATCACTCTGTAGGCACTGTCGCTTTCAATCTGCTGCACAAACAAGGGGTAATATTCCTTTCCGGAGGGCATGCCGGCCAGCAGTGAAATGGCCTCTGCCCTGTTATTCGAACGAGGATCATTTCTCGCCATGTCAGCTATAAGATCTCTGTATTTTTCGGCTTCATCAGGAGTAAACATGCTCATTGTTTCTCCGCGAATTGCCCAGTGTGCATCATGTAATCCCTTCACCAGAGCGGCTCTGTGCTGATGATCCGGAGCCAGGCTACCCAAACGCTGCACCGCTTCCATCCGATCCAGAAACAGCGGAGCATGTTCCAATTGGTGAACAAACCAAGATACTGGTTTTCGGTCTGCCTTTTCACCTACCAGCGTCTTCTGCGCATCCACATTCACGTTCTGTAAAATTCCGCTGTAGTTAAATGTAAGCAACTGTTCCCTGCGGTTGACAAAAACCTCGTGTTGCTCTACACCTTCATCAGTGTAAACATCAATCTTAAGGGGTAACTGAAAAATAGCCGGCATGCGCTCGGGATTTTGCACTTGCTCAATATTGACCATCACGGTGCCACCTTCCTGTTCGTAGCTGATAATAAGCTCAGGATGTCCCTGGTCAAAAAACCACTGGTTAAAAAACCAGTTCATGTCTCTTCCCGTCACAAACTCAACAGCCAGGCGAAGGTCATGAGCCTCTACCGAATGGAAGCTGTGCTGCTCGAGATACCTTGTAAGCGACGCAAAAAATGCATCATCTCCGATATGATGACGTAAGGCATGAAGAATACATCCACCTTTATTGTAGCTGTGTGCATCAAAAGTGTCTTCTTTGTCTTCATACCCGAAAAAAATGAGTGGATGGATGGTATGGCTGGCCTGCTGCAGATATCCTTCAAGCTCACCCATCAAATGATAGTCTGCTTCATCTCTTCCGTAAAAATGCTCAAACCACAAATACTCCCCGTAATTGGCAAAAGACTCATTCATGGGCAAATTGGCCCAGCTTTCGCAGGTGACCAGATTCCCGAACCAGTGGTGTACCAGCTCATGGGCTACTATCCGCTCATTGTGATTATCTATGAGTTCCCTTCCGGTTTTTTGCACAAACTCACCAAAAATAACTCCTGTAGTGTTTTCCATGGCACCGGCAACATAGTCCCGCACTACGATCTGGCTGTATTTCGACCAGGGAAAGTCAACGCCAAACAAATCCGAAAAAAAATCGAGCATTTCAGGAGTGTGTGAATATATATCTTTGGCGTATGGCTTGTAATCCGGCTCCACAAAGTATTCTAGTACTATATCGCGCCAAGGTTCGCGAACTACGGCAAACTCTCCTACAGCAAGCATAAACAGGTAGGGTGCATGGGGCAGGTCCATATAGTAGTGATCTGTTCTGGTACCGTTGTCATGAACCCGCTGCCCGATTAGCAAACCGTTGGAAAGGGTCACCATGGATGTATCAACTGTAATCAGCATTTCCTGTGTGCTCCGCTCGTTGGGCTTATCGATAGTGGGAAACCACCGGCTGTTGGATTCCGTTTGGCCTTGTGTCCATATTTGGCGTGGCTTGCCTTTTTCCGATCCGTCAGGATTGATAAAGTAAAGGCCCTTATCGGATGTAATGGCTTCGCTTCCTCCGGTCTCCAGCTCATCAGGCCTGGCCGTGTAATCGATTTGAATCACAAAAGTGTCCGTAGAAATATACTTGTGCTGCAGGTCAATGTCGAGTACCATGCCGTCATATTGAAAAGGCAACCCATGCAGCGAGTCGCCTGCGACTTTGTGCAGGCCATGAATAACGACACCTTTGGCATCCAGTAAAAGTCGGTCGGTGGCATAAAAATAAGGACTAAGATACAAGGTGGCCTGGCCGTGAACATGGCGAAGTTCCCAGTCGAAGGATACATCCAGCCGCGTGTGATGCAGATTGTGATAACGCGTGGCACTGGGATTATACCGGGGCAACTCGTTCACTTCCTGAACAGTTGCGGAAGTGCGTGGTGCAGAAATAAACATGGTGTCCAGAGAAACGTATTCTGTTTCCGGTGCATCAACTACAGCACGGATTCCGCTGCAGGATGTCCAAATTGCCAAAGCAGTAACAAGGTAAAAAGCAGATCTGAAAGTCATAAAAGTTGCAGGTAAAAATTGTATTAAATTATGCGGGCTACAAGCCTTTAGTACAGTGATGAATGTAGCCGCTAAAGTGGCGGGTGTTAAAAATTTTTTAATAATGGCCACCTGAAAAACGAAGGTACGCGGTTTGCAATTATTAAAAGCGTGCAAATCAGGTAAAATTTATGCCAATTTGACACGCGGTAAATAATTCTTAACCAACAAAAAGCTATACACAATGAACAAAACGGTTATTACTTCTGCACTGGTTGCCTTGTTGATCACCGTTTCAGGGATCCTGGTTTACCATTTCATTCTGCAGTACAATGCTCAGCCGCCTTTAAGAATTGAGCATATTCATTCAACCCCTGCCCATAATGTTCTTTATGCCAAAGATCCCGACGGACATTATGTTCCTGTTGACTTCACACAAACCGCAGAACGCGTAATGGATGCCGTGGTTCATATACAAAGTACTGCAAGAGTGCGCACTGCCACACGGCCACAGCCACAGGATCGAATGCGGCATCCCTTTGAAGATTTTTTTGGCAGGGAGTTTTTCGATGAGTTTTTTGGGCCAAGAGGGCGTCAGGCTCCTGACAATGACCGCCGAATGAGAATGGGAACCGGAAGCGGTGTTATCATTGAGTCGTCGGGTTACATTGTCACCAATAATCACGTAATAAGAGAGGCAGAGGATATTGAAGTAACCCTTTACGACAACCGAAACTATAAAGCCAGAGTTATTGGCACTGACCCTGCTACCGATCTGGCCGTTCTCAAGATTGATGAAACTGATCTCCCCTACCTCCCTTTTGCCGATTCGGATAAGGTTCGCGTTGGTGAATGGGTGATGGCCGTAGGTAATCCGTTTAACCTCAACTCAACAGTAACTGCCGGTATAGTTTCTGCCAAAGGAAGAAACATCAATATCCTCAGAGAGCAATTTGCCGTGGAAAGCTTTATACAAACCGATGCTGCCATCAATCCGGGCAATAGCGGCGGAGCGCTGGTAGACCTCCACGGAGGCCTTATTGGCATTAATACTGCCATTGCTTCTCCTACCGGTGCATATTCGGGTTACGGGTTTGCAGTTCCTTCCAATCTGGTTCATAAGGTAGTGACTGATCTGATTGAATACGGCATAGTACAGCGTGGGTATCTGGGTGTTATGATCCGCGGTGTTGATGCAGCCATGGCCAGAGAGTTCAATCTGCCTGTTGTAGACGGTGTTTACATCGACAGTATCTTTGCAGGCAGTGCTGCCGAAGCTGCTGGATTGGAAAAAGGTGACGTCATTGTGCGTATCAACAATAACGTGGTGCGGTCAGTGCCCGACTTGCAGGAGCAGGTAGCGCGGAATAATCCGGGTGATCAGGTAAAGGTGGACATTTTCCGCAACGGTCGTCAGCAAAGTGTTGCCGTGGTGCTGCACAATCTCGAAGGCAGCCCTGCATTAGTAGAGGCCCGTAGAAGCAATATTCTCAACGACCTTGGGGCTACATTCCGCAATCTCAACCCGGATGAACTGGAAGAATACGGGATTGAACACGGAATCAAACTGGAGAGACTTGCATCGGGCAAGATTTCGAGATTTACCGAAATGCAACCCGGTTTCATCATCACCAAAGTTGACAATCAACCCGTGGAAAGTGTCGACAGTCTTGTGAGAATTTTGGAACACAAAGGCAGTGGTGGCGTAATGGTTGAAGGCATTTATCCCAACCGAACCGGGTTGTATTACTATGCTTTCGGCCTTGACTCATAAAGGCATAAACAACTGCAATTGTGATACTTAGAAATAAATTGGCCGTTTTTGGCAAAAGGATAAAAATATTGAAACCCCGTGAATCAAAATCGTGATTCATATTGTTTAGAAGATTACAAGGGTGTCCGCAGGATCCTATATGTTGATGTTGGTTCCATTTTGCTTTAATGATCCCTGGTTGATGGATGTTGCTTGCGCTATCCTCGCCCCGCGGACATCCTTCTCTTTTTGAAGGTTCATGATTTAGTTTCCATAAAAAAAGCGGCAATGTAACATTGCCGCTTTTTTTATGGTCATTGAACTTTAATGCTGTTTTTTAATCCAGACGATATACATCTCCCAGAATTTCATCCTGAGACTGGTCAATGTGTATTTCGCGACCGGGCACTTCAGGCATACCGATAGCATCCACGCCATGGGCATGCTCAGTCAGAAGCGGTGCCATAACCAGGCCAACCAGTGAAGTGAGCTTAATGAGAATGTTCATCGAAGGTCCGGAAGTATCTTTAAAGGGGTCGCCAACTGTATCTCCGGTGATACTGGCCTTATGGGCATCAGATCCTTTGTATTCCATTTTACCTTCAATCTCCACGCCTTTCTCAAATGACTTTTTGGCATTGTCCCATGCTCCGCCGGCATTGCTTTGGAAAAGTGCCCAAAGTACACCTGAAACCGTAACACCGGCCATGTAGCCACCCAGTTCCTCGGCTCCTAAAAAGATTGCCATAAGTACCGGAGTAACAATGGCAATACTTCCCGGCAGCATCATTTCCTTCAGTGCGGCAGTAGTAGATATATCCACGCATTTGCCATACTCCGGGGTGGCGGTCCCTTCCATAATACCCGGAATTTCGCGAAACTGGCGCCTTACCTCATTCACCATGGCCATAGCCGCACGTCCCACAGCACTGATGGCCAGCGCTGAAAAAACAACCGGGATCATAGCTCCCACAAACAAAGAAGCCAACACATTGGCTTTGTAAATATTGATTCCTTCAATTCCGGTAAACTTAACGTAGGCGGCAAACAGAGCCAGTGAAGTAAGTGCAGCAGAGGCAATGGCAAAACCCTTACCCATGGCAGCCGTAGTATTACCCACTGAATCGAGTATATCCGTTCTGGTTCTTACCTCTTCCGGCAATCCGGTCATTTCAGCTATTCCGCCGGCATTATCGGCAATGGGGCCAAAAGCGTCAATAGCCAGCTGCATGGCAGTGGTAGCCATCATTGCCGAAGCGGCAATACCCACACCGTAAAATCCGGCAAAATGGTAGGACAATCCGATACCAATAGCAAACATGAGTATGGGCATCCACGTTGACATCATGCCTACGGATAAGCCTGCAATGATGTTGGTGGCTGCACCCGTACCTGACTGTCGTACAATATCATTAACCGGACGCTTGCCCAGACCGGTATAGTATTCAGTGATGAGGGCAATAAATCCACCCACGCACAATCCAATGATTACGGCTATAAATACATCAGTATTGCTGATGGTTCTTGCGGTTTCCTCGCCAAAAAACTGCATTTGTATCGTTTCGGGCAGCATCCACTGTATGGCAAAAAAGCTGGCTACGCCGGTCAGAATAATCGACAACCAGTTACCGGTATTCAATGCTTTTTGCACATTACCACTTTCGTCTTTGATGCGGATAAAGAGCGTACCGATAATGGAAAATACAATACCCAGGCCGGCAATCAACACCGGCAACAGGATTGGGGCAATTCCGCCAAAATTGTCGTTAACCAGTGTAGGATCGTCGATCAGCAGGTAATTGCCCAGTACCATGGCTGCCAGAATTGTGGCCACATAGGAACCAAAAAGATCGGCACCCATACCGGCCACGTCACCTACGTTGTCACCAACGTTATCGGCAATGGTGGCGGGGTTGCGGGGATCATCTTCCGGAATCCCGGCTTCAACTTTACCTACCAGGTCGGCACCAACATCGGCTGCTTTGGTATAAATACCGCCACCTACCCTGGCAAACAGGGCTATTGACTCAGCACCAACAGAAAAGCCGGCCAGGACCTCGAGTACCAGGATCATGTTGAACTGACTTGTAGCATGGATATCGGCACCCATGTAATAGTGGAAGAAAACTACAAATAGAAATGCCATACCAAAAACAGCCAGACCGGCAACACCCAGGCCCATGACTGTACCTCCGGAAAATGAAACGGCCAGTGCCTTGGGCAAACTTGTGCGGGCAGCCTGTGTAGTTCTTACATTGGCCCGGGTAGCAATGCGCATCCCGATAAACCCGGCCAGTGCTGAAAACGAAGCACCAATAATAAAAGAGATGGAAATAAACCAATGTGATGATTCCACATAAAACGACAGTATGGCTAATAGTGAAGCAGCAATCACTACAAAAATGGCCAGTACTCTGTATTCGGCTTTCAGGAAAGCCATTGCGCCATCACTTATGTATTTGGCAATCTGCTGCATTTTGCCGTCACCCGGATCCTGCTTAGTGACCCAGCTAGCTTTAAAGGCCATATATGCCAGGCCGATTATACCAAACAATGGTAAGAGGTACATCAATGATTCCATATGTTCAATTTATTATTGGTTCTGAAAAAATACCTGCAAAGGTATAAAAAACCCCCTAACGACCAAGGCTGAAAAGCAACCTACCCGCTCTTCTGTTAAAAGGATATTTCCGGTATGAAGATGCATGATAAAATGAGCCGGTTGCATTAATATCCGGACGAGTTTCCGTCAAAATACCTACTTTTATATCCCAATCAATACTATTAGAATGTTACGAATACTAATGTGCATGCTTGCCGGATTTGTTTCATGGCCGCTTCTGTCACAAACACTCATCAGCTCAACTTACACAGGAAGCAGAACCATTGCCCAGATTACTGCATCCACCAATTACCAGGCAGAGTATGCGATACAGATGTACAAAATACTGTACACTACTACCGGAACCGATGGTTTGCCCGATACTGCCAGCGGGCTGGTTACCATACCCGTAACCGAAGAACCGATACCGGCACTGGTTTATATGCATGGTACCACCAACGGACCCAACGTAGTACCTTCCAACCTGAATACTGACCTGGGGGCCATTTTCTTTTTTGGTGGGCAAGGATATTTTACACTGGCACCGGATTATCTGGGACTGGGCAGCTCAAGGGGTTTTCATCCATATTGCCATGCAGAAACCGAAGCCCGGGCGGGAAGAGACATGATGATTGCCGTGGAAGCAGCCCTAAGCACATTTGATGTAAGTCTGAACGGCAAGTATTACATCACCGGGTACAGTCAGGGCGGGCATGCGGCCATGGCGCTGCAGCAAATGCTGGAAACTGATCACCCGGAACTGTTCAATATACGGGCTTCGGCACCGTTGAGCGGTCCGTACAGTATTTCCGGAGTGATGCGCGATCTTATACTCAGCGAAAATGTTTACCTCTACGGCTCATACATTCCTTATGTGGTTTTGGGGTACCAAGAGTATTACGGGAACCTGTATGAAGACCTCAGCGAGGTGTTTGTACCCGGAATTGTTGGTGCTGTTCAGCAGTTTTACGAAGGCAACATCACCCTTACCCAACTCAACATTACCATGGTTACCTACCTTATAGCCAATGTAGGGCAGATAGTACCCAAATTCGTACTCACCCCTGAGCTTATTGCTGCAGTTGAAAATGATTCCATGCATCCTGTCAATGTAGCTTTGCGCGACAATGACACGTATAAATGGGTCACTGAAATTCCCACCAGGCTGTTTTATTGTGAGGCAGACGACCAGGTACCCTACCAGAACAGCATTGTTGCCGCAGAATACAAACAAAATGCTGGCAGTACGGTGATTGAAGCCCAAAGTGTAGGTGCCAATCTCAGTCATGGTCCCTGTGCTTCCCCTGCCCTTCTGGCTGCACACCTGTTTTTCCTGGAGACGGAAACTGAAACATCCGTGCAAACACCCTTGTACAGTTCGTCACTTACAGTGTATCCCAATCCCAGCCGTGGGTATCTTAATGTAGATTGGCCCGGAGGTGCCAATACCAAGGGAGAATCTCGTTTACTGGCAGAAGTATTCGATATTCACGGAAGAATAGTGCACACAATGCGTACCGAAAACAATGCAAACCTCAAGGTGGAACTGCCCAACTCACTGCCTGAAGGTATATATTTACTGCGCCTTAGCAATAAACACCTGATAGCGCAAAGCAGCTTTGTCCTTCGCCGTTAAGCGGGTTTGGGGAACAACCACTGACCTGATAGTTTCATGTTTAAGCACCTGGGGTTTGAGGTGATGGATATCTCTTTGTTGGGTGGGAAGGTGGATGGTGAAGAAGGTGAAGAAAGTGAAAG
Source organism: Saprospiraceae bacterium (assembly GCA_050485785.1). Lineage (GTDB taxonomy): Bacteria > Bacteroidota > Bacteroidia > Chitinophagales > Saprospiraceae > JBJHCA01. The sequence continues at coordinate 20,882 of JBJHCA010000015.1, read as the reverse complement.
ATGATCCTATTGTAACGGAAATTTCACAGCGCCCGAAGGGCGCTAACAAAAAGACACCCCAAAAATCAATTCCGGTGATAAATTGATAACAAGGCATCCCGGCGATACAATTAGCGCTATGCCGGGGAAAGGTTCTATATTTAGGCCTGATAAACACGTTTACTATGAGACTTTTTTCAATTCTGATCAGTTTTGCCTTTGTTTACAGCCTGCAAGCGGTCCCTCCCGGGTACTGGCAGCAACAGGCCGACTACACCATGGAGGTTGTACTGGATGACGTCACACATCAATATCGTGGGTTTCAGACGCTGGAGTATTACAACAACTCACCTGATACGCTTTATAATGTTTACTATCATTTGTACTTCAACGCTTTCAGGCCGGGAAGCTCTATGGATATCCGCAATCAGCTGTTACCCGATCCAGATCGCAGGGTTGGTGACAGGATCAGTGAGCTCAAGCCCCATGAAGAAGGGTTTTTAAATGTTATTACTCTGACCATGAATGGGGCCGAACAAATCATGAGGCATGTGGAAACCATTCTGGAAGTAGATCTGAGTACGCCCATTTTACCCGGCACAAGAGTTGTTTTTGAAATGGAGTTTGAGGGTCAGGTGCCGGTACAGATACGCAGAGCAGGGCGAAACAACCGCGAAGGAATTGCCTACAGTATGGCACAGTGGTATCCTAAAATGTGCCAGTATGATGACTTGGGATGGCATGCTCACCCCTACATCGGGCGGGAGTTTTACGGTATATTCGGAACGTTTGACGTAAAATTAACGCTGGACGGGCAATACACGGTAGCCGCTACCGGGGTATTACAGAATCCCGAAGAAACCGGGCATGGTTACGACGGCGATGATATGAGAAAACCCGCTGAAGGCGAGATGATTACCTGGCATTTTATCGCTGAACAGGTACACGATTTTGCCTGGTCTGCAGATAAGGAATACATCCATGTGATTGCTCAGGTTCCTGACGGGCCCGTTCTACGATTTTTCTATCGCGAGGGAAATCAGACCACGGCTTGGAGTGAATTGCCTGGATACATGGTAACCGCATTTCAATTCATGAGTAAGCATTACGGCTTTTATCCATATCCTGAGTTTGTTACTTCCCAGGGTGGTGACGGTGGTATGGAATACCCCATGTTTACCCTGATTACCGGAAACCGAAGACTGGCAAGCCTGGTTGGGGTGACGGTTCACGAAGCCCTCCACATGTGGTACTATGGGGTGCTGGCTACCAACGAAAGTCTTTACCCATGGATGGACGAGGGGTTTACTACCTGGGCCTCCAATGTTGTGATGAAGCATTTGTTTGATCCCGAAAGCGATCGTGATCCTCAATACGGCAATTACATCGGCTACCTTGATTTTATTCAAACCGGTGAAGAGGAACCGCTGAGCACCCATGCCGATCATTTTAACACCAACAGGGCATTTGGTGTAGCTGCATATACCAAGGGAGCTTTGTTCCTTCACCAGCTGGAATACATCGTTGGCAAGGAAACCTTTGACCGGGGCATGTTGCGTTACTACAACGAATGGAAGTTCAAGCATCCCAAACCCTATGATTTTATCCGGGTGATGGAAAAGGAGAGCCGTATGGACCTGGACTGGTATTACCGATACTGGATCTATACCACTCATTATGTGGATTACGGATTTGACCCCATTTTTGAAGCTGAGGACGGAACTGCCGTAGCCAGAATAATCCGTTACGGACTTATCCCTATGCCGTTGGCCGTTATGATAACACTGGACGATGGCCGGCAAATTATGTACAATATTCCAATTGACATACAGCGTGGGCACAAGCCCGCTGAGTTGGACGGAGTACAGTATATCAAAGCACCGATATGGCCCTGGGTCGAGCGGGAATACTATATATACACCGGCATACCTTATGAACAGGTGGTGCTTTGGGAAATTGATCCCAGCAGAAGACTGATTGATGTAGACCCCAGTGATAATGTTTACCCTCCGGTGTCTGAGGAATAATGTACCGGATATCCTGATAAATATGACCGGAATCATATCCGGTGCTGATGAAAGTCCTCTGTAATATTTCCGGTTTAAGGGATTTTTGTACACGGAAAAAGGGTTATTAAGATTAGATAAAACAATCAGAAAATGTACACCGGAAATTTTTGTCTTTGCATGCCGGCCTTCAGGTACAGGATGATGCTGTTGATGGTTGCCGGTCTTTTTTCAGGTCTGCTGACCGCTGAAGCACCGGGCAGTATGGCAGCGTCATTCTGGAGAGTGGTGTCTTCAAGCAACATTCTGATAGAGGGCAGTTCCAATGTGAACAGTTTCAAGTGTGCCATGGTGCGGTATAACGGTGCAGATCAGTTGCTCAAACAGCAGGTGAGGCAAGGTGAACATTGGGATATAACCGGCGCGGTTACCATGAAGGTGGCGCGTTTTGATTGTGAAAACAATATGATGACGCGTGATTTCAGAGAAACCCTCAAAGCCACCCAATACCCGGATATTGTTTTTGAATTGATCACCCTGTCGGTACCTGACAGACTAAACGGCAGATATAACACCACTGGTCGTGCAAAAATCACCATTGCCGGCAAAACCAGAATATTCAATCTCCATTGGGATCTGATACCGGAAAATGAAAAGACCATAAGGCTGACCGGAACCCACGATTTCAGGTTTACTCAATTTGACCTAACCCCTCCTAACAAAATGATGGGCCTCATTCAGGTAAGAGATGAAATAAGGGTTCATTTCGATCTGGTAATCGAGAGGATTTAAACTTTTTAAGAAACGCTGTCATCAAGCATTTTCCGGCTCAGCATTCCGCTTAATACATCACCATTACCGAAGCAGGGTCAAATCTCCTTTGATCACTTCTATGGTGCCGTCAGCCTTTTCCAGTTCAATTACATAAACATACACATCCTGCGGGGCAGGGTTGCCATTATGCCGGCCATCCCAACCCATACCGGGAGATGTGTTATTGTAAACAAGCTGCCCCCAGCGATTGAATACCCTGAAATTGCGGAGTACAACATTAGCACCTTCGCTGAAGTAGATATTGAAATGGTCGTTCATGTCATCGCCATCCGGGGTAAAGGCACTGGGTACAGCATACAGGGGTAAATCAACTACTATCATAATGCTGTTTGATGTTCCCGTACATCCAAGTGATGAAGTCACCGTCAATACATAGGTTGTGGTTGAATTAGGGTTTGCATCCGGATCGGGACAATCAGTGCAGCTCAGTCCTTCGGCAGGACTCCAGCTGTAAGTCAGTTCTCCGGGTTCCGAACCATCAACCAATAATACTTGAGAAGATAGCTGAACCGTTGCTCCCTGATTGATCACAGTGTCCGGAGCTATGGTCACCAAAAGATTGCTTCCAACAATAACTGTCACCTGATTGCTTACTGTACAATCTCCGTCAAGTGAATAAGTGACCGTATAAGTGGTGGTTTCCGCTGGGGAGGCCAGTGGATTAGCACAATCGGTACAACTTAACCCGATTGAAGGTGACCATGACCATGTATTCCCGTTTTGGCCTGAGGCGGATAGCTGAACACTTTGCCCGGCACAAATACTTTGATCACTGCCGGCATTGACTGAAAGAGGCTGTACTGTAATGGTTACAGCCCCGGTAACTTGGCAGGCTCCGTTTACCGCTGTCAGTTCATAAGTGGTGGTTTGAGCCGGGTTTACTGTTGGGTTGCCCACCGGGCTTACACTTTCCCCGGTACTGGCAGTCCAAGTATAGGTAACACCTGCTTCGTGAATATTTCCGAGAACTACAGTCTGACCCGGGCAAATTTGCACATCATCGGCCAGGTCAATTTCCGGTTCTTCATCTACAGTAATCGTAATGGATTCCTCTGCATCACATCCATTATTTTCAACCTTAACATTATAGGTATAAGTGCCGGGAGCTGGAGGAACAGCTGTAACCACAGGTCCGGTAGTACTCTGCAATCCATCTCCTGTCCACACAAAGGCCGTTGACACCTGAGCATTGGCCGTTAATTCCACGGTTTCTCCTTCGCAAAATGCAGAACCATTGGATGAAATGGTGATATCCGGAAATTCAAGCACCGTAATGGTAACGGACTCAGAAACTGAACAATCGCCCTGGGTTGCCGTCAGCGTATATGTAGTGGTTTGATTTGGCGTTACAACCGGGTTACCCACTGCAGGAACGGGAACACCGGTGCTACTAACCCATGAATAGGAAGTATTGGGATCATTCACTACCCCGATCTGTATACTTTCACCTTCGCAGATCTGAGTATCGCTGATGAGCTCCAGCTCAGGCTCAACTATTTCAATGGTTATGGTAGCTTGTCCGGCACAATTTCCGCTGCCACTCTCTACAGTATAAGTTGTAGTACTCATTGGGCTGGCAACGGGATTGGGGCAATCAGTACAACTTAAGCCGGTGGAAGGAGACCAGGTGAATTCCGCATCGGGATTGTTGGAGGTTGCTGAAAGTGAAACCGGTTGACCCGGACATATTGAAGCTGCAGAGGGGGTTATGGTAATTTCGGAAGCCTGTTCCACGGTTATGGTCACTGTATCCGATTGAGAACAGGCATTTTGCGTCATCGTTCTGATGAATGTAGTGGTTTCATTCAGAATGACAATAATGTTGTTATCCTGGGTATTGGAAGATATATACATAACTCCTGGTGGAGAAGGTGGCGGTGACCACTGAAACTGAATGTCGGGATATGCACCCTGAGGAGTAAGCTGGGTATAAGACAGGATGATAAATTCTCCGGCACAAATGGTCGAATCACTGATAAAATTGGCTTGCGGTAGTGAGTCAATGCGAACAGTTAGAGTATCATACACAGTACACCCGGCAGTATTGAAAGAGGCCACATAGGTAACCGTGCTGTTGTGATCAAATACGGGATCCGTGCAATTGTAGCAATTTAACCCGATTTGCGGGCTGATAGATAAACCACTGCCTCCGCTTCCTGCGGTGGCAATATTGAGCTGCTGGGTTTCATTTTTGCACAAGTAAATAATGTCTGTACCAAAATCAACCATAGCAGCCTGGGTATTAATAGTTACGTACGCAGTATCAATTCCGCAAGGTGCCGACACCTCCACCATATAAGTAATGGTGTCAGTGGGCATGGCCACAGGATTTGGGCAATCAGTACAACTGAGGCCCATAGAAGGTGACCACAAAAAAGAAGTTCCACCGGCAGCACTCAACTGGACACTTTCTCCCTGACAAATGTCGGTAGTAACGATGTTTGTAGTGGCTACAACTTCAGTGATCACATCTATAAATACCGTATCAGATATGGAAAACAGATCATTGGTCACTGTCCAGACATAAAACGTTGACTGGGATGGAATCACCTGCGGGTTGGGACAATCAGTGCAGGATAAACCCGAAGCCGGCGACCATACAATTGTTGTATCGGTATATGGCGGCAAAGGGAAATCAGGATCACCTATAGACAGGAGTTCACCGGCACAAACAAGCGTATCATTGAGCGGATAAAACGCCAGCAGATCATCACAGCTGAACTCACAGGTGGAATTGGAGAAGTCAACGCTCATGCATCCGATACTCTGATTGATCCAATCATCAAGCAAAACCAGGTAAACCTCCCCCACCTGAACATCAATGGGCATCACCCAGCTGTCATTATTTCCCTGGCAATCCCAGGTATCCAAAATGGGAAGTCCCGTCACCGGATGAAAGTTGATGAGGCCTGTGGGTACTGATCCACCTGCCCACGAACTCCTTATAGGTTCTGCAGTTGGCAGTTCAATTAATGCCTGTTGGAAACTGGTGAACGGCCCCCAAACATTAAAATCAACATCGGATGCAGGGTTCATACTGGCTGTAAACATAAACTGACCGGGTGCTGAAATGGTGACATAAAACCAGAAAGCATCATCCTCATTGTTGAAAAAACAACCACGATTTACTATGTTCAAATCCTGCACATTGCCCACGCCGCCGGTTTGGAAGCAGGGATTGCCGCCAAAGGCATCCACGTAAGCCTGGCAAAGTGGAAAAGCATTGACTGCATCGGCTGCTGTTGGCGGTGGGCATGGCACATTGGTGATGCTGATATTAAAATCCGTACACGACGGGCCGGGACCGGCATTGGTGCTAACCACAATGTAATAGGTGGCATTGGCATTGAGCTGCAATTGATTCAGCGTTGGGTTGCCGGGTACTGACACGGCAGAACCCACACAGGCTCCCGGAGCATCAGGGCAGTTAGTAAACACGTGAATGCCTGCATAGCCGCTTGTATTGGTTACACTTATATTAACACATTCGTTTGTAGACGGGGTATAAGTAAATACTATGTCCTCCCCACTGAGGTAGGTATCCGTGTTACATGGTGAAGAAGTGTATGTGTTCTCGAGCCCGCAGGTAGTCATGTTTTGCTGACTGAACGGCAGTGACAAGACTTCAACCGGGTCATTGCAATCGATGCCGGTTGGGCCTTCGTAAGGGATAACGCAGAGTTGGAAAGTACCTTCGTTGGACCCAGCCCCAAGTGAATAGTCGTTTACCCTGATAAAATACTGGGAAAACTCTTCGAGTCCGGTAACTACCAGTGTTGCTTCTCCTGAGCCGGGTGATGCGGCTATACAACCCTCAATCAGCAGCAGGGTGCCAATGCCCGGATCACAGCCTCCGCGATACAGGGCAATCTGGGGATTGACAATAGTGCCCATATCCGGGCTGCCCGACACTGTTATTTCAACATCCAGCAGCGTGTCAGTGGTGAAAAAAGTGAACCACACATCTCTTTGTGATCCATTCCAGCATGCAGGTGTCTGAAATGGCGGCAGTGGAGAAATGATGCTTTCCGTGGCATCTATATTGCTGAAAAAACCCGGTGCCGAACAGGTATCACTAAAAGGGATGGCATCAAAGCATAGGTTGTTGATGGGCTGAGCCAACAATCCAGATGACATAACCACAAGAAATACAAAGGCGTGTAGAAATCTGTGCATCGTGAAATATTTTACCAAAAATACCCTTTCGTTGGGTAAAGTCACAGTAATGGGCAGATAATTATTGGTAAAACCAAAAATTTGCCTAATGAAATCTCAAAACCTTGATCTCCCTAATGCGACTTACCCAGGCCAGGGGTAAGAACAAGCTGAGCATGATTGCCACAAAGGCCAGAAAATTAATGAGTAACAAAACCGGCCATTCAACATGGACCGGTGCATAACTCAGGTAGTATGCTTCTTCGGGAAGGGTGATAAACTGATATCGCTGCTGAAGATAGCTGAACAGCAAGCCGGCTAAATTGCCCAGCCCCTGCCCTGCTATCACTACAATGGCAGCATACACCAAAAATATCCTTTTTATGCCGGCACCAGCCATACCCAGTGTTTTGAAAATTCCAATATGACGGCTGTGCTCCATTATGAGAATGAGCAGTGCCGTGCACATATTGATAACGGCTACCATCAGCATAAGCAGAAAAATGACCTGCTCATTGGTGCGTTGCAACTGCAACCATCCAAACAGATTGGGAAAAACAGACTGAATGGATGACACATACTGTGTGGGCTCAGTGATCTCGTAGTACAAGTGCTCGTAGATGGGCCTCAAATCCTGAAAGTTGTCCAGAAATATCTCAAAGCCTCCTGTTTGCCCGGGTTCCCACTGATTAATGTTTCTGATAAGATTGAGATCTCCTATAAAATATCGACTGTCGTGTTCTTCAATTCCGGTTTTGTAAATTGCAGTTACCTCGAGGTTGCGCACCAGTTCATCCCTGCCATCGGCAAAATACCCGCGCACGCGGTCACCTACCTGCAATGAGAGTCTGCGGGCAGTGGATTCCGAAATCATGATCAACGGGCTGGTTGCCGTATCGGTATAAACGGGTACAACACCTTCTGTTACAAACGTCTCCAACAACGGCCGGTAAAGATCATAGGTCAGGCCTTTCATAATGAGGCCATCCATCAGTTCGCGCGTGCGTAATATTCCCGGTTTGTAGGCAAACTGTTGAATATGTGCCACTCCGCCTCGTGTATAACGATCATAGCTTAAAGCATCGAATTCACGACCCAGAAATCCCGGTGTGTGATGATACCTGACCGGGCCGGGCATCAGTACTTCGGTATCCACATCGGCGAGGTTGAGGGGATAGCTTTCCAAAGAGCGGAATGACTGAAAATGCGTAAAATGCAGATGCCCCCAAAAGCTGAATACTTTCTGGCTGATTTCCGTCTGAAATCCGCGGGCAACCCCGGTACTGACAATCATAACGGCAATGCTTACAGCCACACCGGCAATACCCATCCTCAATATAAATGAGGTAAACTGAGACCGGCTGCTCAGTATTAATCGCTTTGCTATAAACCAGGTAGTGCCCATAAAAAAGATGGACCCCGATTGAGATCCATCTGTAAAAGTAAAAACTTTGAAGCTATTCAGCCTATTCCTTCACAGCGAGTGGAACGAAGCCCACAAAATGATATCAATATTACAACATCACAACACGTGTACTCCATGAACCCCTGTCCGTAAAAATCCGGATAAAGTAAATTCCAGCACCTCCCAGTTGATCCCTGTTCAGCGTAAAATGACCATCTCCTTCAGGTAAATTGCCATAATTATTATGGATAACTCTTTGTCCGGTTACCGTATACACTTCGAGCCTTACTACCGTAGCCGACCTGAGCGTATAGGCAATGGTAAACTTATCCGTAGCGGGAACAGGATATACTTTAACCGCTCCCAACTCTGCAGGGACGGAGGCGGAAGACTCCAAACATGCCGTAGTGAATCCGATCTCCTGCGTGTATTCACCATCCGTATTGCTGCATGTAGCGCGAACCCTGGCTTCATAATCGGTGCATTCAACCAGATTGGGAATAATAACTGACGTGGAAGTGGTATTGATCAGTGCCCATGAGGCAGCTCCAGCCTGACGGTACTGAACCCTGTAGGAGGTGGCAAACTCAACCGGTTCCCAGAAAATACCCGCTGAGGTAGAGCTCACATCAAATGTGTCGGGCAAAACATTCTGCTCACAAGGGTAACACTCTGTGCTGAAAACATGGATAGGAGACAAACCGCTGACAAATGGCGATTCACATAATGTACGCAGTCTGAATTCGTAGGAAGTACAATCATTCAGGTCACCCAGAAAGGCTTCAATATCCTGAACTACAATGGTTGTCCATGAGCTGACACCTACTTGCCTGAAGTGAACTTCGTATTGTTCTGCATTCAAGGCTTCGGACCAGGACAATGAGATTGAGCTGAAGTCGGTTTCTTCCAGTTCAATTACCTGAGGAGCAGAGCAATCAAAGCCCGAAACAATGTTGACGCAAAAATCGAGAACCTCACCGTAAGCATATGACCCGCAAGGGGCCGGTGCACTGTTGTATCGCATGGCTACCCGCATTCTGGTAATGCCAGTAGGTATATTGGTGGGTACTGTAAAGCTGCCGGTTACCGGCTGGCTCGTAGGTGTTGTATTACCCATTACCAGTTCGGAGGCTTCAAACTCTCCGTTTTGGTTGTAATCGATCCAGACCCTGTGCACCTGATTCCAGCTGGTGCCTGAGAAGCCCGGGGTAACTGTGATCTGATAAGTTCCTCCCATGGCCAGGTCAGTGGCCACTTCACCGGTATAATCCATATATCCGTCACTGGGACCGCTGGTATGACTCAGGTCTCCAACCTGCACCTGAGCTATCCATTCATCTTCTGTAGAACCGCCCTCATGCAGGCAGTAGGTTAAGTCAATACAAGCTCCGCAACCCTTAGTAACAAATGAAAAAATGTCGGTTGTTGAACTGGAAGCCGTATCACAGTCTGTGTACAACCTGACTTCGTATTCGGTACAAGGCAGCAAATCACCGATCTGATAGGCAGTGCCGGGTTGTATGTTATACGTGATCCAGGCAGTACTTTCGGCTTCTTTGTACTCGACCACAAAATTTTGGGCTGCGGTAACGTCACCCCATTGAAAGTACACCGTGGTACTGTCGTAGCTGACGATGGCAAAATCGGCAGGCAGGTCACAGCAGCCGTCTGTTTTAAATGTGTTGGTCATACCAAAATCAAACACCGTATCCACTTCCACACTGTCTATCATTGTACAAACCGGCTGAAAAGCATATTCATACACAGTGCAGCTCAAAAGCCCCGAAAAGTCATATGGTGAAGTGACGTGGTTCACCACTATCCAGTCTGCTGCACCCTGAACACGGTAGCGTATATTGACTGTATCCACTCCGGCCAGCTGATTCCAGCTAACACTGGCTGAAGATATATCAACTTCATTGGCTGCCACTGAAAATGGTGCAGGACAGTCAGAACAATTCTGCATTACCAGATTGACACTGTTGAATGAATTCAGCCTTCCACCAGAGTAGGTTTCATTCAAGAGCTGAGGGGTCTGATCTACACCTTCAATCAGGTATGTTTTCATTTGCAATGCCGCCTGAGGAGGATCTGACTTTGCCAACTCTATGATGGTCGGGCAGGGAGCGCTGTACATCAGGGCAATCACTCCTGCTGTAAGTGGTGATGCAAACGAAGTGCCGGAGGTGGCTGAGTGCCCGCCGGAGCTATTGGTAGTTACCACGCTGGCACCCGGTGCACCCAGGGCTATTGTAGTAAGACCGTAACCTGAAAAAGTTCTGATGTCATTGTTATTGGTTGCCGTTACCCCTATCATGAAATCACTGGGGCAGGCGGTGGGTAAGTCACCAACCAAATCGACATTCAGATTGGAATTGGTTGTTGCTCCGCAGTTCAGAATTCCCTCCAGGCCCAGTGTGTCGTAAAAAGCACACCATAGCGGTGCATTGGCCGGCTGGCCGTAGTCAATTCCCCAGGATGCATTAGTGGCTACCACAAAGGCTCCAAGGCTGCCATTGGTCTGATTATACATCCTCCGCATGATGAGAGGATAGGCATAAGCACTCAACACTCCTGCCTCAGTAGTGCTACCTCTTCTGATGGTCATTATTTTCACATCCCAGTTGGCACCCACAATGCCGATGTTGTTGTTACCCACTGCACCAATCATACCGCTTACCGGTGTTCCATGGCTGCCACCGGTGCCTACATTGGGCGTGTTATTGCTGGTATTCCAGCCATAAATATCGTCAATGTAGCCATTGCCGTCATCATCTATTCCGTTTCCGGCTATTTCATTCACGTTGATCCATAAATTGGCGGCCAGGTCAGGATGATTGAGATTAATCCCGTCGTCCAGTACGGCAACCACAATTTCATCGCCCAGTGCAGTAGTTCCACCTGTGGTGATATCCCATGCATCTTCGCTTTGAATATTTACGTGGTGCCACTGCGAACTAAAATTGGGATCATTGGGGGTGTTTCCCCGGTCATGAACAAAGTGATTATTCTGTACAACCATTACATCCTGATGTCTGCGCAATGCAGCGGCCAGCTCACGCTGATCAGTTACCGTAAAGTCGAACACCAAAAGCCATATTCGGGAGGACTCCACTACCTGTGCCAAAACCTGTAACCCGGTTGCATGGCCTTCAAAATACTGAAACTGCTGTACCAGGTCATACACTGAAGCACGGTACTCCATCTGTATGAGCAGCTCGCCCTGTTTATAAGGCAACATTTGTCCAAAAGCATTCCAGGTAAAAGCCAGCGCCAATACAGGAAGAAAAAGTCGTTTCATAAAAAGAAAGAAAAAGGTTTTAAGAATTGAAATAGCCCGGATGCAAAAATCGGAAAATTTTTGCGCATTTCCTTATTAAAATAGCAGTTTGAATGGTTTTGGCCAATTTTATTTTTGGGGCACAAATTTCCAGATCATTTCCCTTCCTTCATCCTGCATAATGAGTACCAAACTATCTTCAGAAATGTGTTTGATCTCAAAATATCTGGGTTGATCGTCCCGGGGATAAGTGATCAAGTGTGTACCTTCAACAGAAAAGTTTCCGGTTTCCTCATAAGTGTTCATGCTGTTATACCGGTAAGTGTAATGATCGGAAAAATCGATTTCCACATCATCGATTTCGAGCTGACTCTGTTGGATGGCACCTTCCCCACGCTGGGATTCCAACTTCCAGCTCCGGAATAAATGCTCTTTGTAATAAGAGTCGGAACATGCTGCACAACACACAATGATAAACAATATGATCGGGAATCTCATGAATCTGCTTTAAATGCTTGCGAGCAAACCTATTTAATTTCAGTTTGTCTCAGACCTATTTCCATTACTTTTGCAAAAATATCAAAAGTTATGTGTCGTCTCAGTGTAAACATCAATAAAGTAGCGCTCATCCGAAATGCCCGCGGGCAAAATAAGCCCAATCTACTGAAAGTGGCTGCCGATTGCGAAGCATTCGGGGCCGATGGAATTACCGTGCATCCCAGACCCGATCAACGTCACATTCGCTATGACGACATCATGCCGTTGAATAAAGTGGTTACCACGGAGTTCAACATTGAAGGCAACCCCACACCGGATTTTATGAAACTGGTTACAGACTGCAAGCCCCATCAATGCACCCTGGTACCTGATGCCCCGGACGCACTCACCAGCGATGAAGGCTGGGATATCAGAAAACATCAAGGTTTACTGACTGACATTACGGGAAAGCTTCATGAACACGATATAAGAGTATCTGTGTTTGTGAATGCACGGCCTGAGATGATGCACTATGCTGCTGCGGCAGGCATTGACCGAATTGAATTGTATACCGGTCCATACGCCCATGAATATGAGCAAGACCGCAATGAAGCAATAAGGCCTTACATCGAAACGGCACAGGCAGCATCAGAGCTTGGTATAGGCATTAATGCCGGGCACGACCTCAACCTCAGAAATCTCCGCTGGCTCAATGCCAAGCTTCCACGGCTGGATGAAGTATCCATTGGCCATGCTCTCATTTGCGACGCACTCTATTTTGGCCTGGAAAACACCATCAGTATGTATAAACGTTGTCTGGCTCAATGATTGAGAATATCCGTTAACTGCGGAATTGTTCTATGGGATGAGTCTGTGCATAAAAAGCAAGAATCCATTCCGTTATAACAAAAAAAATCTAGGTCAGAACACTCCGCCTAACGGACGATTAAGAGCACTCTTCTCGGATATTCCACAGAGTGAGTTCAACTGTGGCGAAGTTTTTCCAGTGTTTTTTCCAGTTCTTTACTTTTAATTCCGCCAAAGGGGAACGATTCTTCATAGGCAGCTCGCCTTGGGCAGTCAGGTCTGGCACATCGCTCACAACTCACCGGAGTATGGGTCATTTCTGTAGGTTTGTATTGCAAACCGGTCAGATGACGGGCATTCATACCGATGGTATAGCTTGTTTTTCTGCCCGGAATTAAAGAATCCCTGACATGGCTGATACACAGATACCCTGCATTCAGTGTTTCCAGAAAATACGGTGCCACTAAAAAGCCGGACGGGTATTTTTCGGGATTGATCACCAGTTCCATTCCGGGATAATATCTGCAGTGGTGCTCTTCGCGCTGATACATGAGTTTTCGCTTCGGACTGCGGGCATAGAGCTCGGTAGTGCAAACGTGAGATTGACTATCGGTGTCATGGCTGAATACCCATAAGAACACGTCCCTGATCTTGAGATGTTGATATATTACCCCGGCAATTCGTTCCAGGTGGGACTGCGTATCGTACGGAGCCAGACCAACCAACTCAGCCACCTGATTTTCATCTATTCCCGAGCCCTGGGCAATTTTCATGACACGTTCAACGATCTTGTTTTTAGAAACAACTACTGCCTGCATCCACATCCTGATTTTCCACTCATCGATTGCATCCTGAAAATGCTTGTTCCTGCCGTTGCCGAGGTACTCAGGCAATGGCAACCCCAAAGCCAGATGGGCTCTGAGCCACTGCAAGCAATACACTTTTGTCTCATTGTCAAGCCCGGGATGAAGTAAGATTGTTTTGGACTTTGGGTTCACAAAACAGGGTAGCACTGCAGCCGAAACTTGGATATTCTTATCCATTGTACTGACTTTCCAGCCGGAGATTGAAGTTAATATATCCTTGAGCCAGTGAAATCGGGCCACATTGGATGTGAGAAGCTGAAAGGAATGGTCTGTATGTTTTATGGCACTTTGTTCTGCTTCCTCCATATTGAAGCTGCAAAGCTCTTTGTAGGTTTGCAAAGCCGCCGTATAGAAATGATTTCCCCTGGAATGCTCAGTGCGGGTAAAATCAAGCAGGGTTTGGATAAACGCTCCGATCTGAATAGGGGCTTCCGCAATGGCCTGGATTACCTTGGGGTGGCTTATGCCAAATGTTTCAAGTGGTAAGTCTTTGAGAAAACCGCTGCTGAGCAAATTGCCCAAGGGGTGCAATGAACTGGATAAACGGGGGTCGGTAAGGTAGCCGGCCCTGACACCGAGGGCATTTTCGAGCAACTCAATTTTATCGGCACGTGGTGCTTTTTTCCCTTTCTCCATTTCATTCAGATAGGAAACGGAAATGCCCGTTGCGGCTGAAAGGTTTTGAAAAGACATAGATGACTCCCTGCGAAGGCGACCCAGCTTGATACCGAAAATTATTCGCTCCATTTCATTCATATCTGCTGTGGCCCTTTTTTTGAGATTTGCAATGCGTTAAGCACGCAAATATCACAATATAAATAAATTTCCCAAGCGATATCGGTTGCCCCATTCGCCGTAAATAATTACCCGGTCAATGTCGACCTGCCTGCTGATGGATGGCCTTGTGAGTATTCCCTCATCACGGCTGTTTAAGATCGGATACCGGATCAATGCCCCGTCGTGAGTTACCATGGCCATGGTAACCACTGATCTTCTTGTACCCGTAATACCAAAGGCTGAAGCCCGTGAATGATCGCTGTAATTCATGATGTTGTCATTGTACAAAAAAACGAGCATTTCTGGTAGTACAGCTAGGGTGTAAGAGGAATAATATCCCTCATCACCTACGGAAGTTTGTCGCTTAGGTACGATTTGGGCCCATTGTATGTCACCTTCAGGACCAATATTGGTAACGAGTATCTCATTGAACTCAAACTGTTCAATATGACGTCCCGTTGAACGGTACGGATGATAACCGTAGTACCTGCGGTACATGGGTGAAAATCCATACGGGGCATACTCGGTTCGCGCGGAATAGTGGTACTGCTCGGCAATTAAAACGCCGCCGCCATCATTCCGCAAAATGATCTGATTGAGATCGAAGTTGAGCAGTTCGCGCCCCCGTGCAATTTGCCGGCGGGTTAAAAGCTGTTCCAGCACTCCGATGCTGAATGGCGTAAATACCGGAGTCGTGAATCGATTTGACACAGGGTCATACCTGAAATACACGGTTCCTTTTTGATTGGACGCCGATGTTTCGGAATAGAACCCTGCAAATACAATTTCATCGGGCCGGTTGATCTGGAAAGTGAGGTCTGCCACAAACTTATCGGTACCGGGAATGGCAATACTTTGCGGTCTGGATGCTTCATCACTGATCTTGAAAAGAGCGTAATTGTATGGTGTTCCCCTGGCACTTAATGATCTGCGACGGCTCAGGTAATTCCTCCCCAGCAGATACACGTCTCCTCCCCGGGAAATACGGACATGTTCTGCTGAAAAATTACCGGCCGGAAAGCCCAGGTCAGTTTCGCGCTCCCACACCAGATCATAGTTCCTGTCGAGCAGTATCATTTTAGCCTTGTAACTTTGTCCCGATCTGCGGGGAATATCGCTTACGATCAGCATAAAAGAGGAATCGCGGGCATATTCGGTTTTAAACACGCCTTTGTCATTTCGGCTCAAGCTTGGCACATCACCAAGCAGTTTCCAGTTTCCGGCTGCCCGAAGTACATCGGCTGTATAAGCCCTGTGAAACAAGTGTGTTTTCCGCGTACGTCGGTTGTGAAAACTGGCGATAACATGTATGTGGCCGTCCTGCATTACAGCCCGTTCAAATTCAAGGTCATTTCCACGGAATTGTAGTGTGAGCTCTACTTCTCTGTCGAGCTCCATATTCATGGTGTACCTTTCAAAAACGGGTCTGGCAGGTTGAGAAGGCTGCAACACATTGCGTCTCAGCTTCAGGAGGATGGTATGTTCCTGGTAAGTTCCTATGACCTCGGACACCATGGTTCCCGAGGTATTGCGGTATTCCGGGCCCAACCTGAGGTCTGCAGGCATTTCGGCATCCTGTGCATTCAGGTACGCAGGAGCGTACCCACAAAGAGTGATCACCAAAACTACAACAAGCAGGGATAAATGATAATATCTGTTCATCGTTTTACACTTAACATTAAGCCGTCACGCATGGGAATAAGCACTGAAACCACTCTGGGGTCACCGGCTACCTTGCGGTTGTAATCGGCCAGCGCCAAAGCTGCCGGATCGTTACCGGGGTCAAGTACTTTACCGCTCCACAATACATTGTCAGCCAGTATAACCCCGCCACTGCGAACTTTGTCAATAACGAGATCGAAATAAACGCAGTAATCTTCCTTTTTAGCATCGAGAAAAACGAAATCCAGCGGTCCGGCCAATGTGGGCAATATTTGCAGCGCATCACCGATATGCAGCCTGATTTTGTCACTTACTCCGGCTTCGCGTGCATACCGATGAATGATCTCTTCAAATTCGGGATTGATCTCAATAGTATGAAGTTCGCTGTTAACGGGCATTACTTCAGCCATGGCAATGGCAGAATAACCGGTATACGTGCCCACTTCGACCACTTTTTGCGGATTTACCATGGCCACCAGTGCTTTGAGCAGAGTACCCTGATGGAGACCGCTGAGCATTTGGGGCATGAGCCGGGTCAGGTGGGTTTCGCGATCGAGTTTACTGAGCCATTCATTGGCCGGCGTTGTCACCGTATCACAGTAATCCAATATTTCTCTGGACGGAAAATCCATGGTTTGACTTTTATTGTGTTAACAAATTATCGCAACAGTCGTTTCGAAAAGCGTTTCTGCATCCATCCGTTAATGAACAGTGCCCCGATGATCACAATGCTTCCCAGGTAAAACATACCACCTAGTTCCTGGTGTTCGCTGAAAAGGATCCATGCAAGAACAATGGCGTACACCGGCTCAAGATTGATGGTGAGGTTAGTGGTAAACGGGGTAAGTACATGGAGGGCTTTGAGGGTGAGTACAAAGGCCACCGTAGTGCAAAGCACTGCCAGTATCAGCAGATAAATCCATTCATGCGGAGTTGGCCAGAAGCGAAAGTCTCCTGTCCAGTTCCAGTAAACAGGTAGTATGGCACACAGAAACAGCCAACCGCTGCCCAGCTCCAGCAGGGTAATGGGCAAAGCCGGCGTTTTGGCCAGCCACTTTTTATTGAGGATGGAAAAAACTGCAGCCAGCAAAGCAGAACCAATTCCGGCCACCACACCGATCATCATGGAATCTGGAACATCGTGCACTACCAATACCATGCCTGGAATAATGAGGAAGCCCAGCAATGACTCGTACCACTTGAAAGAGCTTTTGAGCAACACCGGCTCAAAAAATGTGGTAAAAAAAGACGTCGTCGCCAGACAAATCAGTGCTACTGAAACATTGGACCAGGCGATTGCACCAAAAAACAAAATCCAGTGCAACGCTACCACAATTCCTGTGAGCCCTACTCCGGTGGCTGTCTTCAACGGTATGTTTCTGATACGGCTTATCAAGCCCGGAATAATCAGTAAACTGGCTACGGTAATCAGCATTCGCCACCACACCAGAATGGTTTCCTGAAGCTCAATAAGGCGTCCCAGTATGCCGGTAATCCCAAAAAGCAACACCGCAATATGCAGCTGAACATAAGCCCCGGATTTTGGGTTTAGCATCTGTTCTTCAAATTTTTCACCTAATCTATTATCGATATGATTACTCCAGGATCCCAGGCACCAGATTTCAACCTGCCCGATACCCGCCAAAACATGGTATCGCTGGGCGATCACAAAGGTAAAAATGTTGTGTTATTATTTTTTCCGTTCGCATATACATCCGTATGTACCCGCGAACTGTGCCATGCTCGTGACAATTTGTCGTCTTATGAATCCCTGAACGCGCATGTACTGGGAATTTCCGTTGATCCGCCTGCAACCCTGAAAGCGTTTCAGGATCAACACAATATCAACTTTCCCTTGCTCTCTGACTTTAATAAAGAGGCCATACGCAGTTACGATTGCATGTATGAGGTGTTTGGTAAAGGACTCCGTGGAGTAGCCAAACGTTCTGCATTTGTGATTGATGCCAATGGTATAGTGCAATATGCCGAGGTTCTCGAAAATGCCGGAGAGTTGCCTGACTTTTCGAAGATTGCTGCCACGCTTGAAAAGCTGTAATTACCACTGGCCGGAAAAATTGACCAAAGGTGTTGGATGGCCTGTTCAAGTTTGGAAAAATTTGTAATTTTGATTTTCAATAGCGAGCTATGAGTGGAATAAAGTGGCATGAAGAGGCAGATACCGCCGTTGATATATTGGATGACACAGATTCAATTTCCGAACTGGTTGTACATAATGACGATGTGAATACTTTTGACTGGGTGATCAAAGCCCTGATGGAAATTTGTAAACACACTTCAGAACAGGCGGAGCAACTTTCGCTGATTATTCACTTTAACGGCAAAGCCACCGTTAAAACCGGTGCTTTTAACATTTTAAAACCGATGAAGGATGGACTCACTGACCGGGGAATCTCGGCCACCATCCTGAACATTTGATCTTGTCAGTAATAGCCTTTATTGTAAGGCATTCAGGGCTTTTCATACTTTTTGAAAAGCCTTTTTTTTGGCCCTATGATCTATTTGCCCCCAACTCCAGAGCCAAAGTTTCCCCCGGTCAGCCTGGCCGATGAACAGGGCTTTTTGGCCTATGGTGGCCAGCTTAATCCCGTTTGGATCATTGAAGCTTATCAGCGGGGAATTTTTCCCTGGTTCAATGATGACCAGCCTTACCTGTGGTTTAGTCCTGATCCGCGTTTGGTTTTGTTTCCGGATTCATTGAAGATCAGTAAAAGCATGAGGAACGTTTTCCGAAAACAATCGTTCCGGTTTACCTGTGACCATGACTTTGATCGGGTGATCGGGCAGTGTTCAACCATGGATCGCCCCGGTCAGGATGGAACCTGGATAACCGGGGAAATGGTCGACGTGTATTCGCAGCTGCACCGGATGGGCTATGCACACTCCTTTGAGGTTTACAGCAATAATGAATTGATTGGCGGGATTTACGGATTATGTATCGGCCGGGTGTTTTTCGGCGAGTCTATGTTCAGTCTGCAACCCAATGCGTCCAAAGCTGCATTCATGATTGCCGTAAGGTGGATGGAAGCTGAAAAACGAATTGCCCTGATCGATTGCCAGGTTGAAACACCTCACCTGATAAGTCTTGGTGCCCAATTGATCAGCAGAAATGCATTCACCGGATTTTTGACCCTGTTATGCAACGAAAATATGAACGCAGAAAGCTGGAAGTATGCCTTTTCCGGTGATGAAGCTGCAAATCTGATCGGATAAGTCCTGCAATATTGAGCAAAAAAACTATCTTTCGCCCTTTATTAGCAATCCATCAAAAAAATTTAAACTCATGAAGCACTTGTTACTGGTAACGCTGGCATTATGTGCAGCGACATTTTCTTACGGCCAGGCCGGTCTTGAATTAGGCGTCCAACTTCAGTATCACAACATGTGGGTAATGAACTCCGACGAGGCTGATCTGGGCCCGGAACTCGACTACGAAGGAACATACGGTATGGGATACGGATTGCAGGGAGCCCTCAATTTTTCAGACAATATGGGTGTCGGAATCGGTTTAATGATCTCAAGGCAAGGGCAAAAGTATGTAGGTAACGGCGAAATGGGCTGGACATCTGCAGAGAAGAGACTTTCCTATACCAAAATTCCGGTATATCTCAAACTCAATACCAATCCCTTTGTAGGCACTTCATTTCTGTTTCATATCGGGCCCCAATTTGCATTCCTCAACAGTGCCCGGTATTTTGAAAATGACGTGGAGCGCACTCAGGTCAATATTGGCAATACCCTGTATGAGAATTACAAAGACGGATACAAATCCATGGATCTCGGTGGGATGATCGCGTTCGGTGCGCGTTTCAATATTTCCGATAATCTTCATATTTCAGCATTACTGAGGTTTGACGGCACCATTGGCACCATAGAGGACATGGAACAAACCAACTTCCCTATCTTTTTTAACAACGTCAATTTTGCCAGTGAGCGCAGAACCAATGCTTCAAGATTGACCCCTGACCGCAGAGACACGCGAAACCTGACCGGAGGACTGAATATTGCCCTGAATTACGTGCTTAACTAACTGATATTCCAGATACATTGAAAAGGTATGGTATGCCAATGCTATACCTTTTTTTTTGTTTGGATAGCTTTTTGTTATCACCACATCCGTGGTGAATTAAAGGTATGATCCCTTAACCCCAAACCGGGTAAACCCGGTGAACGGGACATCAAAATTTGTGCAGTGGAAGGCGCAGATCCTGTATCAGGTGCAAAAACTCGTTCAGAATCATGGCCGTTGCTCCCCATACCACCCTTCCCTTTACGTCAAAATAAGGAACATCCTGCAACACCACCTGTTCTCCCAGCTTGATGTCCCTTGTTTTCCGGGTATCGGGGCTCAGCAGAACGGACAAAGTGACGTCGAAAACATCGGCTACCTCTTCAGCCTGAGGAAAAAACTCAGGTGTATAACTGACGATGCCCACAGCAGGGAAAACCAGGTACTGGCTCACCGGAATGTACAATCTCGAAAGGGATCCGATCAATGTAATGTCCTTTTTTGGAACGCCGATCTCCTCTTCTGCCTCTCTTGCAGCCGTATACTGAGGATGAGGATCGTTAGCATCCATACGTCCGCCCGGAAAACTGATCTGACCGCTGTGGTG
>JBJHCA010000014.1:297-50504 GCA_050485785.1 Saprospiraceae bacterium | reverse complement strand
TGTTAACCCCGAGCATTGCTCGGGGCTACAAAGATTAGGCTGCGCTGCAGCTTTTATTAAATTTAGTTTTAATTGAAAACCTTTTTCATATAAACAAAATTGGCTACAGCGTAGCCAAACATTGATAGCCCTGAGCTTTGCTCAGGGCATAAAATCAACGCTGCAAAGGCTTGGCGCATTTTTTGTAAAACCTAAATGCTTTTTGCACTAACACAAGCACAAAAAATGTGACAAGCCTAATCTACAGCCGGCAGGATTACCAACATCGCAACCGGTACACCAATAAAATCCGATACCTGACCAAAGCCAAAAAAGGCCAATAAAGAAAACACAAAAACCATCAGAATTTCTATATTGAGTAGCATGTTTTTTTCTGCACAGGACTTCCCTTTATAGATTGATATCCAAATTATTATACACTATATAGACAAACCTGGCTGCTATTCATTTTTGTTTCCGGCTGATTGCGCAGAACAAATATTGAATATTGCGGTAGTATGTAGTATTGGTAAAGAGCCCGGGAGTAAGATTGACCAAGCCAACCTGAGCAAACAAAACATACAGGCTGCCAGAACGCTTTTGAACACAAAATGTCACCAAGAAGATATTAAATGAAAATGATGAATAAAGCCAACCCGGGACTATATTTTGGAATAACAGTTTTATTAATGTTGAGTTTGTCAGGGTGTGTAATGCAAAACCCCTTTAATGCCGTTGCACCGGGAATATGGCGTGGAAAGCTGTATCTCGACGGAAAGCAACGTCATGTGGCCAGAGATCTGCTGGCCACCGATGAGCATCTGCAGGAGCAGACTGACGGCGTCCTCTTTTTCAATTTTACCGTAGAGTACATCCACGCTGACAGCTTTGTGGTCAATATCAAAAACGGGGATGAAACAGTGCAGCCCGACCGTATAAGCTGGGGAAGAAACCCCAAAACCGGCCGGGATACACTGCGAATGGACTTCTTGCAGTACAATACATACATATTGTGCATGTTTGAGGAACGCGTAATGGAAGGCGCATTTTACATGCCTGACCGCGGACCGGACTATTCCATTCCCTTTGTTGCATGGTACGGAAGGCCTTACCGATTCACTGCCCTGCAAAAAGAACCGGTAACCGATATTTCCGGTACCTGGGACGTTACGCTGGGTACAGATACCGAAGCTCCGTGGAAGGCACTCGGCGAGTTCAGGCAGCAAAACAATCAGGTTTACGGTACATTTCTAACAGCTACCGGGGATTACCGGTACCTTGAAGGTACCATTCAAGAGAATAAAGTGTACCTGTCGCGATTTGACGGGGCTGCAGCTTATTTGTTTGAAGCCGTGGTGGTTGACCGGCAAACCCTGTTGGGCTCTTTCCGCTCTGGGAGTCATTTGCGGGTGGTTTGGGAAGCGAATCGCACTACTGATGCCGAAGCGCAATTGTTTACCCGACCTGTAAACATTACCGATGAAGCGTGGCAGCCCTTGCAATATACCACCATTGAAGGGAGTACAATAAACCTGGAAGATGAACGGTACAGGAACCGGCTCAAGCTGATTCAAATCATGGGAACATGGTGCTCCAATTGCATGGATGAAACGCTTTTTCTCCGAAATGTTTTAGAAGACATGCCGCAGGATTCTCTGCTGTGGCTTTCAGTGGCTTTTGAACGCGGTGACACCACAAGAGCCGTTTCGTCCATCAAAAGATACCGCGATCGATATGGACTCAATCATCCAATGATATACGGTGGGAATGCGGATAAAGCAACAGCAGCCAATATGTTTCCTGCCCTTGATACTGTTATTGCTTTTCCCACGATGGTAATTTTGGGTAAAAACAATGAGATACTGGACATTAGGAGCGGATTTTCAGGGCCAGCCACCGCCGGCTACACCGAATACAAAAAAGCATTTTCAGCACAGCTCAATTATTGGATAAATTCCGGTCATCATGAACAATGACTCTGTAGTTCAACTCATTACTTTTGCCGCTTCCCCGGCTTATGTCAACTACCTCACGGAGGATTTAAGCGGGTTGGGTATCGGGCTTCAGGTGACTCCTTTTGATACAAAGAGTTATCCCCAACATGAATCCGGCAGCTTACAGGTGGCTTTGCTAACCTCTGAAGCTGTGTACACCCGGGAAGGTGTATTGAAACTTATGGCATTTCATCGCCTGACTGAAAGGTTCCGTAACCTTTTTTTCATCATTACTGATGTAGCCATACCCCCCGGACTACCGGTTTTACATCCGGAAAGAGTAAGTCAGGTGATCCATGCCATTAAATTCTGGCAGGAAGCTTATCTCGACCTGCAGGCTGAAACTGCTAACCCGGCCAACGATTCGGATGATTTATCACAGCTCGAGCAGATTAATGCAAGCATCGGTGATATAGTGCGCGATATTAGCACTGCCCGTTTTCTATCGTTTCGTGAACTGGTTGAAGAACGATATGAAAGCCTGCTGCAGTTTTTGCAGATTCCTCTGTCCGAACATGAAGGCAGCAGCATACCGGCTCCTCTCAGGATAGAGGACTATTTTCCGGAACTCCGGGAACCTTCTGTAACAGACGATGATAGCAGAAAACCTGCTGAACCGGACGAGCCGGTGCATTTATTAGACACAGATTCAGATGAGGATGAGTCCGAGCTGCTCACACTGGATGAAATTCTGGCTGACCGGGGCCATGATGTGGAAGAAATTGACATTGCTGATGATACCGGCGCATTTCCGTTTCACATTGGACCTTCTGACCTGCCCGGAGGGGCGATTCTGGATAAGGATGACTGGAGGGCCATGCAAGATGCACAGGACACGGAAGGTGAGTTCAGGGAAGAAGAACGGGATTATGGGGATCATTCGCCGGAAACAGAGGGCACCCCGCTTACGGAATCCGACCTCAATTTGTATCGCAGGTTGGCCAGGCTTTATGCGGATAAGAATGACCTGAAGCGGGCACAGAAGATGATCAGGAAAGCCATAAAAAAGGGTGATCGCAGTGTGGAAACTGAAGTAATCTACGCCAAGCTTCTGCTCAAAGCAGGGAAAAGACGCAGAGCGCTCGACAAATGGCTGCAGACCTGCAAAAAGGATCCTCTGCAGTTTAACGCAGCCACGGCTGCGGTATTCGGGTTGCCCGATTCCGCTGTATCCCTGATAGAAAAGGGTTTTGAGAAAACAACAGTTCTTCGCAGCGAAACAGTTTTGGTTACCGGTGCTACCTCCGGTATTGGAGAGGCCGTGGCCAAGGCATTTGCCCGGGAAGGTTATAAAGTGATCATTGCCGGCAGAAGAGAAAAAAGACTGCTGAGCCTTCAGTCGGAACTGGAGCGACTGTATCATGCACGGGTGTATCCGCTCACTCTGGATATCAGAAACCGCAACGAGGTGGAGGAATCCATCAAGCAACTGCCCGAGGAATGGAGCCATGTTCATGTACTGGTCAATAATGCCGGTCTGGCCAAAGGCCTGGCCTCAATCCATGAAGGCAACCCCGATGACTGGGACCTGATGATTGATACCAATATCAAAGGCCTGCTGTACCTTACCCGCGCCCTGAGTACCGGCATGGTGGCCCGGGGCAAAGGGCATATTATCAACATAGGCAGCGTTTCGGGTAAAGAAGTTTACCCGGCGGGCAATGTTTACTGTGCCACCAAATTTGCAGTTGACGGCCTCACCCGTGCCATGCGGCTCGACCTCTACCAGAAAAACATCCGCGTAAGTGCAGTGAGTCCCGGCCACGTTGAAACCGAGTTTGCTCTGGTGCGTTTTGACGGCGACCGCGAAAAAGCCGATATATACAGCGATTTCAGGCCCTTGAGTGCCGAAGATGTGGCAGAGGTAGTACTGTTTGTTGCCACCCGCCCCGAACGCGTCAACATTCAGGACGTTCTCATGTTTTCATCCCAGCAGGCCGGGGCTGTATTTGTTGACCGCAGCGGCCGCAAAGTATAGCACACCGCAAGGTTCACTCGTGTTGGTTTGCGGATCCAAAGAAATTCAGGGGTATGCCGTTCATTGTTCTTTTACTGTTGATTGCCTTCGTGTATCCGGTCAGGGGCAGTGTTTTGCTTTATGATGATGATTGGGGATCACTCTTTGTGGGGCTTCCTCCGTCAGCCTTAAAGTTTCAGGATGAGGACAACTGGCAGCTGAGACAGTGGAAAGTGGAAAAAGCGGGAATGTATGTTCTGTGCTCATGGGCAGCCGCCAATTGGCTATACTCCGGGTTCAGTATTCAGGCCAGCGAAGGCAGTATAAAGCATTTCCACCAAATGAATGTGATGTGGAATGTAGTCAACTC
Organism: Saprospiraceae bacterium; assembly: GCA_050485785.1. Classification (GTDB taxonomy): domain Bacteria; phylum Bacteroidota; class Bacteroidia; order Chitinophagales; family Saprospiraceae; genus JBJHCA01. The sequence continues at coordinate 46,204 of JBJHCA010000014.1, read as the reverse complement.
TGGTTTGGCAGCCGGTGGTCTTTACCGCGTTTACCGAACTGATCCGCTCAGCCTCTCGCTGAGTGAAAGTGCCGTAAGGAGCCAGCGGCTGCAAAAGATTTTGTTGTTCAATGCCGGGCTGGATGTGGGCTATATTGCTACCGGCCTTTACCTTACCGAACGCGCCCGTCGTGGTGGCCGGCATGATGAAATGCTTAAAGGCTTCGGCCAGTCACTCATTATGCAGGGCGCTTTCCTTCTGGTGTTTGATCTGGCATTGTATGCTGCACTGGCCCGGGATAACTCCACCATGCTTGAGCTGATCTCGTCCCTGCACATAAGCCCCGGTAGCATCGGATTGGTCAGGCATTTTTAAAATAGTAATGCCTGTGCTCAGCTCATTAACCTGCCTACCAGCTCTCTTAGGAGCCCCTGATCACTCACCCGGTAAAAACCTTTTTTGCGAAGATCAAAATCGGACAGTGTGTATATGGCGGCTTCAATTTGCCTGAGGTCGTAGTGTTTCAGCATTGCCCTGTAATCTTTTACGTAATAGGGCGGCGTTCCGATTATGGAACCGAGTTCTTTGTCAGATAACCTGCTGTTTTTTGCCGTGATCAGCATTTTAGTGTACAGGGCATTGAGTACACCAATAGTGCCTTCCAGTGCATGAGCCTTGGGATTGGCTTCAAAGTATTTGACGATTTCGTAAACCTTTTTGGCATTTTTCACCCCCAGTGCATTATTGAGTTCAAACGCATTGTATGCCCGGTGAATACCCACAAAGCGATGCACGTGTTCACGGGTGATCACTTTTTCGTCAGCCAGGTTGATCATGAGTTTCTCCATGGAATTCATCAGTGCACTCAGGTCATTTCCCAGAGAATTGAAGATGAGCTCTACGGCATCTTCATCTATTTTTTTCCCTTCGTGAGCGGCATAATTTCTGATCCACGGAGTAACGTCCTTGTCCTTCAACTTCATTGAAGTAAGCACGGCAGCAGTTTTGCCGATGTTTTTTGCAAACTGGGTGCGGCCATCCAGTTTTTTGTGTTTGTGTACCAATACCAGAACCGTAGTGTTGGGGGCTTTGGCGATATATGTTCCCAGTGTTTCGATTTCTTTCAGGCTTTGCGCCTCTCTTACTACCACTACCTGACGTTCGGCCATTACCGGATAACGGTAGCAAGTTTCCAGAATCTGACCGGGACTGGCATCTTTCCCGTAAATCAGGGTATAGTTGAAATCGCGGGTAGCCGGGTCAACAGTGTATTGCCTGATGAAGGCTTCTGCTTTATCTATCAGCCAGGGCTCATCACCTTGCAGCAGATAAACCGGATAGATTTTGCCTTGTTTAAGGTCGGTTTCCAGCTCTTTTAAATGAATTTCGGGCATGCACAAAAGTATGAATTAAGCCCTATTATTGCGACTTAAATATGGCATGATGTCAGCTTTTAGCTTATTCTCGTATCACGATAAACTGCGGTTTGCTCGGCATGATCAAACCGACATGATATGGTGCCCGGTGCGTGGCAAGTACCTGGTAAAAACACCGGAGGAATGGGTGCGGCAGCTTTGCATTGCCTGGCTAACAGTTGAGCTCGGTGTTCCGCGGGGCTTAATTTCCACTGAGCGTAGTACAGGTAAAGCCGGGCGTTTTGATATTGCGGTGTACAACCGAAGCGGGGTAATCACTCTTCTGATCGAATGCAAAGCACCGGATGTAAGGATTGACGAGAATGTTGCCTTCCAGTGGTCGCGGTATAACCTGCAGCTCAAAGCCCCATACGGAATGCTGACCAACGGTGCTGCTTCTTTCTTTTTCAAGGCGGGAGACGATATCGGGGTAAGTTTGCTCAGTATGCTACCCCACTTTGATTGCATGACATAAACGGCCACGGTGCCCGGGTGTGTTTAGGTGCGTGTTGCGGGCACCCACAAAAAGTCATCCCCCAAAAACAACCTCATCCATAAGGAAATGCCCAAAACACCTTATTGTGTTTACGGAATGTAATACGTGGGAGCATCGGGCCCAACAGGCATACCCAGACCAAACACCCATACGAAAAACAGGATCATCCAGCCAATGTAAAAAAGGATGCTGTATGGCAACATCATACTGATGATAGTACCAATTCCGATGTTCTTGTTGTATTTGGTGGCAAAAGCCAGGATCAGGCCAAAATAGCTCATCATTGGGGTAATGATATTGGTTACGGAATCGCCAATGCGGTATGCTGCCTGTATCACTTCAGGGCTGTATCCGATAAGCATGAGCATGGGTACAAAAATAGGTGCGGTAACTGCCCATTGAGCGGAGGCTGAGCCCAGCATCAGGTTGACCATGCCGGAAATGGCAATAAAGCCAATAAATACCACCGGACCGGTGAGCCCTATGTATTGCAGGAACTCTGCACCTTTTACGGCAAAGATCTGACCCAGGTTGCTCCAGCCAAAGAAAGCCACAAACTGTGCGGCAAAAAACACGATAACAATGTAAAGGCCCAGGGTTGACATAGCTCCTGCCATGCCATCAATCACGTCCTTGTCGTTTTTCATGCTGCCGGTTACTTTGCCGTAGACAAAACCTGGGATGAGGAAAAACAGGAAAATGAAAGTGACAATTCCCCTCAGCAGCGGCGAATTGAGCAATTCCCCGGTAACAGGATTCCGCAGCAGTCCATTTTCGGGTATGGCACCCAACGCAACTATACCTATGAGCACTAAAATAGTAAGTGCTGTAATTTTAAGCCCTTTGATTTCCCGGGCTGTTAAGGGGGCCATTCCTTCAGCGCCGTCCAGCTTTTCGGAAGCCTGTGCCGGGTTGTATTTACCCAGTTGAGGTTCTACAATATACAGGGTAACAAAAGTGCCCACCAGCGTGATCAGGAAGGTACTGACAGCCATGAAATAGTAGTTGACTGCAGCATGAACTTCGTAAGTAGGGTCAATAATGCGGGCAGCTTCCTGAGTGAGCCCGGCCAGGAGCGGATCGATGGTGCCAATAAGAATATTGGCACTGTAGCCTCCCGAGACACAGGCAAAAGCACATGCAAGGCCTGCCAGTGGGTGGCGGCCCATGGAATAGAAAATGACGGCACTCAGCGGAACCAGCACTACATAGCCCATTTCAGAAGCTGTATTAGACACTACAGCACCAAAGCAGATGGCAATGGTAACCAGATTTTTAGGCGACAGGAAAAAGTTGATCATCCTTACCGGATACATGAAAAAGTTAGCCGGCACCCGGATTGGCTTGTAGGAAGCTGCCTTGAGTACCAGTCCTCTGACGCAGGCACTGATGAGGCCTGACCGTTCGGCAACGCCTACACCCAGCAAGGCAACAAGTACAACTCCCAGAGGGGCAAAAGAAGTGAAATTGGTGACCAGATTTTCGATGATGCGGCGTATGCCATCGCCATTGAGGAGGCTGACCGCTTCAATAATGCCGTCTGGAGCGCGCCCCGGTGCGCCTTCAGGGCGGGGATCTACCGCACTCCAGCCAAAATATCCTGCAATGCCGCTGATGAGCACCACCCCTCCGGCAAACATGGCAAACAGGGTGACCGGGTGTGGCAGGAGATTACCGAGCCATTCTACAAAGCGCAAAAATTTAATCATCATGCCACTGCTGTTATTCCCGTTGTCGGGTGTTACAGCATCTTCTCGGACGTTTGATTCCATGTTGTGGGATTTTTCAGAAACAGCGGGCTAATATCCGACTTTTCTGAAAAATATCGCGAAGGGCAATAATAAGCGGGAAAAACAGCCTCAGACTAAAGAATTTAAAAGCGTTCAGTAACCGGCAAAATCAGTTGTCGGCCATATTATGGTAGACGTTTTGCACGTCATCGTCTTCTTCCAGTTTTTCCAGGAGCTTTTCAACGTCGGCGGCCAGTTCGGGACTAATGGCTTTGGTTGTAGCGGGTATGCGTTCAAAACCCGATGAAAGGATCTCGATATTGCGGGCTTCAAGTTCTTTCTGGATAGCACCGTAGGCGTTAAAGGGGGCGTAGATCATAATGCCTTCATCTGCGGTAAACATTTCTTCCACGCCTGCATCGATCAGATCGAGTTCCAGTTCTTCCGGGTCGATGCCATCGGCGGAAACATTGAAACTACACATGTGGCTGAACATAAAATCAACGGTACCCTGGGTTCCCAGGCTGCCCTTGCATTTGTTAAAATAAGACCTGATGTTGGCTACAGTGCGGTTGTTATTGTCGGTGGCGGTTTCAATAATAACGGCAATGCCGTGTGGGGCATACCCTTCAAACACCACTTCCTTAAAATTAGCCGTTTCTTTTTCCGAAGCTTTTTTGATAGCCCGCTCTACATTGTCTTTGGGCATATTGGCAGCTTTGGCATTTTGCATAACAGCCCTGAGCCTGGAATTGGTTTCGGGATTAGGACCGCCTTCCTTAACAGCCATAACAATATCCTTACCCAGTCGGGTAAACGTTTTGGCCATGGCTGACCAGCGTTTAAATTTCCGCTCTTTTCTGAATTCAAATGCCCTTCCCATAGCTTTTCAAGTTGGTGATGTGAAAAAACAAACGGACGGTATTGTGCTTTTGCAGGATACTGACAGCCTAAACGATGTAATACAGCAAATACCGGTGAAATGTACATCACCGGATAATCTGTTAACAAAGCTGATGTGCCGGGAACGGGTATTAACCTTTCCGGAAGCTTTTGGCCTGGTCAACAACAGCTTGAAATTGCTCGGGGTGATTCATGGCGAGGTCAGCCAGAACTTTCCTGTTGAGGCCTGATCCCATTTCACCCAAAGCATGCATCAGGCGCGAATAGGTCATTTCGTGCTGACGAGCGCCGGCGTTGATACGGGCAATCCACAGGCGTCGGAACATTCTCTTTTTATTTTTACGGTCGCGGTAAGCGTACTGCCAGCCTTTTTCGACGGCATTTTTAGCGACGGTATACACTTTGGAACGCGCACCAAAATATCCTTTGGCGGCTTTGAGGTACTTTTTTCTCCGTGCTTTTGAAGCTACGGCATTAACTGAACGAGGCATAAGCTATTTTTTTGTTCGGTACAGAGGCACTAAGTGGCACTTGGGCCTGCACCCTCGTTAAAAAACAGAAACTGTCTAACCGCCAATGCAAAGCATGCGCATTACGCGTTTTGCATCACCGGGGCTAAGCACGCTGGACCGGCGCAAACGTAGTTTGTTTTTCTTGGTACGATTGCGCAAGCGGTGCCTGGTATTGGCATGGCGGCTTGTGATCTTACCAGAGCCGGTCACTTTAAAGCGTTTTTTAGCGCTTGAGTGGGTTTTCATTTTAGGCATAACAATCCCTTTTAAAAATCAGGGTGCAAATATAGGGTCTTTAAAGTTAGCTTGTTATTTTTTTTGCACTTTTTTTGAGTGGTGCAATAATGGTGTACATTCTGCGACCTTCAAGCTGTGGCAGGTGTTCGGGAGCGCCGAAATCTTCGAGGGCTTTAATGAAATTGAGCAGTAGCAGTTCACCCCGGTCTTTAAAAACGATGGCCCGCCCTTTAAAATGAACATAGGCTTTTACCTTAGCTCCTTCTTTCAGGAATTCCTGTGCATGGCGCAGTTTAAAGTCGAAGTCGTGGTCATCGGTATTGGGGGTGAAGCGCACTTCCTTAACGACGGTTTTAGCGGCGTTGGCTTTCATTTCCTTTTCCCGCTTCTTTTTGTCGTAGATGAACTTGCTGTAATCCATGATTTTGCAAACCGGCGGGTTTGCATTGGGGCTTATCTCAACCAGGTCGAGGTTGAGTTCGGTAGCCCAGTGGAGGGCATCGCGGGTGTTACAGATTTCAGATGCTTCGATGGTTTTTCCGGCCACTTTACTGATGTCGTCGATATTATCGCCAACTATCCTGACCTGGGGAATGCGGATCATGTCGTTGATCCTGAAATTGTACTTGGTGTCTTTTTCGGCACCTCTGTCTTTGCGATAAAATCTTTTAGCCAAATGATATTTTTTAATGATGAAATGAAGCCTGTTGCCGGATTTCAAGCCTTCGGCAACGAGCTTAGCCGGAGCAAAAGTAATGCACTTTGCTTATACTTTGTACATTTTAGCTTTATTAACGGCAATTTATACCCATCGGTTTTATGTGGACAATGATGTGGCTTAGCGGTTTTGTATGCAGGCAGTAGATCCATTAGTTACTCATGAGCGGAGCGAATCCACAAAGAGATATCAATAAAACTTTGGCTGAAAAGCTATCAGTGAACGGCTATGGTTCCGGTAAAGCTTTGTTTGCCGGCAATTACCCTAATGGTATAAATACCGGCAGCCAGGTTTCCTCGGTCAAGTTCAAAGGGAACATTGTTGCGGCTGTGCAGCGTATTCAACAGCCTGCCGTGGAGATCGTAAAGCCTCATTTCAGCCTCTGCACCAGACTCTGACTTAAACCAAACCGTGGTGAATGTGGTCATGGGGTTGGGTTGGATAGTTACCGACAGAGGAGGTACCACTCCTGTGCTTACATTGCCCAAATGCCCACATGGCCCTTCTATAACCAGATTGACTTCTTCGTAATCTTTATTGACAAATGCGGTGATGTTATCGATACATAGCTCTTCGTTCAGCGTTTCCGCAAAAAACAGCCTGAGTACCGGTCTGTAAACATTGCTCTTGTCGATGAGATCTTCCTGAAATGAAAGGCTGATCACTTCACCTGTTTCCGGATTGAACATAGTATTGGTTTCAAAATCCATCAGCAGGCTGTTTACACCGCTTATCACAATGCCGCTTACCGAGAACTGATAGCCCAGATAGGTATTGGAAGGGTTTTTCATTTCTATGTCTGCATATCCTTCAACCATATTGACCTGACCAACCCTTAAGTAAACGGTATCAAATGGGTTGTGGACTTTGTATGGATACACGCAGGGAGTGTGCGTGTGTTCCAGGGGAGGATTGGTGCCATGCAAAACACAGTCGAGTACCAGAGCGGCATCCACTACATTGATCAGGTTATCATCATTCAGATCGATACATGTTACCGGAATCAGGGTGTCGGCCAGAGATTCATACATATAGCGGGTAACGTCCTGATAGTTGCGCTGACCGTCTTCGTTAATATCACCTCGAATAGCAGGCCCGTCGCAAATCCCTTTGCAGTCGGGTTGTGCACTACCGTAGATATCACCCAGGCAGTCAACAAAAGGTGCACAATCTTCCACTATGGATACCGAAGGGTAGTTGGTTACAGGATGACGGGTGAGATTGATGCATACCTGGGCCCAGTTGTTCAGGTAGTTGGTTTCGTGATTACCCAAAACGTCAGGACTTTGATCCCAGTTTACTCTTACCACAAGCGTGTATTGACCGGCTTCAATGTCTGTAATATCAATCCACTGGCACTGCAGGTAGGCACCGTAGATATCGCCGCACTGTGCAGTAATTCCCTGATTGGTACAGTTATATTTTGGCGTACCACCGTTAAGTGTACAGTCGAGGTCCATAACGCAAAAGCCGTTTTTAAACCCGGCCGGCGTTTCTACTCCGTCTGCATCAAACAGTAGGTACTCTGCGTATCCTTCATAGTGCCAGTGGCCGTGACAATTATCGTAAGTCCATTGTGTGCTGGGCGTGCCCGGACTGGAAGGGGTGGGCCCGATGTAGAAATCCTGGTTGCCAATGTTCTCAATGTGGGTGGTAAACCTGAGAACCTGCCTGAGGCCGTACCCTTTTACGCATTGTTCTTGGATAAGGCAGTTGTCATTATTATTGATGGTAGCTACGTAGAGTGAATTTTTTAAAGGCGCTTCCAGAACAATCAGATCGGGTCCTTCTGGGCAAAGGGGATCACCCTGATACTGGCAAAGCGTAGAATCGGAAACTGTAGCCATGGGGTTGTAATTGCAGGCCAGGGGATCTGTACATCCGGTTAATGGCCCTGAATACTGTACCATCCATGCAATACTTTGTCCGGCGCAATGATTGTTTTGGCTACCTATGCGGATTATGTACTGCTGCCCGCTTGCCAGGTGGGTCTGTGCCAGGGCCTGACTGCCGCAACCGCTGTTACTGTAAAACAAGGTACCCGAGTTATCATCGGTTACATTGATATTGGCGCAGCTTTCGTACACCCAGATAGCAGTATGGCAGGTGTTGAGCGGTGAACAGGTCGATATTTGGTAGATACCGGTTTGTGAGGCCTGAAACTGATACCAGGTATTGTCATAGGAGGTTTGGTACCAGGTATCCGCCAATACCGGGATGGCCTCATTGCAGATCTGCCCGGGCTGGCAGTTAAAATAAGTGGATTCAGAAAACTGGAACTCCCCTCCCTGAACAATGGTATCGCCGTCAACTGCCACAAAATAATGCCCTAAACCATAGCCACAGCAGATCCCGTCACCGTAAGAATCGTAAATAGTAAACCGGTAGCATTCGTTGTCCGGGAGGCAAACCGTATTACCTTGCACATTGCCGGCAGCCACAATTGTGCCTGTATGGGTTCTGATATCCCATGAGGTTTCATTGGGGTAATTGTCGGGCGTAATATGTACATGTACCTGAATTTCACCTTCATCACACTGGCTGTGTGAGTTAAGTGCAAACATCATGATTCCGGCAGCAAGAAGTAAAAATCTGATCATATTGGGGCAATTGAGCTTTAAAGATACACAAACTGCTATTGGGTAGTGGATTAAATTTAATTGTAATCCGGGTGCCGGGCAGAAATCTTTTTTCTGATCATATTAACTGAATGGGAAAGAGGCAACATCACTTTAGCATATCTGGCTATTTGTGAGCTGTTCGATCCGAAGAACGAGGCACTTTCAAGGTTAAATCAGTTTTCTGAACCCGGGGCAAAGTTTCCGGCCACTGATTCATGCGCTTCATCCGGGGCGTAAGGATAGCGTTTTTCATAATGCTCAAGGGATGCTGCCATACAAAGAACCAGATTGATCAGGTATGCAAACCGCCTGATGTCAAAAGGTCGGGTAATGAGGGTTTTTTCCGTGTAGGACCATTCATGATCTTCCAGTTTGAGGGTGCCATTGAGTGCTACGTGGTTTTTTTTGAGCTGGTCTTTAAGGTCATCGGTAATCAGCGTTTTCAGGAAACGGGGGTCATCGGCACGAAAGATAAAGAAGTTGTCAACATTAGGGTCACCAATGATGATATCTTCCTTGCCGATCCATTTACTGACCTTCTGATAAAAATCTTCGCGCAGGATGGTGACGCTTCGTTTTTGGGGGTTTTGAACGCGAATTTTAAAGGAGGTGAAATAAGCTCTTCGTGTTCCGTTTCCCTGAGTATACACCTGTACTTTACATTGTTTGCCCCGGTACTGCCCTTTGATCCCAGGCACCTGGGTGTAAAGGCCTGCCAGGTTCCCGCCTTTCGGATACACTTCCCATCCAAAATATCTGGCCAGCACCCTGAAGCCTTTTTGCACCTTGTCAAACCGTGAATTTCGCAGTAATTGGCCAACACCTGCCAGCAACAGACCGGTAGTTATAAACAAAATGATGACCTGGATTTCTGCTGAAAATACCATGGCAGTTATAACCTAATTAGCAGGGATATTCCCTGAGGAATGTGTTTCTTTGCGGACACTAAATTAAGTACTTTCCAGCTTATTTACAAAGCATGACAGAAAGGGTTGCAGTAGTTACGGGGGCATCATCGGGATTCGGGAAACTGGTCACGGATTTTCTGGCAGCCAGAGGCTTGCATGTAGTGATGGTGAGCCAAAGTTATAAGAAAGGCAAACGAGTACTGATCGAAATAGCCAGAGAAACAAGGCAGCCCACCATTGAGTTGGTTACTGCTGACCTGGCAGAGCCCGAAGATGTCAAAAAGGTGGCCGACTTTGTGTATTCCAAGTTTGGAACCGTGGACGTACTGATTAACAATGCAGCTGACATACAACTTACCCAGCACATAACATCAGATGGTCTGGAGCGGATGATGGCCACCAACCACCATGCCTACGTGCGGCTTACCCATCACTTGCTTCCGCTTTTACACAGCGGTCATGGTGGTCGCATTATCAATATTACCTGCGACTCACACCGAAAGAAGAAGTTTAAGGAAGCCTTGCTTCAACCCGATGGCTGGAAGAAACATCGCAGCATGAGTATATACTATTTTACCAAGCTGCTGAACGTACTTTTTTCCAAAGCACTTGCGGAATACCTTGAAGGTTCCGGAGTTACGGTCAATTGCCTCGATCCGGGGAAAATCCACAGTGGCCTGATTGTCAAAATGCCCGCACTGGCGCGGTTCAGCCTTGGTTTTGGCGGTAAAGGGGTCAAAGAACCGGTAGAGGCAGCCAAAGCATGTTTGTGGCTGGCTCTTTCCGAAGAATCGGCTCAATCGCATGGAGTGTATTACCAGATGAACAAAATTGCCAGCCCGGGCAAAGTTGCACAGGAAAAAGCTTTTGCCGACCTGGTTTGGAAGCACGCACTCGAGACTTCAGGGATTGAAGAATTCGGGAAGCCTGTTTAGCAGGCATTTCAGCTTGTCAACATGCTGCAGTTTTGTAAGGCAGCTATGGATCTGTAATAATCCGCCACCTGGTCTGAATCAGGAAAAGCTTCACAGAACATGGGAGATTACCTTTGCTCTGTGAAGCTTGCTGTTCTATCCAGGGACAATGTTAAAAGGGTATTGTTGATCACTGCTCACCGGCTGGTACCGGAATGATTTGTCTAGCGGAAAGAGGATCTTCTTTTGGGTCGTCCCGGTTTTTTCTTGAAAGCGGGTTTGTGTTTTTTCAGTCCTCTTGGAGCCGGCATATTCATGGCCTTTACTTTAAACTGTCTGGCAAATTGCACGGCAGGCTGTAACTGGATTTTAAGTAAAGCAGCAGCAACCTGCTCGTAAGAGAATCCAACCGCCGTAATTTCGTCGATCATGTTCTCGTAAGTATCCAGATTGCCTTCGCTCAGGGTAGCCAGTACTTTGTCGATCATTTGCTGCTTACTTCTGGCCACAATATCGCGGGTGGAGGGCAGGGGATGATGCGTGAGCCTTACTTTAGCATAATTTTCAATACCCTGTAGTTTGCGCAGTTCGTTTCGCCCTGTAACAAAGCTGAATGCTTTACCCAGGTTACCGGCGCGTCCTGTGCGCCCGATTCGGTGTACGTAGTATTCCGGATCATGGGGCAGATCATAGTTGAACACACCGTCCAGATCGGTTACATCTATGCCTCTGGCTGCCACATCTGTAGCTACCAGCATGGTGATATGGCCTTTTTTAAAGTCGTTGAGAACGGCATTGCGGCGGGCCTGATTCAGTTCACCATGGATAGCTGCGGCTTTGTGTCCGCTACTTTTAAGCTCTTCCACCAGCTCATCCACTCTTTTGCGGGTGTTGCAAAAAACGATCACCCGTTTTAGGTCGTGTAGTTCAGTGAGCATGCTGATAAGACCTGATTTAGAATCCTGATGGGTCTCGAAATAGATTTGCTCAATGGAAGCTGCGGTAAGTGTTTCACTGGTTACTTTAACCAATACGGGATTGGTTTGGAAGCGCTTGGCAATGTTAATAATGGCCTGAGGCATGGTGGCTGAAAACATAATGGTTTGCCTTTCCTCGGGCATTTCACTCAAGATAAGTTCAATGTCTTCCAGAAAGCCCATGTTGAGCATTTCGTCGGCTTCATCCAGCACTACCGTGTCGATATTATCCAATACCAGGGTGCCTCTGCGCATGTGGTCCATAATTCTGCCCGGTGTGCCCACAACAATATTGACTCCGGAGCGGAGTGTTTTAATTTGCTGTTGAATGGATTCTCCTCCATAAACGGCAAGCAGGTTAATCCATTTTTTGTGTCTGGAAAGACGCTTGAGTTCTTCCGAAACCTGTAATGCCAATTCCCTGGTTGGACATAGGATTAGAGTACTGAGTTCTTTTTCGTTTTTTTCAATCCTTTCGATGATAGGGATGCCAAAGGCTGCCGTTTTACCGGTTCCTGTCTGGGCCTGGCCAATTACATCATGGCCTTTCATTACTTTGGGAATGGTTTGGGATTGAATAGGGCTGGCCATGGTAAAGCCCATATCTTCTATGGCTTTTTGCATAGACTCACTAAGAGGCCAGTCTTTGAATGGGATGGTTTTCATTATATGTAAGAAACGGATAAAATGAAAAGGCACACTCGGAAGAGCATGCCTTTTAAAGGAAATATTAAAGTTTCATGAACAGGGTAAAAATACCTGTTTTCGGGTAGTCTTTGACTAGTAGTTTCTGTTATATCCTCCGCGGTCGCGGTTGAAATCACGTCCGCCATCGCGGTTAAATGAGCGGTTAAATCCTCCGCCACCTTGACGGGGTCTTTCTGTACGGGGACGGGCAATGTTAACAACCAGCGGACGGCTCATAAACTCTTGTTGGTTGAGTGAGTCGATGGCTTCCTGTCCCTGGGTGTCATCATCCATTTCGATGAATCCAAAACCCTTTGATCTTCCGGTTTCGTGGTCTTTAATCAGTTTAACTGAACTAACATCTCCGTATTGGGCGAAGAGTTGCTCAATGTCCTGTTCATTAGCGGAGTGGCTAATGTTGCCGACATAAATGGTCATTGTAAAAAATTTGAAATTGTGAAAAAATAATAGAGAAGGTTCAACCGGGTTTGCTTACCTGAGGAAACCCTTAATAAATTCTAACCGGAGGGACATTCTACATGGCAAAGGTAATCAAAGATGTTGAATGTCACATGTTTTGGGATATATATTTATTTTTAGCATGGGTAAAATAATGCGAATATACAGTGAATAGCGGTGTTTTCGGTTATCAGCGAACCAGTATGACACGTACAGTATATAGCATTTTTTCATCTGACATAACATGGAGGTGGTAAGTGCCTGCCGGCAAATGGGCAGCAGGAATAATATGGTTTGGGCCGTAAATTTCAGCACTGTATACAATGTTTCCACGGGCATCAGAAAGCCGGAATGTGTATTTATTTTGGCTGTCATGTTCAGCTGTCAGTGTGATGTGGTTGCCGGCCGGGTTGGGCGAAACCGTCCAGTTTACCTTATTGTATTCAGCGGTTCCCAGCGCGGGATCGGACTGTTCAATCATCAACTGAATGTTATCGATGTAAAACCCTTCGTGCTCTATGTAAGCGTCACTGTATAAAACCCAGCGGAAGCGGATTATTTCACCGGCAAAGGCCGAAAGATCGATGTATTCGAGGACCCATGCATCCTGGAGGCCATCCCACAATTGTTCGCCGTATGCCTGAAAATTACTTCCGGGGCGGGTGTATTTGCCACACATGGGCATCCAGTCTGACGTTTCGGTTTTCACCTGCAATTGAACATAGTCGTAATTGGGTTCAATATGCCACCGGGCCCAGAATTTAAGCATGGCATGGTCGGCATTGATCAGATCAATCCATTCGTTCCATTCCAGAATATTGTAACTGTTTGCCGCGTAGTAGCTTCCCGGAGAATCATTGATACTGGCAGGGGGGCTTTTAAAATGTTCGGATGTTAGCCCCCATTCATTGGTGAGCCAGCCAGACATACTGTTTCCCTGTTCATTGACTACAATTGAGCCGAAATATGAAAAGTGCATGGACAGCGTATCGGAGATGGTGACACCGGGAAGATAAGTATTAACCACTAATACTACCTCATCCCCATCCTCAACTTCGGAGGATAGCATGAGTTCATATATCTTATGCTGATGGCTGCCCTGAGGAAGATCAAACACATATAATACACTGTCGGAAATAATATTTGAACTGACGGGTACAACACTGACGGGTATTTCGCCGGATTCAAACCCGTACCTTGTAAACTCAAGCTCAATTTGGGTAGCCGTATTGGTAATAATGGGATCAAAATGGATGTCAGTTTTGCCGTAATTAAGCAATACATGGGCTGCGGCCAGATTTTGCCAAAGACTTTCGAGGCACAGTGGGATAATGAGGGAAGAAGGGGGCCAGAATTCATCGCCCACTTCAGGCGTAAATGCGAATGCAGCCGGTTTCTGCACAGTATCGCCATACAGCCAGTCATCGCTGCTGCCATTGGTAGAGTATCCTATGGTTTGGATATCCGTACCAAAATGATAGTGGTTTTGGTGAGTGAACAAGTTGGACAGCCCTGTATATATGTCCGTGTCGGCAGTGGGATTAGCGGTGTATCCCCATGGATGAACCAGCAAGTTTCCAAATGAGTGATAATTAAGGGCAATCACAAATTCTTTTTCCTCTGCGAGCCACTTGATATTCTGGGTTTCGGGTTCTGAAAACGGGGAAGGCCCGCGATAAGTATTGGCAGAAGGGTTGGGTGAAGAGCCGGTGTTGCTGCTGCCCCACATATAACCATAGTTTCGGTTAAGGTCTACACCATAGGAGCCATTGGCGTTAGCTCTTCGGTTTTTGCGCCACAACCCGCCGCCATTGGGAAACCAAAGTTCGTTGTACAGGTAGCCATCCGGATTAACGCAGGGTACAAAATACATGTCGGTGTTATCCAACAGGTAGGTCACTTCCTGATTGATGCCGTAGTTTTCGAGCAGGTACCACATAAAAAACAGCATCTGGGATACACTGGCCGGTTCGCGGGCATGGTGAAGGGCAGTAAACAAGACTTTGGGTTTTTGCTGGTTTGGTGCAGACTGGCCGGAAATGCGGGTATGATAAACATGGTGACCCATGTGTGAGGTAACATTACTAATGGGTGTTTTTTCCATGATCAGATCCGGAAACAATTGATGCATTGAATCCAGGGCATGGTATATTTCGCTGAGGGTTGGGAAACCTCCCATGGAACCCAATGAAAAGTTTACAGGTACGGGATATTTTTCCCAGCGCGGGGCTTCGCAGTCGTACCGCGAACGCATTACCCGGTCAATTTCACGATTTCGCCTTGCGTAATAATCCGCCACGTCGCGGATGAGGATATCATACCTGATGTTGTGCTCATTCAGAATGCGAACTTCACTTTCACCATAGTCATTAATGATAAAAACGCCGGGTTTAATGATGCCGTGATCGGCTTCCAGCCCCAGATCTTCAAGTTCAGCAGGGCTCTTGCCATCAAGATAGACCTTTACCCGGTGATGTACTTCAATTTGCGCTGAAATACATGACCAGGAAACAAAAATCAATAATACCGTTAGCCATGGCCGCATCATTACAAGGATGTGTTTTTCAATCAACAAGGGATTGCATCATTTAATTCTCAAAGATGAGTGCAAATTTCGGAAAAAAGATTTTGACCACGTTGACGTTTGGTATCGGCATGGGTGTTAACAGGTGGTCAATCTTTAATCCGGAGAATGCGTGGTGAGGGAAGGCTGCCCAACAAAGAGTCATTAAAAATAATCAGACTCAGGATAAACCGCGGGAAAAAGGAATCACTGCACTTGAACCCGGAGGAGCTTGATTATGCGAATTTCCCCAGTTCTTCGTCAATCAGTTCAATGTCAAACTGAAGCGATTCCCATTGCTCGGTTTTATTGGCCAGCTCATTTTGCAGGTTTTTGTATTTTTCCAGTATCTCGGTCATATCGGGGCGGGAATAGAATTCCGGATCGCTCATATCGAGTTCACAATTGGCCTTGCGTTCTTCGATTTGTGCGATCGCTTTTTCGAGCTGGGCTGTTTGCTTTTGCAGATTTTTTCTGTCCGTTGTAAGGCGGTGTTTTTTTTGCTGTTGATTTTCTTTTGCCGCAGCCGGTTTATTGTTGACCGATTTGGTAGCCATTTCCACCTGCCGCATATTATCGAGCTGACGCTGTTCAAGGAAGTAAGTGATATCGCCCAGGTAAGTTTTCAGTTTCTGATCGCGAAACTCCACAACGCGTGAAGTGAGACCTTCAAGAAACTCCCTGTCGTGTGATACTACGATCATCGAACCGGTATAGGCCATCAATGCCTGTTTCAGCACATCTTTGCTCACCATATCCAGGTGGTTGGTGGGCTCATCGAGAAGGAGGAGGTTGAAGGGGAACATGATGAGCTTGGCCAATGCCAACCGCGCACGTTCACCACCGGAAAGAACTTTTACTTTTTTATCCACATCGTCGCCACTAAACAGAAAGCTTCCCAGCAGGCCTCTCAGTCGTGGCTGCCATTCGTAAGGGGCCACGCTTTCCAGAGACTGCAGAACCGTAATGTCCTGATCCAGGGCTTCAGCCTGATCCTGTGCATAATAGCCGAAGGAAACATTGTGGCCCAGATTAATAATTCCGGAAGAACACGGTTCGAGATTGAGGATGAGCTTGGCCAGGGTTGTTTTGCCTTGCCCGTTTTGACCCACGAAGGCCACTCTTTCTCCTCTCAGCAGGGAGAAATCAACATTGGACAGTACTTTTTTTGTGCCGTATGCTTTAGAAACGTTTTTGACATCGACTACCACTTCTCCTGACCGGGGTGCTTCGGGAAAGCGTACATTCCAGCTTTTGCTGTTGATTTCATCCGTTTCAATGCGTTCCATTTTGCTGAGCTGTTTGATCATGCTCTGAGCCATAGCTGCCTTGGATGCTTTGGCGCGGAAGCGGTCAATAACCCGTTCCTTTTGGGCGATCAGTTTTTGCTGATTATCGTAAGCCTGCTGCAGTTGTTCCCGTCTGACTTCGCGCTGGGTAACGTATTTGGAATACGATACCGGATAGTCGATGAGTTTGCCGTTTTCCACTTCAACCGTGCGGTTGGTAACATGGTCGAGAAAAGCCCTATCGTGCGAGATCACAACAATGGCCCCTTCATAGCCTGTGAGGTATTGCTCAAGCCACATGATGGATTCTATATCCAGGTGGTTGGTTGGCTCATCCAACAACATAAAATCAGGTTTTTGCAGTAGCATTTTCGCCAGCACAATCCGCATTTTCCAGCCACCTGACAGCACTTTTACGGGTTTGCTGAGGTCTTCTCTGGTGAAGCCGAGTCCGGTAAGTACCTTTTCGAGTTCGCCATCCATTTGGTCCTCGCCCATAATTGACAAGCGGGTGGTAAGATCTGTAAGGCGGTCAATCTGTTTTTGGAAAGCTTCGGATTCGTAATCGGTTTGTTGTTCGATATCACTTTCAAGCAGGCTGATTTCGGCTTTCATGGAATTCAGCGCTTCAAAAGCAAGTCGGGTTTCTTCCACCACAGTTAGTTTTGATTCGAGGCTCATATCCTGGTGGAGGTAACCTATGGAAGTACCTTTGGGCATTACAACTCGGCCTTCATCGATGCCACTGTCACCGGTAAGCACTTTGAGCAGGGTAGATTTACCGGCCCCATTGCGCCCGACAAGACCAATCCTGTCGCGTGGTTGAATACTGAGATCTACCTTGTTAAAAAGGACGCGATCGCCAAAAAACAGCGATACTCCCTGCAAACCAATCATGTATTGTGAATTTTGATCGTAGAGTTATACTGAGGTGTCAGTTTTGTGTTCGAGAATTTTGGCTTTAAGAATGATGAATTCTTCTTCGGAAATTATGCCTTCTTTTTTGAGCAGTGCCAGTTCTTTGAGTTGTTGCAGAGTGTCGGTCTGTGCTGAGGAAGGGGGTTCAGGTGTACTGAATCCGGTGCTGTCAGCAGTGACGTCCGCTTTGGACTTTCTACGTCTTTCGGCCATTTCGTGGGCAATTTCTTTGCCTTTTTCGAATTTTTCCCGGTAGAGTTTTTTCAGTCTTGCCAGGTCAAAATCCAGGAAAGTGCCACCGGTTTCAAAATGCTTTCTGAAAGCTTCTCCCAGGGCAAAGGTTGAAGCTCCGGCAAAAACACTTTGCGTTACACCGCCCAGAACGGTACCCATTCCCGGTATGAGCTTTACGGCACTTGCTGCACCCGCACGGGCCAGCGTACTACTGGTAATGGAGGTAACCAGCGCTTTGCCCTGGGTTTCTTCAAAGGGGATTTCGTACACTTTGCAAAGCTGCCGGATCATATCAACCTGTACGGCGGAAACGGCAAAAATATCGGCAACGGCAACCGGAATCACACCGGCACCCAGTGACCAGATAATGTGATTGCGGATAATGGTTTCAGCATGTTTGCTTTTGTCGTTACTCATATTTCTGCGCATTAAGGGCTCAAAGATACGGATTTGTTTGGGGAGCTTCATGGTGTCAAAACTTATAGTAAGGGCATAACACTGTAGCTATTTGGTAAAGTTGCAGTTTTACGCTCAGTTTGCGTTCTTTTTAAGACATATCATTTTGTTTTGGTGATCAAGGGAGCAATTTATCGAATCACCTGCTTAAAGTTCATTATGAAGGTAACCGGTGAGCAGTTGGTGGTTCCGGGGTGTCATGGTTTTTGTAAGCAGTAAAAAGCACATTAAGCCAGGTACTTTGACAAAAAACCACGCCACTCCGCCAACGCCCCAATCACCCTAAAACGACCACTTTGCCTGTGCCTTCACTTCAGTTCGCGTTGGTTTTCCCGTGGCTTCATGCCCAGTGCCTATGCTGGTCACATCTGTTCGCCGGGTTTGGGCAAAACGAGCTTCGAGAACCAGATTGCGAATACCCCGGTAGCGAAGATTGATATAGTACCGAGTGCCCCGGCCATAGTATGCAGGTATGGAGAAACTCTGCAGGATGTCATTTTCAAACGCGTACAGCCGGCTGTTAAAATCATCGGTGTGGAAAATGGCGAATCTTGCCGTCACACTCAGCGGGAAATCTATCGGTCTGAGAATCACATCCTGATACAAAAGGAATCCCAGGGATGGTTGATTGTCGGCGAGTTGATAGCGTCCTGCTTCAGCTCTGCTGCGCAATTCAACTTGGCGGCTGATCTGATTGCCGGCATGGATCCGAAAGTAAGTGCGCTGCCTTTGCCCCAGTTTGTTGATCTTGTCATCAGGCCCGCGATAATTCCAGTCTTTCACTTCATGGCGCCATTGGATGTAGGCTTCCATTCGGCGGCGTTCCCGGTATGTGATCCGGGCAAGGTACTCTGAGCCTTGTGAAGGCCCACTGCTGTTAAACATGAGCCATGGATGTTTCCAGGTGTCCATGTAAGCCGAAAACTGCCACTTTCTGTTGGGGGTGATCTGCAGGCCGAGATAGAGGCCTGTTTCATTCTGACCCTGCGCCGATTCTGTGAACGGATTGTTGTTCATAGCCTGGAAGTCACGGCCCAGATGCCTGAAAAGCAGCGACAGATCAACCATTTTGTCAAGTCCAATCAGCATGCCGTTTACCGTAGCCATACCGCCGTTGTCACTCATGGCGGATTCGCCAAAAAAGTTGATATTCCGTATCATGAAGGTATAATCGAGGCTGGCATTGAGCAGGCGGTCATTCTGGAAACGGAAGTAATTGTAAGGGCGGCTGTCGCGAACCAATGGAGCTTCAAATTGGGTGTAGAGCACATTGGCAGATGCACGGAAACGGTTTCTGCTGTATCTGAGCACTGCACCGCCCAGGGTTTCTTTAATGGCATTCTTCTGTTCTATTTCTCTTTCGGTCCTGTGGAAACCGGTTAACTGAAAAGAGGTAATCAGTGCCCGGGTATCCTCGCTGTCCAGGGTGTCGAGTGCCGTAAACACCACATTGGCATCTCGCTGGCGGTAAGAGGCAAAAGCGGTGATCTCGAGTTCGTTGGTCAGGCCCAGGGTAATAGCGCCACCCCTGAAAAAGTTGTTTTCGTCCAGGGAGGTGTAGGGCCTCAGGGTGCGAGCCGACCGGCGGATATTCATCACAAAGGCGCTTTTCCCACCGCCGAATCCGGAGAATAGGATGAGCCCCTGACCCATACTTACTCCATAGTCACCTATAGCCAGTGCCCGCAGCCGTCTGCTGTAATCGCGAACGTAAAAGTGAGCAGAGATAAAATCAAATCCGTAGATCTTCCCCGGATAATACCAGGGTTCACCCGGATCTTTTTCAAGCGTGATGCCGTATGACAGTTTGTTCTCGTAATTGTGGCGGTAGCGGGCATATACCCTGAAAGGATTGCCAAGATAGGCAGGTTCATCGCCGCGGTATCCGGCCTGCTGCTCCAGTACCCGTGTACTTCGCAAATAGAGTTCATTGCGGCCGGCCAATGCCATACGGTGCAGGGGCATCTGGATGTCGTCCAGTCCGCGGCCAACCCTTACAAAGGGCAGTATGCGATAGATGCTGGCCAGATCAAAGGAAGGAATGGCCTGCAGTTCTTCAGGGGCAATCAGCGGCCCAAGACGCTGTCTGTAATCGAGCAATTGCATTACCTGTAGTTCACTCAAAAGCCCCAGTTCTGTGAGTTGTTCGTAATCGGCTGCATTGAGATCGAGTGGGCGGCGCAAGTAAAACTCGAGATGTTCAAACTGGGTAGTCATTTGAAAATCGATGTCACCTTCTGCGTCGCCAATCAGGATGTCTTCAATATCCAGGGCTGGATCGTCAAAGCCTTGCTGAGGTATTTGAGCCATCAGTGCTGAAGGCCCGGTACCGGGCCCCACAAAGAGATATCCCCAAAAAAAGAGAACAATATAAACAAGCTTCTTCATCTTTCGGGAAAATAGGAAATACTGAGTGCCGGAGTGAGTCCCAGGCTGGGGTGAAACAAAGCAGCAAGATCAAAACGAAGCGAACCGGTGTAAAAGCCGATGCCAAAAGCATTTTCAACCGGGTTGGTGGAAATTCCGGCCCGGAGGTAGAGTACATCGGCCATCAGATACTCAATACCCGCATGGACGGATGGTCTGAATTCGGTTTCCTGTGCGGCCTTGAAATGGAGGCTTAACCGGTTGCTGACTGTCCATGCGCCTCCCAGTGCAAAGTATGGCCGGATGTCATCGGCCTCGGCCACCTCAACCGGCAGCGGGCTGAATACCCATGCTCCCAGCATCAGGCCCGGCAGAAGTTCAGCCTGGGTTCCCAGTTCAAAAGTAAACACATGCCTGCTGCCGTATTCCGGTATCCTGAATCCGTAGTAATCGATCATTAAGCCCAGGCTGAGTTTAGGTAGCAGGCGACGGGCATAGGCGAGGCCAACTTTGGATTCGTTGTAGGTTTCATAGCCGGTATAAGCTGCCATCAGGCCAAAGCTGCCATACTGGTCAAGTGGAGCGGCAAAGGCAGCGCCTACCGTACTGAGCTCTTTCATGGAAAAGCGGGAACGCACCCCTGCAGTGGCTTGCCAGCTTTCGAGCCAGGCTATTCCGGCCGGATTTCCAAAAAGGGCATGAATATCCTGTAAGCCCATATCGGCCCCTCCCAGGGCATCGGTTCGGCCTGTTCGCAGCATATCGGGCCCCAGCTGGGCCTTAATTTGGAGGAAAGTACAAAGTATAAAGAGAGTAAAGATGAAGCGCATGCCAAAAAATTTACCGTGCCAAGGTAGGAAAAATAGCGTTTTCCGACTACATGATCGATTGAGTTTAAGCTTGCCTGTGGTGATTCAGGATTTAAGGAATACATGCTAAAGCCGGCGGGAAAGCCATTGATTGGCAGAGTTGGATCCGTTTAATTCCAATGATAGGTGTAAATTTACCCCATTAAACTACAAAATCATGCCTGAGCAGGAACAAATTACAGACACGTTAATCATGGTGAGGCCGGCCCGGTTCGGATACAATCCTGAAACAGCAAACAGCAATTCATTTCAGGCATCACCGGCTGTTGACATCGACCACGAAAAGCTACATGAGGTTGCGAGGAGTGAGTTTGACGGCATGGTCAGAAAGCTGGACGATCACGGGATAAGAGTGATAGTGGCGGATGATGAGCCTGAACCGCCCAAGCCCGATGCCGTATTTCCCAACAATTGGTTCAGTACCCATGCTGACGGCACCCTTGTGCTGTATCCCATGATGGCCGAAGTACGCCGCAAGGAGCGCAGCGACGGGCTCATTGCCAGGCTAGCTCGCGATTTTAATGCCGGGGATATTCTGGATCTGACCGACTATGAACGAGAAGGTAAATTTCTGGAGGGTACAGGCAGCATAGTATTTGACCATATTCACCGCATTGCTTTTGCATGCCGCAGCCCTAGAACTGAACCGGCAGTGTTGGAGACACTTTGCAGTCATCTGGGGTATACTCCGTTTGTTTTTGATGCAGCTGATAAGCAAGGTCAACCGGTGTACCACACCAATGTAATACTGGCCATTGGCGAACAGCGGGCTATTGTGTGCCTGGCATCGGTACGCGATGCAGAACAGCGAGATACACTGGTAAGCATGCTGAAATCCGGCGGAAGGAACATTGTGGATATCAGCATGGAACAAACCGAACGATTTGCCGGAAACGCTCTGCTGATCAGAACACCCGGCGGGAAACGATACTGGGTGATGTCATCAACCGCCAAACAATCATTGCTGCCTCATCAGATAGCCATGATAGAAGGGGAAGCACTCATTCTGGATGTTACAATACCGTTGATTGAGAAGTTGGGCGGTGGCAGTGCGCGATGCATGATGGCTGAGTGCTTTTTTCCTGTGCGGTAAAAAGTGGCTTTGTTTTATGCATTCCAAAGCTGCGGTACCGGTACCGCCCATAAATTCTTACCTCCAAATCCACTGAGCAACTGATCGCCGGTGTACAGTAAAATGCCTTTTTTAAATTTCTTTCCGGCTATTTCTTCCAGTCTATTCAGTCCTTTAAAGTCTTCTTGCCGGAGTGTTGCCGTTGATTTTATCTCAATGGCATAAATGTTTTTTTGTCGGTCTTCCAGCACAAGATCAACTTCTGCCCCTTTATGCATACTAAAGTGATAAGGCTTTAATCCTTTGGAAAACCAAGTGAGCTGTTTCAAAATTTCCATGATTACAAAGTTTTCCAAAATGGGCCCTGCCGCAGTCCGGTCACTGACCATACCTTCTTTGTCAATCCCGTTTAAGTGGCAAAGCAAGCCGGTGTCGTTTAAAATTACTTTTGGCGATTTCACGTATTTGCCTTCTGCACTTGGTGTCCATGCCGGAATTTTCAGTACAAGAAAAACTTGCTCAAGTAGGGCAATGTAGCGCTGCAAGGTGGAATTTTTCACCCCTGAAATTCTGGCTATATCAGAATAGTTGACAGTACTACCCACCCGCGTTGCCAGTAAGTTTAGTATTTTGGGTATTTCGGCCAGGCCTTCTATTCGCGATAACTCACGAATGTCTTTCTGCAAAATGGAAGCTAAATAGGCCGTAAACCACTTTGAGCGCCGTGCATCCGTTTTTCGAAGCACTACTTCGGGATATCCTCCGGTATGTATCATTTTCAATAATTCATGCCAGTTGCAGGAGTTGCTCGAAAATTGCTTGTCAGGCGATACCAGAATTTCCATAAAGCGAGACTTTTTGCCCTGTATTTCTCCTACAGAAAGTGGCCACAGGCTGTGTATTTCGATTCTGCCTGCCAGGGAATCCGCAATTTTGGGTAATGTCATTACATCTGCCGACCCTGTGAGGATATACCTTACGCCATTTCTATTATCGTCAACCAATTTTTTAATGGAAAGAAACAGGCCGGGTGCGCGTTGCACTTCATCAATAATCAGGTTCTTGTTTAATCCTCTCAGAAAACCCATAGGGTCAGCCAAAGCTGCCGTTAAAACCGCGGGTTCATCCAAAGTAACAGATTCGCCTTTAAAAATACCATCACGGATTAATTGCTTGCATAAGGTGCTTTTTCCAACTTGCCTGGCACCGTTAACAAGTATTACAGGAGTGTCGCTTAAAGCTTCCTCTATTTGATCAACTGATTGACGACTAAACATGCAGCAAAGATATTTTCAATGCGCTAATAATCAAAACTTAACAGAGATTATTTTAATTTTTCGTGGGTAAATTTGGAAAAGTGCGTGGGTAAATTTGGAAAGATGTGTGGGTAAATTTGGAAAGGTACGTGGGTAAATTTGGAAAAAATGTGATGGACTCTAAACGATAAACACCATAAAAAAAGCCCGCAACAGTTGGGCAAATGCTTCCCTTTGATCAATATCTTTATTCGATTCATCTCGCCTTTTCTTCGATGAAGCTCTTTTTTAAATGTTACAGGGTTTTGGCTGTAAAAACTGATGTACCAGCCATGGTTACTCCTAACAATACGGGCATTCACTTCATCGACGCTGAGCATACTCTTATACTTTATTAAAATTAAGATATATGAGTTTAGCCGCGATTTCGGTAGGAAAATTCGGTGTAAAAAACAGCCGTGCCGTGTAAAGTTTTTTGCAAAAAAAAGGCACAAACCACTGATAATGAGTGTTTTGCGCCTGTATTGTGTTGCGGCGGCAGGACTTGAACCTGCGACCTTCGGGTTATGAGCCCGACGAGCTACCAACTGCTCCACGCCGCGATGTGGGTGCAAAGATACGACAATTTATCGCAGCGAAACGAATAAAAACTCAACAAAAATATTTGCCTGCTTGCACTGTGTTCATTACCAGCTGAGTAAAGCTGAATTAATGTGTGCCGGATGCATGAGCAGCAAAGGAAACTTACCGGAGTTTTTGAACTGTGTTATTCGTCCATTTCTACGTATTCCAGGTCAACCTGTTTTCGCCCGAGGTCAACCCTGACCACATTGACGGTTACTTCCTGGCCCATCACAAACGATTGCCTGCTGTACCGTGCAGCAGCTTTGAGCCGGTCGGGGCTTACATCATAGGGTTCATCAAACTGCAGAAAGGGAACAAAGCCTTCGCAGTAGTTTTCGCGAAGCGTCACAAAGAAACCCTTTTCGTTCATACCGGATACGGTTCCCTGAAAGGAATCGCCAATAAACTGATTGAGGTATTCCGCCTGTTTGTATTTCACTGATTCGCGTTCGGCTTCTACTGCTTTGCGCTCCTGAGCGGAAACGTAAATACACTGCTTTTGCAGGATTTCCTTTTCAGTGCGGAAAATGGTTTCCAGGTTGGCTTCCAGCAATCGGTGAACCAGTATATCTGCATATCGCCGGATGGGGGATGTAAAATGGGTATAGTGTTCAAATCCCAGTCCAAAGTGACCGATATTGTCTGCCGAATATACGGCTTTGGCCATGGTTCTGATTGCTAGAGACTCCAGAATATTGAGTTCGGGTTTTTCTTCTAGGGCATCCATGAGCTGGTTATAACTTTTTACCACGCCCTGGGTGGAGCTGGCATCAACGTTAAAGCCAAGATGGCGGGCAAATACGGCAAACTCCTCCACTTTGGCCATGTCGGGTGTATCGTGGATGCGGTAAACAAATGGAACTTCCCTGTCACGGCCTTTTTTGTATATTAAGGCAGCTACTTCCTTATTGGCCAGCAGCATAAATTCCTCCACGAGTTTGTGGGCATCAAAGCGTTTTTTGAGCGAAACCAACGTGGGTTTGCCCTGGCTGTCGAGCACAAATTTGAGTTCCGGTGATTCAAATCCGATGGAGCCTTCTTCAAACCTGCGTGTGCGGAGCTTTTTAGCCAGGTTATTAAGCCGGATAATGATGGATGACATTTTGTGTTCTTTACCCTCTATCATTTCCTGGGCTTCTTCGTAGGTAAAGCGGTGCCGCGAGTGGATAACCCCTTTACCAAACCAGCTACCTACCAGCTTGTCATTTTTGTTGAACGTAAAAACAGCCGAAAAGGTAAGACTGTCCTCATCAGGCCTGAGCGAACAGAGTTCATTGGAAAGCCGTTCGGGAAGCATGGGCAGCACACTGCCCACCAGATAAACACTGGTTGCCCGGTGATAGGCTTCCTTGTCAATGGCCGATCCCGGTTTAACGTAGTGGGTAACATCGGCTATATGTACCCCCACCTCGTAGTTTCCGTTTTCGAGTTCCCTGATGGAGAGGGCATCATCAAAGTCCTTGGCATCTACCGGGTCGATGGTCACAACATCCGTATCCCTGAAATCGCGTCTGCCTTTTAATTCTTCCGGGCTGATACCTGCAGGCAGTACATTGATTTCACTCAGTACTTCATCGGGAAAGGTAACGGGAAATCCGTGATTAATGAGGATAGCCTGCATTTGGACGGTATCATCTTCCAGGTCACTCATTATAGAAACCACTTCTCCTTTAGGATTGCGTGCTTCGCTGCTTTTCCAGTCAGTGACTTTTACCACCACTTTATCGCCGGTTCGGGCAGCACCTACTTTATCGAGCGGCACATAGATGTCAACCGGCATTTTTTCTTTATCGGGAATGAAGTAGGCATATTTTCTGCTAACATGTAATGTTCCTATAAAGAAATCGGTGGCGCGCTTGAGTACTTTTACAACTTCCCCGGCAGGATTGGCCGAGCCGCGGACATTGCGGTAAGCTACTTCAACGTAATCACCGTCAAGTGCGGTATTCAGTTTTTTTAGGTGGACAAACACATCGCGTTCAAGATCATCACACAGAATGTATGCATTTCCCGATCGGGTCATGTCTACATAACCGGTGGCTTTTTTTTCCATGGTTGACTGAATGCCTTTGGCCAGTCTGAATTTGCCTTCACGGTTGGCTTTGAGTACACCTTCGTCGGCCAGCTTTGACAGAGCGTCCTGTACGGAGTCTTTGTTGTTGGCAAGATTAAGTGTTTTGACCACCTGGCGGGCATTCAGCTTCTTTTTGGGCTGGCTTCTGTATAATCGGATAATCGCTTTTCGAAGCGAATCGGTGTCGAGTTTTTTTCCTTTCAAGGTTGTTGTTTTATGAGGTCATATCCTGTAATCCGGCCGGAGTTCAGATGGTTTGAATGTGCCCGGTGTCCAGGATATGAAGATTGACGGAGCTTACATTTTCCGGGTTACCCAGCCAATTCTGATCATCCGTGGCTTTACCGAAAGACTTAAAAATGAAGAAGTCTTCTTCAATTCTGGCTACTGCCTGAGTTACTTCTCTGCCGTGGAGCCATGTGCCGGCCAGTTCAGTGCGGTCTACAAATTCACCCAGCCGGTTGTACGTTGCCAGAACAAAACATTGTTTGTGCAGGCAGGCTATCCAGTAAATGATGGCAAAGGCATCGTGAGATACGGGAAAACGGAAGGCCGGGGTAGCTTCCGTAAATTCATCCGGTTCAAAATCTTCAATGGGCGCAATAAAGTGCATGAGCATGGCTTCGGGAAGCGGGTAGGTGTCTCTATTGACTTCAAACTGTGCGTCGCTGTGTATACTTACCGGAAGCTCGATCAGTTCAAACCGCTCCAGAAACTTTCCGAAGTCAGTGGTATTAGAAACCCGGGTCATAGATTTTGGGTTGATTGCTTTTTTGAATGCCGGGATCCCTTTTTGAGGAAACGCGGATGAATAACCAGCAGCCCGAAAGATTCACAGTTGTCTTTGGTTTGTTTGGCATGATGGGCTCCGTGGGCTTTGAGTATGGCTCTGCTATATCGTGAATCGAGGTGCTTAAACCATTTAAAACGGCGGTGGATATACACATCGTGAATAAGGAAGTACACCAGACCGTAAACAGAGATACCCACGCCCACAAAGAACAGCGGAAACATGCCTTCCACTGCCGGGCCGATAATGTAAAATGCTGCACTGGGAATGGCAAACACCAGGAAAAAGCGGTCATTTTTTTCAAAGAATCCGTCTTTCTCATGGCCGGGTTTATGATGATCTTCATGCCAGTTCCAGAGCAGACCGTGCATAATGTATTTGTGGGCAAACCACGCCACAAATTCCATGAGCATAAATGCTCCCAGTGTAATAGCAGAGTAAAGTAAAATGTTAGCGATCATGGCACAGATTTATGCTCAGATAACCCAAATGATGATCAGGGTGAAAAATACGCATTGCAAACATAACAAAGGCAGGGCTACATAGTTTTTTTCGTGGGGCAGCCACAGGGCTGCCAGGTAACACATGGGCAGGCTGATGGCATACCATGCCAGATAATTGGTCCATGGTATGTGCCCTGCATGCCATGTCCAGAATTCATAGAACACGGCAACGGGTTCCAACAAAAAGTCATATAACAGCATCATCAAAGCAGCAACTGCGGCTATTGCAAGCTTGTGAGTAATTGTTGTGTGCGTGCGCAAGGCTGTGGTGGTGGCATATACCAGGAAAAACCAGTTGAGGCCTATAATGAGGGGTACTCCCATAAGCTCAGGTCCCAGAATGTGGCCGTAATGATAGTGCCCAAACGGTAAGCCCGTATGTACGCCCAGAATTTCGACGGCCATTCCTGCAACAAAAACTGCTGCGGCCAGGTAGTAAAATCTGATCGAATCGCGCCGTGCCCAGGCAAACATCACCAGCATGCTGAATAGCAGGTTGTAGGGCGTCAGTTTCATAAAATCACCGTGCAGGGGTATGAGGACGCCGGCAATGCCTACGGCATAAATGATGATGAGCAATGCAATGCCCAAAGCCGGTTTTCGGTAAAATGCGGTGCTCATGAGCCGGGATTATGTTGTTCGCAGATTAAGGCTGAGGCTATTTTTGCGGACTGCAGGCAAAGCGGAATACCGCCTCCTGGATGCACACTGCCTCCTGCAAAATAAAGATTTTTCACGCGACGGGTAAAATTGGGATGTCTTAAAAATGCCGCTAGTGTTGAATCTGAGCTGGTGCCGTACAAAGAACCGCGATACGAGCCGGTTTTATGGTCTATGTCATGAGGAGTAAGCCATTCTTCCGTGTCAATGAGCTGTTTTACCGGTATTCCGAGCAAGGTTTCAATTTTATCCAGTACTGTTGTTCTTACCCGGTGAATGGCTTCTTCGGAATTGAGCACATTACCGTGCGGAACATTGACCATAACAAACCAGTTGGTACATCCTTGTGGCGCATCACCGGGCACCATTCGGGAAGTAATATTGACATAAATGGTGGGGTCGTGGTAAAGTTCACCTTTTTCGGCAATGGCCTCAAACTCAGCAGCGTAATCCTCCGCCCACAGAATATTATGAACATCCATGCCGGGCGCTTCACTTCGAACTCCCCAGTAAAAGATCAGTGCTGAGGTACTGCGTTTTTGCCGGAGAATTTTTTCAGGATGCTTCACAGCCGGCAACAGTTTTTTGTAAGTGTACCACACGTCCATATTGCTGAGTATGGCATCAGGGCTATGAGTGCCATGTTCTGTTTTTAGGTGGATAACTTTTTTTTGGGCCACTTCGAGGCCCGTAGCCGCAGTCTCAAAATGGAAAGTTACTCCCATGCTTTTAGCTGCCTCAAAAAGAGACTGCGTAACATCGTGCATACCGCCTTCGGGGAGAAATGCACCCACATGGTGTTCGAGGTGGGGAATCAGCGTAAGCATCCCCGGAGCTTTGTAGGGATTGGAACCATTGTAGGTGGCATAGCGGTCAAACATCTGGACCAGTTTTGGATGGCCCAGCCGCTTTACATGGGTTTGATGCATGGTGCGCATCAGGTCAAACCTGTGCAGATGGGCAAGAGCTTTGACTACGCTGCCTGAAAGCCAGGTAGACAAGCGGTGCAGACTTTTCTCCGTAAATACGGTTCCGGTCAGTTCGTACTTCAGCTTGCTGTTATGAAGGTAAGCAGCTATTTTTTTGGGATCACAACCGGTCAATTCCGCCAGGCCGGCAATCAACTCCCGGCTGTCAGCAGGGGCAGAAAAGCGGCTGCCATCGGGCCAAAAATAATGGCAAACCGTCCGGAGCCTGCGGTACCTGAATTTATCCGCATGGCTATTGCCGGCCAGGCTGAGTACTTCGGTAATATAGTTGGGCATGGTAAGCAAACTGGGGCCGGCATCAAAGCGGTATCCATCCTTTTGAAATTCCGTAAGCTTGCCTCCCGGATAGCTGTTTTTTTCAAATACCGATACGGTGAACCCGGCATGTGCCAACCGGATGGAGGCCGCAAGGCCTGCCAAGCCGCTGCCCAGTATGGCCACCGATTTTTTGTCACCTCCCCGGGTAAATATTTCCATTAAACCGTGTATTCAGGCAGAGTAACTGTAAATGTGGCACCAAGGTTTGGATTGTTTTTCCAGTTAATGGTTCCACCCGAATGTTCGATGAGTTTGCGGCTAATGGCCAGGCCAAGGCCTTGCCCGGATGATTTGGTGGAAAAATGAGGCTGGAATATTTTTTCGGCCAGTTCACCGTGTATGCCGGTCCCGTTATCGGACACTTCTATGTACACCATTCCGTCCTGCTTGTATCCGTGTACCAGAATTGACGGATTCCTACCCGTAGGTGTTGCCTGATAAGCATTGTTGATCAGGTTGTTGAGAACCCGAAGAAAATAACTCTTGTCAATCTTAGCCATCATTTTACTCTCGGTACAGTCCAATGAGATAGTACCTTCTGCCTGCTGATGGAAAAAACTCACCGTAAGGCTCAGCATGGGAACTATATCTTTGGGTTCGGCTTCAATATCGGGCAGTTGAGCAAATTCGGCAAACGAAGAGGCTATAGCTGAGAGGTTGTCGATTTGTTCGTTGAGTGAGTCCACAATAATGTCAACCTGTTCCAGGGCGGCTTCTCGGTCTTTTTTAGCCAGTCTCTGCAGGTATTGAAGATTGAGCTTCATTGGTGTAAGCGGATTTTTAATCTCGTGGGCAATCTGTCGGGCCATTTCACTCCAGGCCAGTTTGCGTTCTGATGATGCCAGCAGTTTAGCACTTTGCTCAAGTTGATCTACCATGGCATTGTATTGCTTAACCAGTTTGCCTATTTCATCATTGGAATCCCAGGCAATTTTTTCATTGCGGCGATCGAGTTTAAATGACTTGATCTGATCGCCGATAATCTGCAGCGGGGTAATGGCCAGGCGAATGATCAACAGCCCCAGACCCATGGCAGCATAGATCATGAGCACGTAAATATTGATCAGCATGGAAAGATAAGCCCTCAGCTCTTTGATTTGCTCGTGCTGCTGTGCGTAATAAGGCAGGCTAAGAAACATCGTGTCACCCTGCGGAGTATTGATGGCTGACAATGCATAAAGGTATTCCAAATTGCCAACATGATCCTTACCTATAATGAAATCGGCATGGGCATTGACTACTCTTGCGAGTCGTTCAAGGGGGATATACGGTGAAACGATACCGGTAGCCAAAATTTCCGGCTGGGATGACTGCAAAAGTCTTCCAGTTTTGTTGTAGATGTTGATATCTACATCATGGGTGCGGGCAAGCTGATTGATGTCAATGTGTTGGAGTGGATAGCCCTCATTCAGCAGGCTTTGGATTTCGGATTCTATACCCCGAATTTTGGAATGAAGCTGTTGGTAGTGATATTTTTGGTTTGTACGGTTAAAATTGTTTACCGAAACAAATGCCGCAACTAAAAATGCGATCATGGTCATGGTAAACAGGGTGATGTAAATCTTGTTGCCTAAACTTTCCAGCAGCCTGAAACCCGTCAGCTCATCAAACGGCAACAGGTGTACGTAATCGTTAACAAAAACGATGAGGATCACCAGAAAAAAGAAAAAGAAGAACAACAAAAGAAACAAGGTAAACCAATGGTACCAGGTATTGGCCAGCCTGTCGTAGAGCAATACGCGGTTCGGACTGAGTTCGACCACGTATGCGGAGTTTCCGTTGAGATGAATTTTTCCGGCGGCGAGTTCTTCCCCGCTTAATGTTAGTTTGTCAGGCCAAATGCGGCCGATATGCTGCATTTTAACCCTGTTCAGGTACACGGCAAAATCCCATCCGGCTTTGGTTTGGTATTCCGACTGATCCTGGAGCAGTACGGGATAAACCCTGCTCTCCGGCATTTCAGCCCGGTTCAGTGTAACCTGTACATGGTAGTATGTTCCACCGTAAGTGATCGTCGAAACAAATGCTACAGAATTATTTACCTCTTCATGATAACTGCTCCAGACATTGGGTGAAATCTGCCGGAATACTTCCTGATCATTCAAGTGTTCGTACACTTCTTCCAGATGTCTGTTTTCATGGTAAATGGAAATGCTGTCGGCCCTGAAAATATCATAATCGATGCGGTAGTTGCGCAACAGATGGAAGTCCCTTGAAAACAATGTCCTGATTCTTTCGCCGGCACGCTGACGCGAATGGTGAAAAATTACATTGCCCAGCAATTCGGTCAAAAACCCATCCTGTTCCAGTCTGTCTTTAAAATCACGAACATGAAGAATCAGTGAAAGCTCTTCGTCATTCTGGTAATGTCTGATGAGGGCCTCCACTTCTTTTTTACCTTCCTGTTCGCTGTAAAAGTGGATTAATGTGCTGAGCAGAAGGCTGTTGAAAATAAGCAGTACAACCAGCCAACGCAAACTGAAATTGATTCTGCCAACAGTGTAAGCCATATAAATACTGAACAGCAAGCTCAGTAAAAGCGTAAACATGATCATCACCGAAAACAAGCCGAAAATCCACCCGGCTAAAACAACCGGCATCAGAGCCAGTGAAGTCGTGTAAACCTTTTTCATGGGAAGCCCTGCTGCTGCGCTAAGCCTTATGAGGGTGCCTGAAACCGAGAAAAAAGAGGTATTCAACACCAGAAGCGACAAGTAAATCAGCCCTGTTTGCCGGAAGTTTTCGATGGTGGCAAAAAAGTTGAGCGGGATATTCCAGATTGTTTTACTGGAGTAAATCAGCGCATGAATGAGTAATACTCCTGCCATATTGAAGATCAGAAACAAAGGCAGATGAAATTTCCGGGGAAGGGAGCAATGAAAGTTACGGGCATGGTAATAACGCAACAGGCAAAACCCCATCCACGAAATGGCAAAAATGACAAACAATGCCTCCTGCAATGATTCAATGGGTAACCACGGTATGCGGCCTTCAAAGGTGGCAAAAGGCAGAATGTCAAAATAACTGAATGCACCGGATGATTTCAGTACCAGCCAGATAAACAGTGATGCCAAAACCATAATGGAAACAAACGGGATGGACTTCAGGCGATGAACATTGATCTGCAACAGGATTGACAAGCCTGAAAAATATAGCAATATGCCGGCAAAACCGGTTAAGAACAACACCCATTGCCAGAAGGAGTCAGCTTTAAAAAAACCGGGCTTTACATAAAAAAGATGATCACCATTTGTATTGGCCACCGGATAAATTCCGGTTGAGAACTCCAGAGAAAGGTCAGCGGGTATTTGAACCGGAATTAAGAAACGATCATTGAGGTATTGATTTTGTACAGGATATCTTCGCTTAATCGGTATGATGAGTACGGCCTTTAAATCAGACCCCAGGTCAATATTGCGGACATAAAAAATTCCCCTTTCGTGATTGCTCAGATGGACCGAAGATTCACTGTTGAAATACTGCAGAAACATGGGATACAGCGTATGCCCGCGGTAGTAAACCAGCGAATCGTTTTGCCTGTGTCTGATCAGGTAGCTGAAGTATGGGTTCTGATCGGTATGTTGCAGATAGGCAGGATTTCCTGCCTGGTATTTCCCGTGCCATCGCAAAAGTTCTGTAGTAGCCTGGCGTTCAATTTTTTGAATGCTGCGGCTGATTTTATTGGCGTAGAATTCACTGTCAAATACAAGGCCACCGAAAGACGTGATCAGCCCCGTGATCATAAACAGCATAGCTCCTGTAATGATTTGAATGATCGCTTTACGCATTCGGGATTACCTCAAAGGTCTTAAGCAGGTTGAGCAAATAAATTACAGAAACAAAAACAATGCCGAATACAATGCGATCCGTTAAAAGGAGCTTTTGCAGACTGCAACAGGTTGCGTGGCTTAGTGCGCAAGTACGGTAATTGGCCGGAAAAGTGTTCATTTATATTCCTGCTATTCATTCTTATCGAGGGGCAATTTAGTAATTTTGTTTTTCATTTGACAGAGCATGATTTCAACCCCTGATGAATTCCGTTCATTCCCAAATTATTACAGCATGAAAATTGATCAACTTAGTACCTGCGGTTCGGTAAAATTTTCCCGGATGATTTGCGATTTTGCCATGAAAGCCGCTTTGGTTTTACTGGTTTTGTGTAGTTCTTTGATGTATAACTTTTTGTTTTCAGGAAGTTCGTCGATTAGCGGGCAACTGGCAGCACAAAGAGCTATGACCCCGGAAGACCTCTGGTCATTTAAAAGAGTAAGCCTGGATGATGTTACCACTGATGGCCGGTGGGCACTTTTTGGTGCAGTGGAAATTGATATCGAGCAAAATTCATCGTTGCGCAATCTGTATATGCTCAATCTTGAATCAGGAGCAGTTACCGCTTATGAAGGAATTGAAGGCAGTGTGTCCAATGCCCGGTTTCATCCAGCGGGCAGCAAGATCTTTTACCTCAAAGGCGGACGACTATGGTCAATGAATATCGACGGTACCGGAGCATCTCCTGTTTCAGACCTGAACATGGGCGGATTCCATATTTCACCGAATGGCAGTAAGATCCTGTTTCATACCGAAGTGGTCTACCACAGGGGCATTGAAGAGCTCTATGCCGACCTTCCCCATGCCAAAGCCAGAATAATCGACGACCTGATGTACCGGCATTGGGACAAATGGCATGAAGGCACCCACAGAAATGTTTTTGTAGCCGGCCTGGGTGATGGCGAGCTCACTTCTGAGCCAGTCAATATTATTGACGGACCATATGACAGTCCGTTAAAACCTTTTGGCGGTATGAATCAGATAGCCTGGAGCAAAAACAGCCGGTACATAGTTTACACCTGCAAAAAGCTCACCGGCAAGGCTTTTACCCTTAGCACCAATTCAGATGTGTATCTGTATGATACGGAAACAGGTGAAACGCAAAATCTAAGTGCCGGCATGCCGGGATACGATAAAGAGCCTGCATTTTCTCCCGATGGCCGCTTTATTGCCTGGAACAGCATGGAGCGCGACGGGTATGAGTCAGACCGGAACAGAATTTTTGTGATGGACCTTGAACGGGGTACCCGCCGTGAAATTACGGCCGGGCTTGATGCCAATGCCAACCATCCGCAATGGAGTACCGATGGTCAACGCATTTTCTTTACCTCCGAAACGGAAGCCACCATTCACATTTTTTCAGTAGATGTTGACGACCTTTCCCTTACACGCTGGACAGAGGGCATATATAATTTTAATGAATTCAGGGTACTGGATAACAGTATCATTGCGTCACGGAACAGCATGTCAGCCCCGGCTGAACTGTATACAGTATCGCTGGAAGACAAGGAAGTACGGCGTCTGACACATTTGAATGACAAACTTCTGGGTGAGTTGTCCATGGGTATGGTTGAAAAGCGCTGGGTTACCACCTCAGATGATCAGTCAATGCTGGTATGGTACATTTATCCGCCGGATTTTGATGAGAGCAAAAAGTATCCTACGCTGCTGTATTGTCAGGGTGGGCCGCAAAGTGCTGTGAGCCAGTTTTTTTCATATCGCTGGAACTTTCAGATGATGGCTGCTGAAGGATATATTGTGGTAGCGCCAAATCGCAGGGGATTGCCATCGTTTGGTGTGGAATGGAACGAGCAGATCAGCGGTGACTGGGGCGGCCGTGCCATGCAGGACCTCCTCAACGCCATAGATGACGCAGCAACACTGCCATTTGTGGACGAGACGAGACTGGGTGCTGTAGGAGCCAGTTTTGGCGGTTATTCGGTGTACTGGCTGGCCGGTAACCACGAAGGCCGTTTCAGGTCATTGATTTCCCATTGTGGCTTGTTTCACCTCGAAACCTGGTATGGCATGACGGAGGAAATGTTTTTTGCCAACTGGGATGTTGGCGGCAGCTACTGGGATGACGAAGTGCCCGTGAGTTACCGGAAACATTCCCCTCACCTGTATGTGCGAAACTGGGATACTCCCATTCTGGTGATTCACGGCGAAAAGGATTTTCGCGTACCGGTGGCTGAAGGAATGCAGGCATTTCAGGTGGCACAGTTGCGCGATATAAAAAGCCGCTTTCTCTATTTCCCCGAAGAAGGACATTGGGTGCTGCAACCGCAGAACGGCATCCTCTGGCAGCGTGAATTCTTCCGATGGCTCAAAGAAACGCTGTAACATTGGCCAACGCAATGGTTAAGGGATTTCACTTTCGAGTATGGTGAAAGTGGTACGGCGGTTTTTCTGATGCTCTTCCTCGGTACAGCGGCTGCAAATACAGTCCACGGCCGGCCTGTCTTTGCCATAACCTGCCGCTTCCAGCCTGTTGCGGTCAATGCCCAGATCAACCAGAAACTCCAGTGCGCTTTGAGCCCGGCGCAATGACAGGTCTCGGTTGTATGCTGCCGAACCGCGGCAATCGGTATGAGAAGCTAGCCTCACCCTGCGGATATGGGGGTTGCGTTCCAGTATGCCCGCCAGGCGCCGGAGCGACGGTTCGGCATCTTCGCGAATATCCCATCGATCGAAATCATAAAATATATCCTCCAGCACAATTTCCCGATCCAGAAAAATTTTGTCGAGCAAAATTTCAAGTTCAAACCGCTGATCGCCATCAGCAGGATTGAAGGCAATGGACCGCGTATCAAAAGTGGCATCAGCGGTTAAATACCCGTCTTTACCTGCGCTGAATCTGTATACTTCCCCCGGAGTAAGTCTCAGGCTCAGTGGATCGGCAGGGGGCATGATGCCCGCAATGCTTGAATCGGCCCAGTTGACCTGCAGACGGGCACCTTCAAGGGGCCTTCGGCCCAATACTCTGCTGCCGGGATCGAGGGGATCTTCATACACTCTTTCCAGAACAAAAATATCGAGGATCATTTCACCGGCTATGGGTTCTTCTTCCGGCTTGGGTTCAGGGGGCAGTTTTCTTTTCTCAAAGCGGAAGATGTTATCGGTGGTGCCGTTGCGGGAAGAGCTGAAAAAACCTTCAGCCAGTAAGTCATCGCCGGTATTGTGCCGGTGGCGAATAATGAAGCCGAAATCATCGGCACTGCTGTTAATTGGAGGAAGCAGATTGTGAACCGGGCTCCAACCACCTTGCTGTTTCACCGTCCTGAATATGTCGAGCCCGCCCATGCCAATGTGATGATCGGATGAAAAATAGAGCGTATCCTGATCAAACCAAGGGAATACTTCGTTGCCAGGCGTGTTGACCGGGCGTCCGAGGTTTACCGGTTCTCCCCAGTTCCCGTTGTCGAACTTTACGCGGTAGAGGTCAAAGCCTCCAAGGCCTTCAGGGTCATCGCCGGCAAACACCAGGGCTTTTCCATCGGCTTCCCAGGCCGGGTGCATGTAGTTGATGCCGGGTCGTGTAAAAGGCATTTTTTCGGGGGCTGACCAGTTTCCCGAGGCATTTTTACTGCTAATATACAGTCCGCAATAGTCGTCATAAACAATCTGCCGGCTGCCACACCGTGTAATGACCATAATATGTCCCTGTGGATGAATGCTGATCGGGCCTTCGTGATAAGGATAGTCAAACCATTCAACGGGAGTGGCGGAATGCCCGTAAACCGGTGCACGGAAAACAGAGGCAAATGCCCTGCCCGTCCAGGCGTAGTTTTCCTCACTTTGCCCGTGGCTGCGGTCAGATACAAACAGTATGGATTGATCACCGTCAAACACCGGACTGAAATCAGATGCATTGCTGTTGAAAGGTGCCGATTCAATGGAATACGGTGAACGGTGTATCAACTGGTTCCAGCCGGCTGCCTGCCTGCAGGCGGCTATTTCACGGCGATATTCATACGGGGTACCGATTTCGATGCCCAGGCCGGTGAATGCTTCGATGGCTTCTTCATATTTCTCCTGCATTTTGAGGCTGTAGGCATAACCTCTCAGGGCATCGGGCCCGAATCCGTGATCGTAGGCTTTGTAATACCAGTTGCCTGCTTCTTCATGCCGGCCGGTCATTTCAAGGCTTTGGGCCCTGAGATATGCCAGGTGGCTGCGCTCGCTGACCAAAGAGGCACGTTCGTATTCGCGGTGGAGCATATCTGCAGCCACGGCGTATTGCTTGCGCTCAAAAGCCATTTGACCGCTGGTAATTCGCTCGGTGTAGACACACGAGTTTTGCACCAGGAGCAGGGAACAAAATATGGCCGTTAGTGTGGCAAGTCTTTTAAAAAGCAGGGAATTGAATAAAAGCATTGGGCACTCCGGTAAAATTGCACAGGTACAACGATTTTGAATCGGGCATTGTTGCAGGGTTGCCTTTGGCAATGTAAAGGGGTAAAATGCACAACAAAGAGATATCAAAAAGAAAGAAAAAGCAGTCAACCATCAATTCGCGAAAAAGTATACCTTCATGGTATAACTGCATGGCACTGACCATGATCTAAAACCAAAAAACCCAGACCATGAAAACTAAAAACATGAAAGCCGCGGAGATTTTTCGCTTTGGCGGCAGTGACGGGATAAGGATAGCCGACAAACCCATACCATCGCCGGGCAAAGGCGAAGTGTTGGTGCAGGTGGCCTGGGCTGCCGTAAACCCACTGGATTGGAAAACCAGGAGCGGTTCGATGAAAATGGTGACCGGAAGCAAGCTTCCCAAAGCCCTGGGCAGTGAATGTGCAGGCCTGGTTTACGCCACGGGTGAAGGTGTAACCGGGCTCAAGCCCGGCGATCGGGTGATCGGTCAAAACGGGATGCACGGCGGTGCATTTGCGGATTACTTTAAGCTGAAGGAGCGCCAGTGTTTTCTTATTCCTGAAGGAGTTTCCCTAAGAGAAGCCTCGTGTTTGTATGTTACCGGGGTTACAGCCAGACAGTGTTTAATGAAGCA
The DNA here is from genome assembly GCA_050485785.1 of Saprospiraceae bacterium. Taxonomy (GTDB): domain Bacteria; phylum Bacteroidota; class Bacteroidia; order Chitinophagales; family Saprospiraceae; genus JBJHCA01. Next base: position 7,823 of record JBJHCA010000014.1, on the reverse strand, counting down.
CGGGAATCCCGGCTTACACAGCAGGGTTTTACTCATAGGCGCATCGGGCGGTGTAGGTACTATGGCCGTACAATTGGCCAAAATGATGGGTGCGGAAGTGTGGGCGGTATGCAGCCATAAAAATGCCGACTATGTTAGGAGTCTTGGCGCGGATCATGTGGTAGACTACAACCACACGAATATTGACCAGTTGAGCGCCGAAAGTTTTGATATGATATTTGATATTGTGAATGTAGCTGACTTTGCGGGAACCAAACATCTGCTCAAAAAAGGCGGGCTTTACATGAATACCATGCCCGGCCCGGCCGTGTTTTTTACACAGCTTCGCACTTCGCTTTTTGGGGATAAAAAGTGTAAAACATACCTGATGAGCAATGGAGAAGAGGATATCCGGGCCTTGCTCGATATGGTGAAAGACCGCAGACTGAGGATTGTAATCGAGAAGACCTATCCGCTGGAGCAGGTTGCCGAAGCCATTGAAGACAATGAAAAAATGCGAACCACGGGCAAACTGCTCATCGGCGTGAACCCCGATTTGGATAACGCGAGCTGAGGTTTATCCGATTTTGACGGATGTCATGGATATGGATCCCATTATGGTTTTGTCGTTAAACAGGCTGATGGATTCGTTTTTGTTTTTCAGTCCCAGAATGTAAAGAAGCGGAATGAAATGTTCCGGAGTTGGAATGCTCAGGTTGAATGCTTCACCCTGCTTTTGGTAATTGATGAGTGCGTCGTAGTTTTCACTGACGATCAGTTGCTTAAACCTTTCATTAGCCTCAACGGCCCAGTCATAACCACCATCGGGGTTGCGCCAGTCTATCCGGCGGAGGTTATGCACCATATTGCCACTGCCAATAATGAGAACTCCTTTTTTACGCAGAGAAGCCAGTTCACAAGCCAGGTTGTAATGGTAGGAAGCAGGTTTGGTGCGGTCGATGCTCATTTGGATGATGGGAATATCGGCATCGGGATACATTTGTCGCACTACTGACCATGCACCGTGATCAAGCCCCCAGTCGTAGTCGTTTTGAACTTCAGTGGAATGTATGGTACTGATGGTTTCTGCGGCAAGCTGTGGGCTGCCGGGTGCCGGATACTGAACATCAAACAAAGCCTGCGGAAAGCCTCCAAAGTCGTGAATTGTACGTGGGTGTTCCATGGCCGTAACAAAAGTGCCGCGGGTTTCCCAGTGAGCCGAAATACACAAAATGGCCAGTGGCCTGTCCATTGAAGCGGCTGCATTGCGCCACCCGGTAACAAACCGGTTTTCCTCAATGGCGTTCATAGGGCTGCCGTGCCCCAAAAAAAGCAGCGGCATGGGCTTGCCATTTTTCAGATCACCGGTTAACTTGCTCAGGGACTGAAGATTGGCAGTCGAAAAGGCGAGTGGTGCTAATGCGAACATCCGAAGAAAATCTTTGCGTTGCATAAACGATCAATATGGTTTCTGACTGCAATGATGAGTCAGTCAATTTCAGAAATTTAATCCGGGTTTATTTGTTTCGCTTAACTTTTCCGGTGTTTTAGTGTGTAACACCGACAGTTTCCGTAAAGTTAAACAACTCATGGGTGGAGTTTTTGCCGGACTTTGGCTCTGATGAGATAAACCACCCGGTAATCCTAAAAAGAACTACATTTACGCGGTTGATCCGCATGCGAACTCAGGATCATTTATTAAACAATATTAAGAATATGGAAACGATGATTGACTTAAAAGGCCATCTGGAGGTATTACAGCAATTGGCTGCAGAGCTCACTGAGCTGGGTAATATTGTAAAAATCAGCGAAGGAACTGAAGAAATGCCCATCCCCGCACTCCTTGTATTTATGGACGGGGAGGATGAAAGTGAAAGCGAAAGCGAAGAGGCTGAGTATACCCTGGAGGCCAGGCTGAGCTTAGTGCAGTCAGGTATACCCGAAGATAACGGGTTACTCGTACTGGCCATGTTTATTGATGCCGGCATTTCCCTGGATTTGGATGAAAAAGAGGGTGAAACTTATTCTGAAGTGCTGGCATTATTGCCCATGATCAACAGCATGCAAACCATGGGGCATTTTAACATTATGCCCGAAGGCAGCATAGTGTACCGCAATACTTTTATTGGAAGGGCTGAAGATGGGTTTGATGCATCGGCCATTGACGAATTGATCGACTATTCATACTTGCAGGTACTTCACTACGGGGAGATCATTTTTGACCTGGTGGAAGGCAATACCGAATTGGATGAGGCCGTCACCGCCATTATGGAAGGCCCTGAGGATGATGACTGGGATGATGTTGACGACGAAGACGATAATGACTGGTATGAGGACGATGAGGATGATGATGAGGATGACAATAGCGACGAGGATGGCCGGATTCGTCCAATCCGCTAGTGCGTAATTCCCGCTTTTGACCGGATACGGGTATGAAGCCATGCGTGATGGGCTATTCCGGATGGCAGGGGAAGTGAATCCAGCAATTGTTGCAGTTTTTTGTGCTCAAAAGAAGGATAGCGGTACAGTCGGGATGTGAAATCCACAAATTTTTGCATCTGCTGTTTCCGGGCTAGATCTATCAGTTTGTTTCTAAGCAGGAAAATACGCGTTGACTCCAGTACCGACTGCAGTAAATCATCTTCTCCGGCATCGTAATACAGTTTGATCATCATGCTTCGGCTGGCAATATTGAGATAAACATCGGCAAAATTAACACTGTGTATAGCTGCCATGGCAGCACTGTACTCGCCGCAATAGTGATGATACAGTGCCATGCAATAATGGTAAACATCCGGTGCTGTATCCGCAGGCAGTAATTTTCGGTACTCACGTGCAAATTCCCTTGCATGTTCAGTTTCGCCCATGTCCAGGCTGATGTTGACGAGATTGATGTAACGCCATGGATTGAGAAGGCCTTCATCCAGCAGCAATCCTTTCCCTATAAGGCGGGTATTGATGTCCAGATAATGCCTTCGCGCCTGTGGATCATTCAGATGGTTGATTCTTCGTGTGCAGATATTGAGCATGATTTTGTAAAGATCGGTGAGTTCATCCTTACCCGGAACCGATTCGTGTTGTTTCAGCAGTTCATTCAGCCCGGTCATGGCACTTTCATCCTGCCAGTTGATCATTAACCGAATGGCAGCATGGTACAGTTGGATCACCGGAAATGCCCGGTACTCATCCATCCTGCACCGAGACAGTATTTCATCCAAATGACTGATGCGGTACTCAATATTGAGCATGGATTGCAGGTTGAGCATGGCCATGGAAGTTCGCAGCTTTTCAGCCAGATAGTACACATCCAGATGATCAGCCATGTCCTGTAAAAAAGGATTGAAAACATGATCCCCGCTGTGGCGGTGCCGGTATTCTTTCACCTTCATGGTGTACAAGCGGTGGTAGTAGTCTGCATTGCGTTCCGGCATGGAATCCATGTGCTGATACCACCGCTGATGAGCACTGCGGTAGTGTTTGGGCAGCCCTGTCCGGTAGTATTCATCAAGCAGGGTAAGGTGGCTGTCGGGGTTTTCAAGGCATTGTTCAACCAGAATAAACTGTTCGGCCAGTTGTAATATCCGGTTCATCAGATAGTTCAGCCTGGTTTTACCGGTAATTTCTTTATTTTTTTTTATCACTTTTTGTTGGCTCAGGTCCGGATGATCAAGCCGCGGATGATACTGAGCAATAAAGCGCACAAAGCCCGAAACTGCAGCGCTTTTGTTGAAATATTCCGCCTCGCAGAATTCAACAAACCTCTTCATGGTACCCGGGCTGAAAGTATTCAGCAGTTCAAAAAGCTTACTTTGATGCATGGCTTTGTTATACTGACTTGCAATTTATGCCGAATATAAGTAAATTCGTCACATGAAAATCATTTATGCGCTAATTGGTGCGGTACTTCATTGCTTTTGGCTTTCGGCTCAGGATCCGCTCGTTGTTTTTCCGGGCGATTACAACAATGACGGCATAGTGAATCACTATGACATACTGCCGCTGGGCATAGCCATGTTTCACGAAGGTTTTCCCCGCGAGCCGGCTTCCACTGCATGGGAAGGGCAGGTGCTCGATATGCCTTGGCCTCAGTTTTTGCCGGTAAGCGACATCAATTATGGCTTTATCGACGGTGACGGCAATGGCTGGGTAAGCCCCGACGATCTTGATGTAATTGTGCTGAATTACGACAGCACACAAACCGGTGCTCTGCCGCCGCCACAGCCCTATCTGCCCCAGGCCTTGTGTGAAACTTGTGCCCCTGCCCTGATTGTGGTCAGCTTTGATCAAAGTGCTGTGTTTACAGGCGATACTATCACGGGTTCAATTTCCATTGTGTACCCGCCGGGAACACCGGCTTCTGCCGGTGCTGCAGGGCTGGCTTTCAATGTCCTTTACAATGAAGACTGGATCGTAGAAAGCAGCCTTGAAGTATGGCCTGATACATCGGGTGACGACCTTATGTTTATTGCAGCTACGGTTAATCAGGTACAGGGGTTTAAGAGCAGCACCCCGGGAATGATGGAACTTGGCGCTGCCTCAAAAACCGGCACCCAGACCATCCATGAATCTAGGACGCTTTTTTATTTCAGATCCATTGTTGAAGATCTGATCATCCGAGCTGAGGATGATACCATTGTAGTTCCTTTTACGCTGGAAATTTCAGACCTGATGATGCTGAACATCTTGGAGGAAAACGTACCGTTTTCTGTACAGCATGATACAGTGTGGCTGCACGATCCGGTTACCCCTGTGTGCCCAACCTCTACAGAGATCAGCCTTATTGTGATCCCCAATCCTGCCTCGCATGAAGTGAGCGTTTTTACGGAAAACCTCCGGGTCTCTTCCTGGACTCTCTACAGTTCCACCGGGCACATTGCCGGTACCGGCAGGGGCTTGGAACAGTATTCATACATTATAATACCTGTTCATCACCTCTCCACCGGCTATTATACACTGGTATTTCAAACATCAGAAGGCATCATTACCAGGTCACTGCTCAGGATTTAGCAACATTTTGTCTTGTTTCAGGCTTTGTTTGTCATAAAAATAAATTTAGATGCGCCTAAAATTATTTTTCTAATCTACAAATTATTACCTTTGCGTCATCCTGTACTAAATGGTAATTTGATGAAGAAAATAGCAATACTTATATGGATTTCTTTGGTTTCTATATTCAGTCTTTCTGCCCAGCGGGTAAGTGGAACACTGCTGGATGATCATACGGGCATGCCGCTTCCCGGAGTTAGCATAGTGTTGAATCCCGGCAAACTGGGAACTATCAGTGACCGGGACGGGCATTTTTCTGTTAACCTTCCGGGTCCGGGTGACTATAGTCTGGTGATGTCGTTTGTGGGTTACAGAAACAAGACCATCGAATTTTCCGCTCCGGCCGGGGATGTTGAACTGGGTAGCATTACCCTTGAGCAATCTGATTTTGATCTGGGGGAGGTGATAGTCACCGCAACCCCCACGGGATCTAACGTTCGGTATCAGGCCAGTCAGGTATTCAGTGGTGAGTTGCTGCAGCGCAAGCAGGATATGAGCATTGGACTCATGCTGGATGGCGAGCCTGGAGTGAGCATGCGGTCATTTGGTCCTGCACCGGCCCGGCCTGTTATACGCGGATTTGACGGTGACCGGGTTTTAATGCTGGAAAACGGTGAGCGTATGGGCGATCTGTCAGGTTCTGCACACGACCATGTGGTGGCTATTGAGCCGTTGGCTACAGACCGCATTGAAGTAGTTCGGGGACCGGCCAGTTTATTGTATGGTTCCAGTGCCATAGGCGGTGTGGTTAATCTTCTGACCCAGGATGTTCCCTATCACTGGGAAGAGGGTGCCGGGGGCAAGCTGGGCATACAGGGAGCAACGGTTAACTCCATGGCAGGCTTGTTCGGCAGATTTATTTACGGACATGGAAATATGGCTTATACCGGAAGGATTTCATACCGCACCGGCGGATCAACACAAACGCCTTCAGGTATGATGGACGGAACCGATATGCGGAATTTTGAAGGTTCACTGGGCATGGGATTTATGCATGGACGCATGCGGGGAGGAGTGGCTTTGTTTGCCACCGATATGATCTATGGCATTCCCGAAGGAATTGACAATCCCGATGAACGGGTTGAGATAAGGCTTCAAAAGCAAATGGGTCATGTACGAATCAGGTCAGCGCATCAAGGTTTCTTTGACCGGCTTGAATTCCGGATGCACGGCGGTTTTTTTAATCAGCAGGAGGTAGAGGTTGAAACACAGGCAGACGGAACGGTAGATGAAGATATAGAACTTGAATTCCATCAGCGCTCCATCAGTTCTACCCTCACCATGCAACACAAACCGTTTTGGATCTTCAGCCGGGGTGCAGCCGGGGTCAATTTGTATGGCCGTTCACTGGAAGTAGGTGGCGATGATGCCTTTACCCCCGGAGATAAAAATATCAATGTGGCTGCTTTTGTATTTGAGGAAATTCCTTTGGCTAGGCAATTGCGATTGCAGTTTGGCATACGGGGAGAGTTTTCGGCTTTGCAAACTTTAGCCAATGAATTTTTCCCGGAAATTGATGAGTCCCGCAGGTTTTTTAACTGGTCAGGTTCTGCCGGAATCCACTGGAAACCATCGGGAACGCTGGAATTTGGCATGCAGATGGCCAGGGCATTTAAGAACCCGTCGCTGGAAGAGCTGTTTGCATTTGGGCCGCATTTGGGAGCAGGCACATTCGAGATTGGTGATGCCTCTTTGGGAAGTGAAACCACATTGGGTGCCGATATGTACACCCGATTTGAAAAGGGAGCTTTCCATGCCGAGCTGGCAGCATTTTATACGCATGTCAACGATTTTATCATTTTTACACCCACCGGTGAAGTTCATGATGCCTCGGGTTTGCCGGTTTTCAGGTATGAAGCCGATGAAGCCAGGATATATGGCGGTGAATTTTCATCAGCTCTTCAGCTTCATCAGTATGTTACCATAACCGGGGGAATTGATTATGTAATCGGTGAAAGGCTGACCAACGGTGGCGAGCCATTGCCGTTTATGCCTCCGCTTCGTTCCCGGGCCGGATTGACCTATGACAGAGAGATTTTCTGGGTTGGAACGGATTTTCGTTATGTGACCGCTCAAAACCGCGTTGCTCCCGATGAAGAGACTACCCCCGGCTATTTCCTGGCCGGTGCCGAAGCCGGTTTCCGTTTCGACCACAAGGGGCGTCACATGATTCAGTTCAGGGTACACAACATTCTAAACACGTCATACCGCGATCACCTTTCCCGTATCAGAGAAAGAGCCAATCCAATGCCGGGTCGCAATTTCAGTTTGGGATACCACTGGAACTTTTAGCCCTCCTCTTGTTGAGTGAGAACCAGTTGGCCATCCCTTCGGGATTGGTCCTCCCTGTGTTTTGGATTTAGTAGTTTATGGGAGCAAAGCAAAATCCAAGGCAACATCTAAAAGCCATCCGCCACCTCACGACAAAAGCTACAGGACCGGCCTTCACCGTTTTAGGCCATGGCCGCCGGAAAATCCGTCCAATTGTCTATGCTGATTGC